>NZ_CP009286.1:3212500-3524500 GCF_000758685.1 Paenibacillus stellifer
AGCCTTCAAAGCCGATCCGCATCGCCTCGGCCATCATGCTCCGGCCATAGCCTTGTCCCCGGCAGCCGGGTGCCAGCACGACCCGGCCGATTCGGCCATGCCCGTTATCGCGGTCGATGTTCGCGAGACTGATATGGCCAACGGTGTCGCCGCTGGCGCTGTGGATGACGCTGTATGCCAGCAGCTTGGACACAGCGGGCCGGTTCGCTTCGCGGATATACTCCGCCAGCTCTTCATGCCGCAGCGGAAATTGCAGCGAAGGGCCGGCCCATTGCTTCAGCGACTCGGGTGATGAGCTCCAGCCTGCAATAACGCTAAAATCCGACTCATCGAAATACTGCAGACGAATCGCCTTATCGTCTCCATCATCCTCGATCTTCTCATACAGATTAACCAGCCGTCCGCCACCGGCGTCATTCGTTCCCATGTAGCGGAAACCTTGTGTCTGATAATAGCGGTTCAGCTTCACGTTGTACTCGATGGTATCCAACCGCAGGCCCCGGTGTCCGCAGGATTTCGCATTCACGGCTGCATATTTCAGCAGCTCCCCGCCGATGCCCGAACCCCGGAAGGGAAGAGCAACCGCCAGCCGGTGCAAATAGGCATAGCGGTCGTCGCTCTGGCTTCCCCAGTACTGGGGATCGCCGAATTGCAGCGTAAATACGGCTGCCGGGATATCGTCCTTGAAGGCCATGTAGACTTCACGCTCGGTGAAATACCGCCGCACTTCCCCATCGGTGAACTGCTCCGGATTCCATTGGGTCAGCCCTGTCGTCTGCATCCAGCCTGCAGCGTCACGAAGCAGCTTCACTGCCGCTTCCGTCTGGTTCTCCTGAACGCGTCTCACTGTAAGTGACCCGATCGATGTCATTACCTCTCCCGTATTTGGCAAACTCACTGTTCCTTCTCCTCCTGCTCCCCGTGTTCATCGGCTGCCGGAAGGGCAATATGCCGCCCTTCATCCGTCGGCACTACAGGCTCTGCCTGCGGCAGATAGACTGTGACCTGCGTTCCCTTGCCCAGCTCGCTGTCAATTTCGATGGTGCCGCCATGCAGCTCCACAATCTGCTGGGAAATCGCAAGTCCCAGACCAGTGCCGCCGTTAAGCGAGTCGACTTGGAAGAACCGGTCCTTCACGCGATGCAGATGCTCCTGGCTGATTCCGATTCCGCTGTCCTGTACGATGATTTCCGCGTCTTCCGCATTCACCTTTCGGGCAGAGAGCAGAATATTGGAATCTTCATAGGAGAATTTGACCGCATTATCAGCCAAGTTCAGAAAGACCTGCTTCAGCCGGTTGGCATCTCCTCTTACATAAAGCCCTTCTTCCGCTTCCAGCACGAGGCGGATGCTCTTCTTCTCCGCTTTGGCCCACAAATTCAGCACAATCTCCTGAAGCAGCTCTCGGACAGCCACGGTTCCGATCGACAGCTTCATCTCGTTCTGCTGCAATTTGGAGAAGTCCAGGATCTCCTCCACCAGGCCGATTAACCGGTCGCTTTCCTTCGAAATGATGCTCATGCCTAGCTTGGTCTCCTCGGGATCATACCCTCCGGAGATCAGCGTCTCGCTCCAGCCCTTGATGCTGGTCAGCGGGGTTCTCAGCTCATGGGAGATCGAGGAGATGAAATCATCCTTGATCTGATTGCTTCTGACAATTTCCTGGGCCATGTAATTGAGGGTGTTCGCAAGCTCCCCGATCTCGTACCGATAGTCGCCCTTGATTCGCATGTTGAACTTGCCCTTTGCCATCTGGGCGGAGACGGCGGTAATATTGTTCAGCGGCTTGATGATGGAATTGGCGAGTCCGAAGCTGAACGCGGTAACGACTGCCAGAACCGCCACTACGATCCCCGCCGACAGCAAGGTTACATTGAACAGGTCGCTGTCGACACGCTCCACGGATGTGACATAGCGCAGGACATATGTATCCCGTCCATGAATTTGCAGCACCTTGGAGACCGCCATTACGCTCTCGTTCGTACCCGGCTGGCGGCCGACCCATCTGCCGACCCCGCCGCCCACCGCCTCCGGCACATCGCTTGTTGTGATCGTCCGGTCCGGCTGAAAGCCCGTTGAGCTTGTGATCATGTTGCCGTCCAGCGTAAGCACCTGAAGCTCCGTATTGCTCAGCTCAAATGTGCTCAGCAGCTCCTGCAGCGATACCGGGGAATCCTCTCCGTTCGAAAGCCTGTAGAAATATTCCGCCTGGCTGATTTGTGTCGTGATCCGAGTGTAGATACTGTCGTAATAGTAAGTCCTTATGACGATCAGAAAGATGACTTCAACCAGGAGAAGCGCCAGAAAGACCACCAGGATATAGTGTAAAACAATTTGTCTGCGCATCCCCTTCTTGATCATTGTCCCTGGCCTTTCCACTTATAGCCGTGGCCCCACACCGTCTGCAAATACTCAGGCTCGGAAGGATTTCTCTCGATCTTCTGGCGGAGACGGCGGATATTCACGTCAACGATCTTCGGATCGCCCATGTACTCCTTGCCCCACACATGGTCAAGCAGCAGGTCGCGGCTGAGCGGCGTGTTCTCCTTCTCCAAAAAGAATTGTACGAGCGAGAATTCGGTCGGAGTCAGTTCGATCAGTTCCCCTTCCCGTTTGAACTGTTTGGCAATCAGATCCAGCGTGAACGGTCCGGAGTGGAATGACACCTTGGCCGATTGTTCCCTGTGGACGTTCACTCTCCGCAGAAGCGATTGGATGCGGGCGATAAGCTCCGTCGGACTGAAGGGCTTGCTGACATGGTCGTCTGCTCCTACCGACAGGGCGTACACTTTATCCTGCTCCTGCACTTTGGCCGTTAGAAAAATAATGCCGATCCGCTCGTTGCTCTCCCGGACGCGCCGGCATACTTCAAATCCGTCGATGCCCGGTACCATGACGTCAAGCAGTGCGATATCGATATCGGGATTCGCATTCAGCTTGGACAGCGCTTCGTTGCCGTCCGCCGCTTCCAGCACCTCGAATCCGTTTCTCTTCAAATTAATCACAATAAAACTGCGGATTGAATCCTCATCTTCCAGTATCAGTACCTTACTCATTGATTCCCTTCCTCTCTCCAGGGGCCGTGGCGGTCCCCTTCTTGATTCCGTTCGCATTCTGCTCCAGCTTGCCCCGGTAGGCGATAATGCGGTCCGCGTCACGACCCCAGAGCTGCCAGCCGTTGCCCTTCATCAAATCCCACTCCTCCGCCGAGAAGAAGGATATTTCGGCTACCGTCTCGCCCGTATCCGACAGAATGAACCGGAGATACTGGTTCTGCACCGATTTGGGGTCAACAGTAACTTTGCCATGCCAGGAAGGCGGAAAGTCCAGCGTATACCGGTCCGATGGATCGCGGTACTGTTGCAGGGCGAAGATCAGCCCCTCCTTGCCGTTCCATTTATAGTAGGAGTAGAACCAGGGGATCGCGTCGGCATCGACGTCCTCCCAGCCTGACGGCCTTTCCATCAATCCGATTTCAATGATGCCGTCACCATCAATATCCGTGCTCGGGATGCGGCTGTCCTTGAAGGTGTGGTCGTCACCAGAGAGCACGACGCGGAACCGGTTATTCTCCATCACCACCATGTAGCTGTAAGCCGAATGGGAGTTCACGGCTGCATCAAGCACGATGCCCTCCTTGTTCTGGGCTACCTTGCCGACGACGATATTGTAGTAATTGTTAATATAGGGGTCCAGGTTCTCCAGACGATCCAGTTCCTTAAATGCTCCCGAGCTGTACTGATAGGTCGTCAGCGTCGAGGATTCGTTCCGCTTCAGGGAGACGACCGTAATATCATCCTTGCCGTCTCCATTGAGATCGTCGATTACGTACTTGGTGTAGGAAAGCGTCAGCTTCTCCTCCAACGTATTCCCTGAATAGCTGTATACGACGAGCCCCTTCTGAAGTCCTTCGTCTCCGCGCGAATATCCGACGACGATCTCCGGTATTCCGTCACCGGTCACATCGCGGATCTCCACGGATTCCAGAACGGTGCCCGCGCCGTCGAAGGTCAGCTTCTTCACCCAGGAGTCACCCTGCTTCGCAAGGATCATCCCGTGGATCTGGACCGCCTCGCCCGGCGTTTCATAGAAGACCAGCGATTCTTCAACGCCGTCCCCGTTCAGATCCTCCGTCCGGATGGAACTGTCGTCGTCATTGGTTGGACGGACAAGCTTGAGCGAGTTGATGGCGGCCATCAGGGTCGCCTTGTCCTCGGAGAGTCTGGGGGTCTTCATCCGCGACACAGGATCGCTGATGAAGGTGCAGCCCGACAGCAACGTCAGGGCCATCATCGCCGCAGACAGCCTCCGGACGGCCGATCTTCCCGCCGGAAATGCTCTTGCTGCTAGACTGCGAATATTCAATGAAATCACTCTTTCATAGCTGAGTATGAGAAGCCGGCGCTTCAGATCAATCCCGCACGCTCCGCGCCCGTCAACCGCCGGCCGGTCACGTCGTGCTTGATTACGCCTTTGTCGAGCACCCACATCCGGGTCGAGTATTTCTCTGCAAGCTCCAAAGGCAGTACAGCAACCACTGTAAGTCCGGTCTCCTTGCAGAGCGTCATTAACGTCTCCAGCACACTCTGCGCCGACTTCGGATCAAGACCCGTTACAGGCTCGTCGGCCAGGATAACCTTGGCGCCATGAACGAGAGCTCTGGCGATGGCCACACGCTGGCGCTCCCCGCCGCTCAGCTGTCCGGTCTTCATCTTCGCCTTATCCAGCAGCCCGAGCCGTTCCAGTTCGTCCATGGCGCCCATATAATCATCGGTACGCACGACGCCGGTCAGTCTTCTCCACCACGGCGTCTGTGCCGCCTGGCCGATCAGCACGTTCTTCAGCGCCGTCCGTTCTTTATTCAGTTCCGAATTCTGTTCCAAAAACGCCCATTCGCGGCTGATCTTCCGCTTCGCTCCGAAGCCTCCGCCCAGAATATCCGCTCCGTCGATCCGGAAGTTCCCTTTATCCCATTTGTCGCGCAGCGCAAGGCAGCGCAGCAGCGTCGTCTTGCCGCTGCCGCTGGCGCCCAGCAGCCCGATCATTTCGCCAGATTCCATCCGAAAGCCAACGTCGCGCAGCACCGGAACCTGTTCCGGTCCGGCCGCCTTGGCCAAGTGCTCAACGATAATCATAGACTGAAGTCTCCCCTGTTTCGTATCGATTTCTACATCTAGTGTACTTGAAAAGCAAGATCAATTGCCATGCGAGCAGTTGTTCCTATTTTACCTCAATTCTTCCTTTTTGGCGAGAATAACAGACCCGATGCGGCGAACACGACATATAGAAGTCCGAGCAGAATGAATACCTCCCCGCCATAACCGTATTGCAGCAGAACGCCCCCGGCGGCAGGGCCGATGATGCTTCCTATGCAGAAATGAAAGGACGAGGCCACATTCGCGGCAGGAATAAGGTCCCGGGGCAGTATATCTGCGGCGTAGGCAAGCCCCAGCGAAAAGAAGGAGCCGACCAGACCGCCGGCAATCAGCAGCAGGACCATGGCAGGCCAGAAGCCCGCACCCGACGACAGCAGCGCGAAAGCGAGCCCCCCGCCCGTACCGGCCATCATCAGCACCGGTTTGCGACCGATCCGGTCGCTGAGCATGCCGAGCGGCAGCTGCAGCACCAGTCCGCCGATCCCGGCGAACGGCAGCAGCGCCGCAATCTGGTCCTCGTTGAAGCCCGCCCGCAGGCCGTATACAGGGAAGCTGCTGTTCAGGCTGGCTTCCATATATCCGTAGAGCAGCGCGGGCAGCAGCGCATACCAGGCCAGCTTGTAGACCTTGCTGAACCGGCCGGCGCCGCTGTCCTGATACGCGGTCTTCTCCGGCCGCGAATCGGGAAGCTTCCAGGCCGCCAGCAGCAGCACGAGCGCGAAGAGAAACGACAAGGCCAGGAAGGGTGCCGATTCGCCGAACTTCAGCAGTCCAATGCCAAGCGGACCCAGGCTGAAGCCGAGGCCGTAAGACATGCCGTAGAAGGAAAGGTTCCTTCCACGGTGCTCTGCCGGAGTCATCAGCAGCACCCAGAGCTGGGCCGCGTAATTGATCGCCGAATCCCCGGCCCCGACCAGCAGCCGGAGAACAAACCAGGTCTTGACGCCGGGAAGCACCGGGAATAGAAGAAAGCAGACCAGCACCAGAACAAGTCCGCCCTGCATCAGCTTCTTGAAGCCGAATGCCGCCAGAAGCCGCTCGGCGATCATCGTCATGGCGAAGGAGCCTATGTATAGAGCGGCCGCATTGAGGCCATTCAAAGAAGAGGATACGCCTCGCTGCTCCAGAATAATGGATATGACGGGAAGCAGCAGCCCTTGGCTGAGCCCCGCTGCGATAATGACGGTGATCAGGATTGCGTAATGAATGGTTCCACCGCGCCTAAGATGAGCTGCGCTTGTGTCTGACACGGATGATATCCCCCTTGGATTTCGGTATAATTGAAGGCAAACCTTCAATATTATAGTGGACAACCCTATTCCAAACAAGAGATAATAGCCTGAGCCAAAGAGATTTTCTGGGAGGACTGCATGCCGCATGGATTATGATTTGAAAATCGATGTGTCTTCCGTATACGAGCTGCTCGACAGCTTCATGCTATATGTAACGAGAAAATGGATTACGAATCTCGATATCGGCCCGGACTGGGTGCGCGACATAGACGAACGCATTCCCCCGCTCAAAATTGCGGCGCTCCGAACCGCTGCGGACTGGCCCTTCAACGATTACGATGTGCTGTATGCCTGGGCCTACACCCACGGACCCGCCGCAAAGGTCGAACTGTTCCTCAGGGACATGGAATCCGCAACGGCGGAAGAATGGTTCGAGATGGCCGCACCGTATTTGCCGAACTTCACGCTGGATGAATGCCGGCGGATCAAGGACGGGTACGGCCCCCTGCTGCGTCTATGGCATGATCAGTATTTCCGCCATGTCGAATCCAAGATGCTCGCGCTGTTAATCCAGGACGCCTCCGAGAAAAAGCTGCTTCAGAGCAAGATGGATTCCGCTGCGCTCATCGAATATGCTTCAGGGGGCATCGTAATTCAGGACATTCCGGAACTTGAGACGGTTGTCCTTCTGCCGACCGTGCATCACCGGCCGATTAATACGTACTGCTTTTACAATAAGCTGATTCTTGTTCAATACCCGGTTGACGTCCCCGTGGAGAATGAAGATGAACCGCCTACGCTGCTGCTCCGTATGACCAAGGCGCTGTCGGACCCCGTCCGGCTTCGCCTGCTCCGCTACGTGGCGGACGAGCCCAAGTCATTGTGGGAGATTCAATCGGAATTCTCCAGCCAGTCGGCGGACATATTGATGCATCATCTCCTCATGCTGAGAGTTGCCGGACTGCTGCGCATCCACCTGCGCGATGAACAGAATGAGCGCTTCAGCATCAGGGTGGACGGCGCTTCGGAACTTCAGATGTTCCTGGAGTCGTATATTCGATTATAATACTTTTACAGACATTAGAGGGCCTGACCCGACTAAGGAGTGAGCGACATGAAATATTGGACACAACAAGTGATTTTCGATCTGGACGATACTTTGGTCCACTGCAACAAATATTTTGACCTCATTCTGGGACAATATTTCGAGCTGATGGGCGAATGGTTCAAGTCGGAAGGCGCAACCACCGAAGAAATGCGGCGCAAGCAGGTTGAGATTGATGTCGAGACAGTCAGCACCAAAGGTCTGGCGAGCGACAACTTTCCGAAATCCCTGATCGCCACCTACCGCTATTTCTGCACAAAATACGGCCGTCCGGCCGATCGTTTTCACGAAGAACAGCTGATGAAGCTCGGTCTCAGTGTATACGACCAGGAGATCGAGGCTTATCCGGGTATGGTCGAGACGCTCGACTCCATGAAGCAGGACGGACATGAGCTTCACCTGTACACCGGAGGCGACCATGCCATTCAGCGACGTAAAATCGAGCAGATGAAGCTGGATCTGTATTTTGGGGACCGGATCTATATCCGTCAGCATAAAAATGTCGAAGCGCTCGAAGCTATTCTGCAGGGCGGCAACTTCACCCGCGAGCGCACCTGGATGATCGGAAATTCCCTGCGGACCGATGTACAGCCTGCCGTGACAGCCGGCATCAAGAGCATCTACCTGAAGCAGAAGAATGAATGGCTGTACAATATGATCGAGCTTCAGCGCGACATGCAGCAGGCCGTCATTACGATCGGCTCCATTCATGAAGCGGTACATGTCATTCGCGGAGCTTCCCTTCACCGCAACTCCGGTCACGGCTAACAGCGGCTGCTTCTCATACCTGTTACAAATGGCATATCGGGATGACGTCCAAGCCTTTATACTCCTCTTTGTGAAAAATCAAGAGAACACAGGAGGAGCGGTATGAGCAGCAATCCCGCCAAGAACGGAAAGTCACGCAATCCGAACACCCTTGCCATGATTCTTGGAATTCTGGTCGTCATTCTGGCCGGGGCGCTTCTGTACACATGGACTCACGGAAAGGACACGGAAGCGGCCGAGCTGGATAAACTGCCCAACTATACCGACGTAAAGGGCATGATCAAGGTCGATGGCATCAAATACGATAAACAGCCTCATCTCGGAACCTCGAAAGCCCCGGTCAAGGTCGTTGAGTTCGCCGATTTCAAGTGCCCCGCCTGCAAAGATTGGACGAAAACGTATATGCAGAGATTCCTCCGAGAATATGTGGATACCGGCAAGGTCGATTATTATTTCATGAATTTCGCCTTCATTGACCGGGATTCCTATCTGGCCGCCAGTGCGGGGGAAGCGATCTATCATCAAAGCAACGAGAAGTTTTGGGAATACGCCGTTAAGCTGTACGAGAATCAGGGCGACGAGAACCAGATCTGGGCCACCCAAAGCTTCATTCTGAAATTCGTCAAACAGAACATCGACGGCATCGATTACGCCCGGTTCCAGCAGGATCTGAAGAACGAGACCTATATGCTCGATGTCAAGGAAGACTTCAAAACCGCTGGCTCGCTCGGCGTGAACGGCACCCCGAAATTTATGGTGAACGGCATCCTTCTTCAAGACTCCGAGTACAAGACGCTGACCGCCGCCATCGACAAGGAGCTGAAGCAAGCAGAAAAATAATGCCGGACTCTTCACTCAGAGCACAGCGAATACGGAATGATCCAAAAAGACACCTTGTTAAGGTGTCTTTTTGACGTGCAGCAATCACTTTCAGTTCTCTTATTCGAGCAAAATAGCGGCGGCTTCCATTTCGGAAGTCGGATAAATCAGGAGCATCCGGTCAACGACTTCTGCCCGAATATCCGTTCCCGCGTACAGATCGGCAATCCGGTCCGGGCATCCCTCAGGGAGCGGAATCTCGATGACCGCCGGAACTTCCCCATGAAAAATATGAACCGTGACATAGGCCGTCCGGTGAAGCCCTTCGTACAGCTCCTTGCCCTGGGCGATCAGATCATCCTCTCGCTGTACCCGGATTACAGCCTGATACCCGGTCAGATGTCTGTCGCTTAGCCCTTTGTCGGAGAAAATATAGCTGTATCCGGATTTAACAGCCGGAACAATCTTCCGGTAGAACGACATTCCCCGTTCAATAACAGCCCACTGCTCCTGTGCAAGCTCCGTAACATCTCCAGAGAGGCACATTCTGCCGAGGAAGGTGCTGGTCAAGGTGTAACCAATCCGTCTGAGATCATCATCCTTCCGGATTACGGCCCATACCTGACTCTGCCTCGGGAGAATCACCCGGTGAAGACCCGCCGCAATGACGGGGATCTCTTCGGTCTCATGCGCGTCCGAGAAGGAAGCCATGCTGCACAGGCTCATCAGAAGCGGCTCCAGCTTGTGTCCGCCGGATGCGCAGTTCTCCAGAACAAGACCGGGCAGCTCTTCTCTAACCTTGCGGACGAATTGCATGGAGGCCTCCATATTTTGTCTCAGCCCTTCTCCAAGCGACTCGGCTCCGTCGCATCCAAGACCAATGGTATCGTTGTAATCCATTTTCATATACTCGATGCCGTAAGTCTTCAGTTGGCCGATCACCTTCTCGTCCAGATAAGCTTCAACTTCAGGCTTTCTCATATCGAAGTACCGGCGGTTCTCGGTCGTGATTGGAATGCCGTCCCGGTGAAGCAGCAGCTCATCCCGGTGATAGACGGCGGCATCCCGGCCCACATTGTCGATTTCAAACCACAGTCCAGGCTTCATGCCCGCATCCCGGATCGCCTGAATCGTCTGCTGCATCCCTTCCGGGAACAGCCGGTCCGAAGGAATGTAGTCCCCCATGCCGTCTCCCCAGCTCTTGCCCTCTTCCACGAACCAGCCGCAATCGATTACAAAATAGTCGATCCCCTTGCCCTTGATGGCTTCAACAATGCCGGTAATGTTGTCATGAGACGGCAATCCCCAGGTCGTACAGTATTCGTTAAACAAAATCGGCAGCTTATCTTCGCTCTCAGGCGCATTCTGGAGGTACTTCTCTCCGAACTGTGTCAGGCGCTGGCAGGCATAGTCAGGTCCGCCCGTACACACTGTCAAAATGGCCTCAGGCGTCGTGAACGATTGTCCCGGCTCCACAATTTTCAGCCAATGCCCGAATTCGCGGTCGGCCAAGCCTCCCGAAAGGGCAATGCCTTCGTCTCTCCGGTAAATTTCCAGCTGCCAGGAGCTTTCAATGGCGAGCTGTACACCCCAGGTGACATTTGACTCGGTATCCTCAAGCGCAGCAAACGGGAAATATCCCTTGACCGGCATGGAGCCTACTTGCCCGAAGCGTATGGAATTCGGCTGCCACTGCACCCAGTTCGGTTCCAGCTGCAAATCCTCGATCGTCTCGGTGATCAGCCTCGCTTCCTGGCTCCATTTGCTTCGCAGCCGGTGAAAGCGCAGCGTGCCGACCGCGTCTCCTTGCTGAAAAGGAGTCATTTCGCTCATCGAGAAACTCGACAGCATTTCAAGCGTCATTCGTTCGGAGGAGCGGTTCACAGCGGTTGTCCGTGAGGATACACCGGCATCTCCCTCGCACCAGATCAGCTCATGAATGAATTCATGGTTCCTTCCGTCTTCCAGTACGGTCCGGATCGTGAACTTTCCTCCGCTGCTCTCGGTCTCCTGCAATTTGAACCGGCATTGCTGGACGGTTCCACTGTTGCGCATCGTCATTCCTCCGGCGTATGAGCCCGGATAAATATCGCCAAGCAGCTTCACTTGAACGAGACTGTCTCCTCTTGAGAATTTCAGCTCCTGCACATCATCTTCCCTGTTGGCCGGTATCAGTTGAAGCTCCACCTGCCCGTTCTCTTCTCCCTTGAAATACCTGGCTAGCATATCGCCCAGTCTGAATTGGCTTAGTAGCTGCTTGCGCATTCCCTTGTCCATGTTGAAGCCCCTCTCCTGCTACGGTGTCGGCGAGCCCGCCCCTAACGGGCCCGTTGCCTCCTTATCATAACCCGCCCAGCATGTTAAGAATTACTCGGGGACGACACAATCTTATCTCTTAGCGACTATCCATTAGAGCTGCGTACATGATACGATATAGCTATTAAAGGGACTATTCAGATTGAGTAGAAAGGAATCGCTTATGTATTTTTATCTCTCAACCGACAGGTTTCCGAAGGCATCCTTTATGCAGCGGAATATTTTTCCGGATGACTGGATGCACTTTCCCCGTAAGCCGTCTGAATACATGCTGTTTCTGGTTAATGATGGCGTTCTCTATATTCAGGAAAATGAAGTCCCGTATGAATTGCATCATGGTGACATGCTGCTGCTGGAGCCCGGACATTTCCATACTGGCTACAAGAACGCCTTTGTCGATTTTTACTTTATTCATATGCCCCCGGACACCTTCATCCCAAGCATGATCGAAACCCAAGAAGATCTGGCTGCGCATTTTCAGCAAAAAAAGCACCAATACTACAAGGGCAATCCATTTGATTACGGTCTGTACGATTCCTGCAAATGCCTCATACCCAAGACCATGAAGCTCCCCGAAACGTCTTTTCAGGCAATTCGCGGGCAGATGGAGGAGTCGATGCAGGCGCTGGCTGCCGGTGATGAAGAGTATAAGCTCATTTGTTCCCGGAATATGCTCGACATCCTGATCCGAATATCCAAAAGCTGCGCTCTCTCGGCCCTTTCCGAAGCCCCGGCCTCATCTGAATTGTCCCGGAAGGATAAACGGGTGGAAGAGATATTGAGCCTGCTGCATGAACGCTACGCCTATAAATGGACCGGTGACGAAATCGAACGCCGTCTGCATTCGAACTTTGATTATTTGAACCGGACCTTCAAAGAGCAGACAGGCCTCACCATCTTCGAGTACTTAACGATCTTCCGGATCAATAAAGCCAAGGAATTTCTGACAAACGGCAGTCTGAAAATCCATGAAATCGCTGCGCTTACCGGCTTCTCCAACGAATACCATTTCAACCGGGTCTTCGCCCGGTTGACCGGAGTTCCACCGGGCAAGTACCGCAAGGCTAACCAATAGCAAAGGCCGCTTCCCTTCATACCGGGAAGCGGCCTTTGCTTCAAGCTCTTATTGTTGCCATGTTATTTTACTTCATGAACCTGCTGCCTTATAGCGACTCCACTCCGAGTTCGCCGGTCTGCGGGCTTCTTAGCGTCAGCTTGCCCTCCACCGGCGTGCCGTCCGGCAGGACGAGCTTCAGCTTCGCCGTACGGCCCTTCTCCAGCAGAGACTTGATCTGCGTGTCTGTCAGCTGCCGGCCGAAGCTCTCTTTCCAGATGACGAAGCCGCAGCCTTCTTTGTAATGGGAGCAGCCGTAGCCTTTGCGGCCCATGAAGATCATGCCGCCGCAGCCTGGTCGCGGGCAGGGGCCGATGAACTTCGGCCCCGCTCCAGACGCAGGCTGCGCGGCCCTCGCCGGCGCTTCGCCCGCCGGCACGGCCCTGCCAGGTCCGCCGCCCGCAGGGGCGGACCGGCTGCTGCGGGCGCCGGCTCCGCTGCCGGCGCCGTCCGCGCCGCGCCCTGCAGCGGCGCTATTCCCGGCGCGCTGCGTGCGGGCGCGCGCCTTGCCGCCCGGCGCGGCCGGAGCCGCCGCGCCTTCGAAGGCAAGCTTGTCCGCGCGGGTCTGCGCGCGGACCTTGTCCACGATCATCGCGGCGAATTTCTTCACGTTCTCCATGAACTGGAGATCCGAGGCCGAGCCGCGAGAGATTTCATTCAACCGGCGCTCCCACTGGCCGGTCATCTCCGGCGAGGTCAGCAGCTCGACGCCGGCTCCCCGGATGAGCTCAATGGCGGTCCGGCCCTTTTGCGTGATGAGGATTTTTTTACCCTGCATATCGATATAGCCGACCTTCTTCAGCCGCTCGATAGTGGCCGCCCGGGTCGCCGGCGTTCCAAGCCCCGAGTCCTTCATCGCGTCCCGCAGCTCTTCGTCCTCGATCTGCTTGCCCGCGCTCTCCATCGCCTTCAGCAGCGTGCCTTCCGTGAAGGCTTTTGGTGGCTGTGTCTCCTTCTCCTTGACAGCCGCGTCCTCGCACCGGACTTCGCCGTCCCGTTCAACGGAAAAAGGCTCCTGAACCTCCGTCTCCTCTTCCTCATCTTCGTTCTTGTCTTTAGCCTTGCCTCTAGCGGGCTTGTCGTTCTTCTGGTCGGCATAAATGACTTTCCAGCCGAGACTGAGCAGCTCCTTCACCGTCGTCTTGAACGTTTCACCTTCCACTTCGGTCAGAACCGTATGCATCTTGTATTCGGCAGCCGGATAGAACTGGGCCAGAAACCGCCGGACGATGAGATCATAGAGCTTCTGCTCGTCCGGTCCAAGGTTGTTCGCCCTTTTGCCTGTCGGAAGGATGGCATGGTGGTCCTCGACCTTGGAGGGATTGCAGACGAACCGGTTGCCTTTATGCACCCGGCTGCGGTCCGCGCCGCGGGCCAGCTCTTCATATGCCGTTCCGCCAAGCGAGGACAGCGCTTTATGCATCTCCGGTATATTTTGCTCAGTGACAAAATTGGAATTCGTTCTTGGATAAGAAATCACTTTATGCTTCTCATAGAGCGCCTGGGCCACATCCAGCGTCTTCTTGGCGGAGAAGCCGAACTTGCCGTTCGCCTCCCGCTGAAGCAGCGTCAGGTCGTACAGGCGGAACGGGTATTCCTTCGTTTCTTTCGTCTCGTAGGAGGAGACGCGGCCGAGCTTGCCTTTGACCTTGGCTGCTATAGTGTCGGCCTTCTCTTTATCCGTTAGCCGGTCTCCCTGCCACATCCCCTTGTAGGCCGTCTCGCCCTGCTTGAACATGCCCTCCACCTGATAATACTTCAGCGAGGAAAAGGCCTCGATAATCTTCTGCCGCTCATAAATGAGCGCGAGCACCGGCGTCTGCACCCGCCCGACCGACAGCAGCACATTATGCCTTGTCGTGAAAGCGCGGGAGCCGTTCATCCCGATCAGCCAGTCCGCCTCGCTGCGGGCTCTCGCCGCCTTGGTCAGATTCTCATACTCCGAGCCGTCCTTCAGCTCCTGAAAGCCCCGCCGGATCGTCTCCGGCGTCAGGTCCGAGATCCACAGCCGCTTGACCGGCTGCTTGAGCTTCAAATGCCGCTGAATCAGGGAAAAAATATGCTGACCCTCGCGCCCGGCATCGCAGCAGTTGATCAGGGCATCGCAGCGCTTCGCAAGCTCCCCGATCTGCTTCAGCTGATCGATCGTCTTGCGGTTCGGCACCAGCTTGAAAGTCTCGGGAATAATCGGCAGATCGCCGATATTCCACTTCTTGTATTTCGGATCGTAGGCATCGGGCTCAGCCAGTTCGATCAGATGCCCGATGGCCCAGGTGATAATATACTGCTCCCCTTCCAGATAGGAACGGCGATTTTGGGCTTTCGGGTCGATTGCGGCGGCGATGTTGCGCCCCATATCCGGTTTTTCCGCAATGATCAGTGTCTTCAAAACAATCGCTCCCGTTCATCTCTTTAGTACAATCTACAGTCATGATCCCGTTCATGGGCAACAGTTAATTATACTACAAATCCGTACCGAATGGGGCAACGAGGTTATACGATTATACGGTATTCAGTTATACGGTTTTCGCTTATCCGGTTATTCGGTTATCCGCTATTCGATTATCCGCTATTCGTCGATTCGGTTATTCGCTATTCACTTATCCAGTGATCCGGTTACCCGGTATCCAGTTATTGGGCTATTCGGTTATCCGGCGAATTGCTTCCCGGTAATCAATGGTCTCCTTGCCTCCAGCCCCGCGGTGTTCAAACTCCACTCTGCCCTCGCCAGCTTCCCTGCCGATCACGATGACATGCGGCGCTCCGATCAGTTCCGAATCCTTAAATTTGACACCCGGCCGCTCCTGTCTGTCATCCAATAGCACCTCGACGCCCGAGCGTTTCAGCGTTTCATACAGCTCATCCGCAAGCTTCGTCTGAGCCTCGTCCCGCATGGACACCACGATCAGATGGACGTCAAAAGGGGCAAGCTCCGCAGGCCAGGCGATCCCTTCCTCTCCCGCATGCTGCTCCGCAATAGCCGCAACCAGCCGGGATACGCCGATGCCATAACAGCCCATGATCATCGGCCTGCTTCTGCTGGTATCGTCGAGAAAAGAGGCCGCCAGCGGCTCGCTGTAGCGGGTTCCCAGCTTGAACACATGGCCGATTTCGATGCCCTTGTGCACCCCGATTAACCCGCTGCGGCAGCGCGGACAGATGTCGCCTTCAGCCGCATTCCGGAAATCGCCCGTATGCCGGAGCGAGAAATGTACGTCCGGCACAACGCCGCGCAGATGATAATCCGGCCGGCCTGCACCGGCAATGCCTGAAGTCATATCGGCCACTGCATAATCAACGAGCAACGTCACAGGCAGCTTGAGCGACGTTGGTCCGACATAGCCAGGTAAGACACCAGCTGCCGCCAGCACGGCGGATTCTTCGGCAAGTGACACTTCCGGCACGCCAAGGTACTTGGCGACCTTCAGCTCATTGACCTCATGATCGCCGCGTACCAGCACGGCCACGGTCTGCCCGCCTGCCGTGTAGATCAATGTTTTGATAATGTCTGCGGCCTGGAGCCCGAAAGCCGATACCAGCTGATCGATCGTCTTCACACCTGGGGTGTGGAAGAGCTCCGGTTCATGAGCCTGATCAGCGTTCTGCCCAAAGGCTGAACCGGCGGCTTCCCCGCCGCCCGGCATTTGGTCTGATGCCATATTGATCTGTATGTTCCCAAATTCCCCAAGTGCCGCTCTGTCCAGTGACGGCGTTGTGGCAGCTCCCCGAGAAGGCGATTCAGCTGCTTCCGGCAATCCCTTCATCCCCGCCGTTTCCGCCTGTTCCACATTGGCCGCGTAGCCGCAGGACCCGCATACGGCTATGCCATCTTCGCCTATGGACGAGAGTGCGGTGAACTCATGGCTTCCGCCTTCGCCTCCGATTGAGCCGGCATCCGCCTCCACCGCGCGGAAGTCCAGCCCGCAGCGGGCAAAGATCCGGTGATAGGCCTCATACATCACGCGGTACGACTGATCCAGGCCTTCCTCCGTGGTGTCGAAGGAATAGGCGTCCTTCATGATGAACTCGCGTCCCCGGAGCAGACCGGAGCGCGGACGCAGCTCATCGCGGAATTTCGTCCCGATCTGATAGACCCGAACCGGCAGCTTCTTGTAGGAGCTCACCTCATTCTTCAACAGCCAGGTCACCGCTTCCTCGTGGGTCGGTCCCAGCACGAAGGAACGGCCATGCCGATCCTCCGCCTTCATCAGATTCGGACCGTAGGTGGCGAAGCGTCCGCTCTCCATCCACAGCTCGGCAGGCTGCAGCGAGGGCAGCAGCACTTCCTGCACATCAGCCCGCTCCATCTCCTCTCTGATGATTCCCTCGACCTTTCGCAGAACCCTGCGTCCAAGCGGCAAATAGCTGTACACGCCGGCGGCAAGCTGCCGAACATAGCCGCCGCGCAGCAGCAGGCTGTGGCCCTGCGTATCGGCTTCGGACGGACGCTCCCGCAGTGTGTTTTGAAGCAAATGGCTCTGGCGCATCGTATGACCTCCTTCAAAATAAAAAAAGACACATTCGTCAGGGACGAATGTGTCGTTATACCACCCTAAGACGCCTTCGAACGGAAGGCGGCAATATGAAGCTCCGGACCTGCCACAAATCTGGCCGGCTCCTTTCGCAGTTTTCCGTCCAGGCGGGACGGATGGTGCGGCTTCAATCCGGAAATAACGGTCCGAACCGGCGGGGATTCACGCTTTGATGCTCCGATTGCTCCGGCAGGGCTGCCTGTGGCATCCCGTTAATTCGGCCTGGAACTGGAACTTCTGTGAACTGGCCATCGGGACGTTCCGCCGAAGGACATAATTCACAGCTAAGCGCTTCTTCGCCGCAGCTACCGGGGCGGGGGGCATTCGCGTGCTTCGGGGAGCCTCTCAGCCGGTGAGCTCCCTTTCTGTACCTGCGGCGGGCGCGGCATGCCTTCCTCGGTCAATGCAGATGAAATATCAACTGAAAGCTTATACATTCTTATACTTGAAAAAGGCGGGTTCGTCAAGTGCGAACCCGCCTGATTGGCATTTATCGGCAAATTGCTGTGCCGATTAAGTCGGTTTAATCGATTAGTCGATTAAGCAAGCACGGTGGAGCCCATCAAATACTTGTCCACCTCGCGCGCAGCTGCGCGGCCTTCATTGATTGCCCAGACCACAAGGCTCTGTCCGCGGCGCATGTCGCCAGCGGCAAACACTTTGTCCACGTTGGTGCTGAACTTGCCATATGCGGCTTTGACGTTCGTGCGGCGGTCCGTCTCCAGCTTCAGCTCCTGAATAAGGTCCTGCTCCGGTCCGTCGAAGCCGATAGCGATGAGGGCCAGCTGGGCCGGATATACCTTCTCCGTGCCCGGAATCGGCTGATAGATTTTGCGGCCCGTCTCGTCAACTGTCCGGTGAATCTGCACGGTGTGCAGCTCCTTCAGGTTGCCGTTCTCGTCGCCGACGAATTTCGTCGTCATGATCGAGAATTCGCGAGGGTCCTTGCCGAACACGGCTTTGGCTTCTTCCTGAGCGTAATCCAGTGTGTATACGTTCGGGAACTGCGGCCAAGGGTTCGCAATCGGATCACGGACCAGCGGCGCTTTCTCATGCGTGCCGAACTGGGTCACGCTCTTGCAGCCGTGGCGAAGAGCTGTCGCCACACAGTCGGAGCCTGTATCGCCTCCGCCGAGGACGATGACGTCCTTGCCTTCAGCTGACAGGTAATCGCCGTCCTCAAGTCCCGATTCAAGGTAGCTCTTGATCGTTCCGTTCAGGTAATCCATCGCATAGACGACGCCGTTCAGATCGCCGCCTTCAGCGGTGAAACGGCGGGCTTTGGTTGCGCCCCCGCAGAGCACGACAGCATCGTACTCGTCAACGAGCTGCTGCGACGGAATATCCTTGCCGATCTCCGTGTTCACGACGAAGTTCACGCCTTCGGCTTCCAACAGATCCACACGGCGCTGCACGATGCGCTTGTCAAGCTTCATCGTCGGAATGCCATAGGTCAGCAGGCCGCCGACACGGTCGCTGCGCTCATAGACGGTAACCGTATGACCGGCTTTGTTCAGCTGAGCGGCTGCGGCGAGTCCGGACGGACCGGAGCCGACGATCGCAACCTTCTTGCCCGTGCGCTTCTCCGGTGGCTCGGGAACGACCCAGCCCTCTTCAAAGCCCTTGTCGATAATCGCCAGCTCGATCGTCTTGATCGTCACCGGCTGGCCGATCAGGCCGACGGTACAGGAACCTTCGCAAGGAGCCGGACAGATGCTGCCGGTAAATTCCGGGAAGTTGTTCGTCTTGTGCAGACGCTCCAGCGCTTCTCTCCAGAGTCCGCGGTAGACGAGATTGTTCCACTCCGGAATCAGATTATGAACCGGGCAGCCAAGCGTAGCTCCCGCCATGTCGATTCCCGTATGGCAGTACGGCGTGCCGCAGTCCATGCAGCGGGCGCCCTGTGTCCGCAGCTCTTCTTCAGACAGGTGGTGGTGAAACTCTTCCCAGTCCTTCACACGCTGCTCCGGGTCGCGGTCGCCCGGGAGCTGTCTTTTGTACTCCATAAATCCTGTAGGTGTCGACATTGTTCTTCCCCCATCCGTTCTCTTCTGTGATGTTGCCGTGCATACCGGCACCCGCCCAGGCGGGACGCATATGACATGAATTTTTCGCGCGCAGGTTTCAACATTCCGCGAAATGTTTAATTGCTTTAATTTTAATTATATTAGCATTCAGCACTTTGTCACGTTAATGGACTAATTTGCCGATTGTTTGTACTTTTTTCACACGAGGTGTCAGGTCGCTGAGTTACGGTCCAGACGCTCATATACAACAAACCGGTAATCATATGGATTCTTCTCATCCTTGATTCCGTTTTCGCTTGAAACCTCGGTCCACTGGCTCCAGTCAATCTCCGGAAAGAAGGTATCTCCGTCAAATGACTCTTCGATCAGAGTAACGATCAGCCGGTCGGCAACAGGCAGCGTGATCTTGTAAATCTCCGCTCCCCCGATCACCATCAGTTCTGTCTCGTCACCCGCCGCCTGCAGGGCCTCTTCAAGACTGTGAACGACCTTCGCCCCTTCGGCGCTGAAGCTGTCGTCTCGCGTCAGGACAATGCTTGTTCTGCCAGGCAGCGGCTTCCCTCCAAGAGAATCCCAGGTTTTGCGGCCCATCAGCATCGCCCGGCCCATCGTCCGCTCTTTGAAAAAGGCAAAATCACGAGGCAAATGCCAGGGCATGGTGCCTCCTTTGCCGATGACGCCATCATGCCCCATAGCCCAAATCAGACTGATCTCCACCGCGGTCTTCCGCTCCTTTCGGCCATTTCTGTTCAAGCGAGCCTCCCCGGTCCTAAACCGAAACAGGCGCCTTAATGCCCGGATGGTACCGGTAATCCACAAATTCGAAGTCATCGAACGTGTAATCGAAAATGCTGTCCGGCTTGCGGCGGATTACCAGCTTCGGCAGCTCGTAAGGCTCACGGGCCAGCTGGGTCGCCACCTGCTCCAGATGATTGGTGTAGATGTGCACATCGCCGCCGGACCAAATAAATTCACCCGGTGTAAGTCCCGTCTGCTGGGCGACCATATGGGTCAGCAGCGCATAGCTGGCAATATTGAACGGAAGACCGAGGAACGTGTCCACCGATCGCATGGTCAGCATGCAGCTCAGCTTGCCGTCCGCCACATAGAATTGAAAGACGAAATGGCAGGGAGGCAGCTTCATCTGATCAATCTCCCCGACATTCCAGGCGCTGACGATATGTCGGCGGGAATCGGGGCTTCTGCGGATCGCTTCAATGACCTGTGTAATCTGGTCGATATGCCGTCCGTCAGCGCTCTCCCAGGCTCTCCACTGCGAGCCGTACACCGGCCCGAGATTTCCGTTCTCGTCTGCCCATTCGTCCCAGATGGTGACGCCATTCTCCTTCAAGTAGGAGATGTTCGTCTCCCCCTTTAGAAACCACAGCAGTTCATGGATTACCGACTTCAAATGAATCCGCTTGGTCGTGAGCAGCGGAAACCCTTCCGAGAGATCAAAATGCAGCTGGCGGCCGAATACGGATATCGTACCCGTTCCCGTACGGTCGCTCTTGCGCGTGCCGTGATCCAGAATATCCTGCAACAAATCGAGATATTTACGCAAGCCTTCAACGCTCCTCCATACTTAATCTTTCTTCAGTGTACCATGACTCACGCTACATGTAACATACCAAACTCTAGAAAAGGGAGGAAAACGTGATGAGAATCATAGAAAGCGCATCTCCGTCAGCATCAGACGTTCAGAGTGAGTTGAATAACCGGAATTTTATCTTTGGCATTTTTTATAAAAAGGAGCGAAAACGCGTCGCGTCTTCGCTCCTTCTGTGTATACCCGGTGTATTGCGGGACTCTTGACGTATTTAGCGGGACAGTACGTGGATCGGATGTCCTTCGACCAGTTCAGCTGCTTCCATGACCACTTCGCCGAGAGTCGGATGCGCATGGATGGTCAGGGAGATATCTTCAAGCGTTGCGCCCATCTCAATAGCCAGACCCAGCTCGGCGATCAGGTTCGAAGCTTCGATGCCGACGATTTGCGCGCCCAGCACCAGATTGTTCTCTTCGTTCGCCACAATCTTGATGAAGCCGTCCGCATTGTTCAAGGACAGTGCGCGTCCGTTGCCCGCGAACGGGAACTTGCCGGCCTTCACCTTGTAGCCCTTATCCTTCGCTTCCTTCTCCGTCAGGCCGACGCTGGAGCATTCTGGATCGGTGAACACAACGGCCGGGATGACCTTGTAGTCCACAACGGATTTATGTCCTGCGATCGCTTCAGCGGCGATTTTGCCTTCGTAAGAAGCTTTGTGAGCCAGCGCCAGACCCGGTACAACGTCGCCGATGGCGAAGATGTTCGGGATGTTGGTGCGTCCCTGATGATCGACCTTGATCAGACCGCGTTCATCCAGCTCGACGCCGATGAGGTCCAGACCCAGCTCGCCGTCGGTGTTCGGACGGCGTCCGACTGTTACGAGCAGATATTCAGCCGTAACTTCCTTGGACTCGCCGTTAACGGAGTATTTAACCGTTACATCTTTGTCGGTCTGCTCGGCGCTTTCGGCCTTGGCGTTCGTTACGATTTCAATGCCGGTCTTCGCCATATTCTTGGCAACCAGACGGGTCATATCCTTGTCGAAGCCAGGAAGCACAGTATCCAAGCCCTCGATGATCGTTACCTTAGTGCCGAATTTCGAGTACATTTGACCGAGCTCGGCGCCGATATATCCGCCGCCGATAACGATCAGGCTCTTCGGAATTTCAGGCAGCTCCAACGCTTCCGTGGAGGACAGGATGCGTCCACCGAACGGGAAGGGCTTGAGCTCAATCGGACGGGAGCCCGTCGCGATAATGCAGTTCTTGAAGCGGTAGCGCGGGGATTCGTGGTCGTTGAACACACGGGCCTCCGTCGTGCTGATGAACATGCATTCACCGTTGAAGATTTCAACCTTGTTGCCTTTCAGCAGGCCAGCTACACCGCCGGTGAGCTTCTTCACGACGCCGGCTTTGAATTCCTGCGTCTTGGCGAAGTCGACCTTCACGTTCTCGGCGCTGATGCCGAATGCTTCGCCGTGCTTGGCAGACTCATATTGATGAGCCGCCGAGATCAGCGCCTTCGAAGGAATACAGCCCCGATTCAGACACACGCCGCCGACTTCGGATTTATCGACGATGAGAACCTTTTGACCCAGCTGGGCGGCGCGGATGGCCGCTACATATCCGCCAGGACCGGCACCAATTACCAATGTATCAATATCGAGTGAAGCGTCTCCCACTACCATATGTTACACCTCCATAACCAGCAGCTCGGGATTAGCGAGCAGCGATTTAATGTAGTTCATAAAGTTCTGTGCGGTTGCGCCGTCGATGAGACGGTGGTCGAAGCTCAGGGACAGAGCCATAACCGGTGCAGCGACGATTTCGCCGTTCTTCACGACTGGCTTCTCGCTGATGCGGCCTGTTCCGAGGATGGCCACTTCCGGATAGTTGATGATCGGAGTGAAGAACATGCCTCCGGCGGAGCCGATGTTCGTGATGGAGATCGTGCTGCCCTTCATTTCGTTCGGGCTCAGCTTGCCTTCGCGACCGCGGGCGGCCAGGTCGCTGATGGCCGAAGCGATCATCCAGATGCTCTTGCGGTCGGCATCCTTGATTACCGGAACGATCAGACCATTATCCGTGTCTGTAGCGATACCGATGTTGTAGTATTTCTTGTACACGATTTCGTTCGCTTCTTCGTCGATGGTTGCATTCAGCGCCGGGAACTGGCGGGAAGCCGCTACGAGAGCCTTGACGATGAACGGAAGATAAGTCACCTTCACGCCCTTCTTCTCAGCAACAGGCTTCATGCGGGTACGGAAAGCTACGAGCTCGGTTACGTCCACTTCGTCCATAATCGTAACATGAGGAGCGGTGTATGCCGATTTGACCATCGCATTGGCGATCGCCTTGCGGATGCCCTTGAACGGCACGCGCTCTTCTTCCAGGCTGACATTGCCCGAAGCCGCGGCTGCAGGTGCAGCAGTTTTGTCGGCTGGAGCACCTTCTGCGGCAGCCGATGCGGACGCCGGAGCTGCGCTCTGGCCGCCGTTCAGGAAGGCTTCAACGTCTTCACGGGTAATCTTGCCGCTCTTGCCGGTTCCGTTCACCTTCGAGATGTCCACGCTGTTGTCGCGGGCGAACTTGCGAACGCCAGGCGTAGCCAGCACATCGCGGTCCGGAGCCGGTACCGCTTCGCCGGCTTTGGCGTCAGACGGGCTGGTTGCCGCAGGGGAAGAAGCGGTATCCGCGCTGCCTTTGGCGGAGTCGGCTTCCTGGGCGCCCTGTTCTTCCTCATGGCCGCCTTCTTGTTCCGGAATATCGCCTTCCGCGTCGATGACAGCCACTGTCTGGCCTACGCGGAATACGTCTCCATCCTTCGCCAATACTTCAAGAACGGTACCGTTAACGGGACATGGAACTTCCACAACCGCCTTGTCGTTTTGCACTTCCATGATGATATCTTCGTCGGTTACTTTGTCCCCGGCCTTAATATGCATTTTGATAATTTCGCCTTCATGCAGGCCTTCGCCCAGTTCGGGGAACGGGTAATTAAATTTAGTCACGCTCGATTACCTCCCTATAAAGTTTGAGTCCGATTAGAATTCCAGTACTTTCTTGACGCCGGCAATAATACGCGACGGGTTCGGCAGCCAGGTATCTTCGATCTGGGCAAACGGATATACAGTGTCCGGACCGGTTACGCGGAGAACCGGAGCTTCCAGGTGCAGCAGCGCTTTTTCATTGATCTGAGCAATTACTTCTGCGGCTACGCCGGCGCTCTTCTGGGCTTCCTGAACGACAATTACGCGGTTCGTCTTCTTGACGGATTCGACGATTGTATCGATATCGATCGGGCTGACGGTGCGCAGGTCGATAATTTCGGCCTTGATTCCGCTCTTCTCGAGCTCATCTGCAGCCTTGGTGGCGGTATGTACCATCAGGCCGTAAGCAACGATTGTAACATCGGAGCCTTCGCGCACAACGTTGGCTTTGCCGATCTCAACTGTATAATCCTCTTCCGGAACTTCTGCACGGAATGCATGATAGAGATTCAGATGCTCCATGAAGAATACCGGGTCATTGTCGCGGATAGCGGCAATCATCAAGCCTTTCGCGTCATACGGGTTGGAAGGAATAACAACCTTGATGCCCGGGCTCTGTGCGATCAGGCCTTCCAGGGAGTCGGTGTGAAGCTCTGCCGCTTTTACCCCGCCGCCAAAAGGCGTACGGAATACGATCGGCGCATTATATTTGCCGCCTGTGCGGTAGCGCAGACGAGCAGCTTGAACCACGATTTGGTCCAGCGCTTCAAAGATGAAGCCGACGAACTGAATTTCGGCGATCGGCCGGAAGCCCTGTACGCCAAGTCCGACAGCAAGACCGCCGATTGCGGACTCGGCCAGCGGTGTATCGAATACGCGGTCTTCGCCGAATTCTTTCTGAAGTCCTTCCGTTGCGCGAAATACGCCGCCAACATGGCCTACGTCTTCGCCAAAGATCAGGACATTCGGGTCGCGCTTTAATTCGACGCGCATCGCGTCGCGAATCGCTTCTTTCATATTCATTTGTGCCATAGCCTTCAGTTCCTCCTTATTCAAAATCCTTATTCAAAATCGGCTTTTTGTTCTTCAAGATGCTTCGGCGTCTTCTCGAACATGGAGTCGAGCAGGCCGGGAACGGTCATTTTTTCGGTTTTTTCCGCGATCTTGATTTCTTCGTTAACCTTGGCCTTCGCCTCGTCCTTCACGCGCTGGGTATCTTCGTCGCTCCAGAGTCCTTTGGATCCCAGATACTTCACGACACGCGCGATCGGGTCCTTCTCGTTCCACTCGCCTTCTTCTTCCTTGGTACGATACTTGGAAGCGTCGTCGGACAAGGAGTGCGGACGGAAACGGTACGTTACAGCTTCGATCAGCGTCGGGCCTTCGCCATTGCGTGCGCGCTCTGCGGCTTCACGAACCGCCTGGATGACCGCGAAGATATCCATGCCGTCAACCTTCACGCCGGTAATACCGGCAGCAACCGCTTTATGAGCGATCGATTTGGCAGCCGTCTGCTTCGCGAAAGGAGTCGTGATGGCGTAGCCGTTATTCTGAACAAAGAAAATAACCGGCAGCTTGAAGCGTCCTGCGAAGTTCATGCCTTCGTAGAAATCGCCTTCGGAGGAACCGCCGTCACCGGTATAAGTAATGGCGACTTTCTTCTCATTCTTCAATTTAAAGCCCATTGCAATGCCTGTGGCATGCACGATCTGGGCTCCGATAATAATCTGTGGAGGCAGTACGTTGACATCCTCAGGAATTTCACCGCCGTGTTGATGGCCGCGGGAATAGAGGAATGCCTGGTGAAGCGGAAGTCCGTGCCATACGAGCTGCGGAATATCGCGGTAGCCCGGGCAGACGAAATCTTCCTTCTCAAGTGCGAACTCGCTGCCGACCATAGTTGCTTCCTG
Organism: Paenibacillus stellifer; assembly: GCF_000758685.1. Classification (NCBI taxonomy): domain Bacteria; kingdom Bacillati; phylum Bacillota; class Bacilli; order Caryophanales; family Paenibacillaceae; genus Paenibacillus; species Paenibacillus stellifer. The sequence continues at coordinate 3,238,018 of NZ_CP009286.1, forward strand.
TCCGGATGTTGGAGCATAGAAGCCAAGGCGGCCCTGGCGACCCAAGTTAACGGCACGGTCGTCCCAGGTGCGGGTGAAAATCATGCGGTAAGCAATTTCTTTCAATTGATCGTCGGTAAGCGCGGGCATCTTGTCTTTGTTGATCACTTCTCCAGCCGGGGAAAGGACCGAAAGAGCCTCTACATCCTCCGTATAAACTTCGTAAGGAACTTTACTCATTATCTTCACCTCAGCAAAAATATTTGAATAACAATTTGAATATTGGCTGCCTCTGTTATAGAATTATTATACACCTGTTTCTTGTATTTCGTCAAAGGAATACGCATATAATTTAACACCGCGTATACTTTGTATGTATAACAGTATGATGATTTTCATATAACAGATTTGATCATTTTCAATAAGTAAATGATTTTTGCCACAAAATCCATTTTAACTCAACGCGTGAATCAATGCAAAATCCGACAGGAAAGGTGCCGATCTGCCATGGATGAATCTGTTTTTCTGAAACGAACAATTGTCAAACATACCCTTTGGAGCGACCAGCTGCAGGAGAACCGCAAGCTGCGCGTCTACCTTCCGCCCGGCTATAATGAGCTCCTCAGCTATCCCGTTGTATACTGCCAGGACGGTGAAGAGTTCTTCAATTTCGGACGGATCGCGACGATTGCCGGCAGACTCATTCTCGAGGAAGGCGCGGAACCTTTCATAATAGTAGGAGTCGAAGTCAATGTCGCCGTCCGGACGCAGGAGTACGCGCCATTCGGGAGCCGGTTCGACGCCTACCTGAATTGCTTCGCCGAAGAGATTATCCCCTATATCGAAGAGAATTATCCGGTACGCCGTACTCCTTCCGAACGAATTGTTGCCGGCGACTCGCTTGGCGGAAGCGTCTCGCTGCATCTGGCACTGCGTTACCCGAATCTGTTTCATCGGGTTCTCAGCTTGTCGGGAGCCTTCTACCCGCTTACTCTGGAATGGATCGAGGACGAAAGCGACCTGTCCTGGCTCGATATCAACATGGTCGTCGGTCTTCAGGAGCGAGACTACCAGACCGATACGGGCGTCTATGATTTTGTCCAGCTGAACCGCGACGCGAAGCAGCTTCTGGAGGAGCGCGGCGCCAAGGTAGATTACCGGGAGAAGGACGGCCGTCACCTGTGGGGCTTCTGGCAGAAAGAGCTTCCGGAATCGCTCCTCTATTTCTTAAACGCTTGAACAGAGCTTGATAGCCTAAATTCGTGAACAAGTTCTTACAAATTGCAGGATACAGGAACCATGATTGCGCTTTCAAAAGAGGGTGCGGAAGAGAACCTCGTCCTCTTCTTTGTCTTCATTGGCCGATCCAAAGCTTATTCTACATTATTATATCTGCGACTTTAGCTTGTCCAGCAGAACGGAACAGCCTGCATCAACCAGGCGATACACCTCATCGAAATTACCCGTAAAATAAGGATCGGGTACTTCTCTCAGGCTCTCATCCGGCAGCAGATCCATAAAGAACATGATGTTGGCCTTCTCGCTCCCAGGCAGCTTGCGGACATTGGCGCCGTTGGACTGATCCATGCAGATCAAATAGTCGAAGCCGCCAAAGTCCTCCGGGACGACTCTGCGGGCAGCCATGCCTTCATAACTGATTCCGAACGAATCCAGAACGGCTCTCGTGCCTTTATGGGGCGGCTTGCCGATATGCCAGTCCCCCGTTCCGGCCGAATCGACCGAGATTTGGTGCTCCAGCCCGGCCTCCTTCACTTTATGCCGGAGAACCGCCTCGGCCATCGGCGAACGGCAGATGTTGCCCAGACAGACAAACAGCACTTTCAGCATTCAGTTTCCTCCGTAATTCTATATGTAGTGTGCCACCTCTCCATTTTAGCCTTGATGCCGCCAATTGTACAACTCCAGGTTCTGCTTTATACTGAATCAAGTAGTGGAAGGAGGATTGCAATGCCGGTACACAGAGCCGTCATTTTTGCCGGGGGAATTCTGTCAGACCAGTTTCTGAACGAACTTGCACCGGATGATTATATTATTGGCGCAGACCGGGGAGCGCTGTTTCTCGTGAAGAATGGAGTCATCCCGGACCTAGCCGTCGGCGATTTCGATTCCATTACTCCGGATGAATTCAAGCTGATTCAGGACAATTGCGAAAGAGTGATCTCATGCGACTCCGTGGACAAGGATTTGACGGATAGCGAGCTGGCGCTGGATCTCGCTCTGGAGGAGCAGCCCGAGGAGATTTTGCTGCTGGGGGTCACAGGCACCCGTATCGATCAGACGCTGGCCTGTATTCAGATGATGACCCGCCCGCTTCAGCGCCAGATTCGCTGCACTGCCATGGATCTTCACAATTATATTACCCTGACGGGATCGCAGGCTCTGGTACAGGAACGGGGTTATCAATATGTATCGCTGCTTCCGATCACACCCGAGGTCACCGGCATAACGCTGCAGGGCTTTAAATACCCTCTTGAGGGGGCAACATTGAAGCTCGGTATGTCGCTGGCTGTCAGCAACCAGCTGATCGCTCCGACTGGCACGGTAACCATCGAGAGCGGCCTGCTGCTGATCATCCAGAGCAGGGATTAGCCTGTCTGAATCCATACAGCTTTGTAACCAATTCGCAGATTCGAAAAAGACGAGAAACCTTTGTATACCAAGGGTTTTCCGTCTTTTTTGTATGCCATCCGATGTAAAGATTAATTTTTTGTAACTTTTAATTGAATTTTAATAAATCGCTTACAGTCCTTGCGCCGCGCTGGTTCACGCCCTCCGATCCAAAATTTAGGTGACCTCCCACCTGTTATACTACATTCAAGCCAAGCAGCTAGACTTGGACAAACATCTTTGGAGGTACTACAACATGAAGAAAACAACATTGATCCAAAAGGCGATTGTCGTAGGCGTATGCACCGCTCTGGGCTTCGGAGGAGTGATGGCCGGTGGAGTAGCGACTCCAACCGCACAGGCGGCTTCGGCATCTTCTACCGCTTCCAATATCATTTCGTTCGGCAAAAAATTTATGGGCACACCTTATAGATTCGGAGCTTCGACGTCCACAACCCGTTATTTCGACTGCTCTTCCTTTACGAAGTACATTTTCAAGAAATACGGCGTGGATCTTCCGCGTACATCAGTTGCTCAATCCAAGGTCGGCAAAGCCGTCTCCAAATCGAACCTTAAGGCAGGCGATCTGGTCTTCTTCTCCAGCGGCGCCCGTGCCAACGGTAAAAATGTAACACATGTTGCGGTATACATTGGCGGAGGCAAAATTCTTCATACCTACGGTTCCCCGGGGGTAACAGTTTCCAACCTTAACGCCGGCAATTGGAAAAAAACATACTTGAAAGCACGCCGCGTTCTGTAAACCAAGCAGGTAACGAAAATTACGAATACGGCGCCGTTTCCGGCGCCCTGATTACATAGCCAGCACCCCTAACTGTATAGATCAGCTTCTGCCGGTATCCTTTGTCAACCTTCATCCGAAGATGCCGGATGTACACATCGACCACATTCGTGCCGGCGTGAAAATGATAACCCCATACCTGACGGAGTATCATTTCGCGGGTACAGATTTCTCCGCAGTTCTCGGCGAGATAATACAGAAGGGCGAACTCTTTGGAAGTAAGCTGCAGATTTCGCCCTTCACGCACCGCGCTTCGGCGGGGACGGTCCAGCACCAGTCCTCCGATCTTCAGCACGGACTTCCGGCTGCGGATGCCTGCCAGTTCGAGCAGGTTCATAATCCGTGCGGCCAATTCCCCCGCATGCAGCGGATAAGTCATATAATCATTTGCTCCCGACTTCAGGGACGCTGCCGCTGCATCGCCGCCACGCACCCCCGAAACGGCCAACACAGGGAGGCGTATGCCGTCTTCCCTGACTGTGTCGACGACCCGCCATCCTTCCCAACTTGGCACATCCTCAAGCTGGACGAGGAGCAGTGAAGCATCTCCGTGCTTCAGAATCTCACCGAGCTGCTCCGTTTGGCTGCAGGTCAGAACATGCATGCCGGTATCGTCCAGTACCTGAGTTATCAGTGATGTCTCCGGAGATATTTCCTTCCCGATTGTCTCCGGGTCTTCATCTTTCCCGGCGGTGATGCGTTCATCCCGGGCCCTTTCTCCGGTATACCAGATGATGTTCTCATTCATCCTGCTTCCCCCATATCACTCCGCTTCCGGTTATATGAAGCGCAATAGGCGTATGGGTTCTAGGATACCCCCATGACAAAACGGCCATTCCTGTACAGGATGGCCGTTTTGTCATGACGCTGTATTGAATTTAGACTCATACTCCTACCCCGATTAGCCGAAGTAACGGTGATAGACGCTCCTCGCAGCCGAGATGTCATTCGTACCGTGGATCAGCGCTCTCCCGTCCCCGAAGACCACCACCCGGTAGTCCCCCTCATGAAAGGAGACCAGATACGGATTGCTCTCCACATTGCCAATGCCAAGCCGTTCAAGACGGTTGGCCGTCTCCGGTAGCGACAGCTTGCCGCGTACGGCCGGACGAATCTGTACCGTGTTGCGTCCGCACAGCACATCGCTCCGCTCTGTATTTGCTGCGGACAAGTACGGATATACCGGTTCCTGACCGCATGAAGGGCAATTACTCTTGCGGGCTGCCGATACCCCGATCTCCTGATACTCATTGCTCCATACGTCAAAAGTCAGCAGCTTGCCGCGAAGCTTGTCCTTTTTCCCGCCGAGGAGCTTGACAGCTTCCATAGTGGCATGGGAGACCACCATTTGCACCGCTTGAGGGAGAATTCCGGCCGTATCGCAGGTGTCTCCGCCAAGCGGAACAGTGCCGAGCAGACAGTTCAGACAAGGTGTCTCTCCCGGCAAAAATGTATAGCTGACGCCATAGCTGGCAACGCAAGCTCCGTAAATCCAGGGGATACCCTTCTTCTGGGCGATGTCGTTCAGAATGAGCCTTGTGTCAAAGTTATCCGTTGCGTCCATAATCAGATCCACGCCTTCGGCCAGCTCCTCCAGCTCTTCGGCCCGTACATCCAGGATATGGCTTTCTACAATTACATCGGAGTTGATGGACGACAGGCGCGCCTTCGCCGCCGCCGCTTTGGGCGTCCGGTTGGCCGCATCCTCTTCCGTGTACAGCGTCTGCCGCTGCAGATTGCTCCACTCGACATAATCGCGGTCGACGATGATCACCCGTCCCGTACCGCTGCGTACGAGAGTCTCGGCCATGCCTGTCCCAAGCGCGCCCGCTCCAACGATGAGCACTGCCGAATCCGCGAGCCGGTGCTGGCCTTCCTCGCCGAAGGGGGCAAATCTAACCTGACGGGAATACCGTCCGTCTCTGCCGCCGGCTGTGGCAGCGGACTGTTCTCTATCTGTCACTCTCTCCATCCCGATCCTCCTCCAAACTCAAGGATAAACGCCATACGGCGTCCTTTAGGCGCCAAACGTTTACCGAGAAATAGAAGACCTCTTATAAGCAATAACTTATACAGTCTTATATTTTGAAAAAGCCCGGGATCCGCTCATGCTGAGCCGCTTCCCGGACTTATTGTTCAGGTTGGCATCCAACCTTCATCTCATGTTTCAAATGACTAGCGCGCCTTCCGGGCAGCTGGCGGTGCTATAACGAGTTGTAGACATTATATACGCTCCGCCCGTATTGCGCTATACGGATTGTGTGGACCACTGCTCCACATTCCATGTCTTCGTCACCCAATCCTCATAAAAATCAGGTTCATGGGATACAAGCAGCACGGTACCCTTATATTCTTTAAGCGCGCGCTTGAGCTCTTCCTTCGCCACGACGTCCAAATGGTTCGTCGGTTCGTCAAAGAGAATCCAGTTGCTCTCGCGCATCATCAGCTTGCAGAGCCGCACCTTCGCCTGCTCTCCCCCGCTGAGCATGTTCAGCGGACGGGTAATGTGCTCATTCTTCAAGCCGCAGCGGGCCAGATGCGCGCGCACCTCATGCTGATTCAGGCTTGAGAACTCATTCCATACGTCGTCGATCGGCGTAATGTTGCCAGCCTTGACTTCCTGCTGGAAGTAGGCGGGATTCAGGAAATCGCCAAGATAAGTCTTGCCGCTGATCGGCGGAATAACGCCGAGAATGGTCTTCAGCAGTGTTGATTTACCCACACCATTGCAGCCGACGATGGCGATCTTCTCGCCCCGCTCGATCGTCATGTTCATCTTGGGGAGCAGCGGACGGTCATAGCCGATCTCGAAATCGATGCCCTCGAACACCGTCTTGCCGCTCGCCCGGCTCTCCTTGAACTGGAACACCGGTTTAACCGCTTCCTCCGGCTTGTCGATCCGTTCCAGGCGGTCAAGCTGCTTCTCGCGGCTCTTCGCCCGGCCGGAAGTAGAATAACGTGCTTTGTTGCGCGCGATGAAATCTTCCTGCTTCTTGATGAACTCCTGCTGCTTCTCATAAGCTTCAATATGCTGGGTCTTGTTAATATACGCCATATCCAGGAACTTCTCATAATTCGCTGTGTACCGGGTCAGCTTCGCAAATTCCAGATGGTAGACGACATTTACGACCTTGTTCATGAATTCCGAATCATGAGAAATGAGAACGAAGGCGTATGGATAATTCTTCAGATAATTCGTCAGCCATTCGATATGCTCCACGTCCAAATAGTTCGTCGGTTCGTCAAGCAGCAGCACATTCGGCTTCTCCAGAAGAAGCTTTGCCAGCAGCACCTTCGTCCGTTGGCCCCCGCTAAGTGCGGACACGTCGCGGTCCAGGCCGATGACCGACAGACCAAGACCGTTGGCCATTTCTTCGACCTTCACATCGATAAGATAAAAATCACCGATTTCGAGCTGCTCCTGGATTTCGCCCATCTCTTCCAGCAGTACTTCCAGTTCCTCCGGAGTGGCGTCCGCCATCTTGTCGGTGATCGACATCATTTCCTTCTCCAGCTCCAGCAGCGGCAGGAACGCATCTTTCAGTACGTCGCGCACCGTCTTGCCAGGGGTAAGCACCGTGTGCTGGTCCAGATAGCCATAACGCACTTTCGGCGTCCATTCCACCTTGCCGCTGTCCTTCAACAGCTTGCCTGTCAAAATATTCATCAGCGTCGATTTGCCAACGCCGTTCGCTCCCACCAGTCCGACATGCTCTCCAGCCAACAGCCGGAAGGATACATTCTTGAACAGCTGACGCTCCCCGAAATTATGGGCTACATCTTCAACAGTAAGTAAACTCATCGTTTCTCTTTAAGCTCCTATCTATACTTAAAATCAGGAATAATCCGTGTTGGATACAACGATTAATTTTAGCATATCTCAGATATTTTACGAAACTAAAAAGTTCACTTTCCATCACTTTTCATTCCCCGGCATGTTACCCGAAACGGCTGCTCCGGCAGCTTACAGCTTTATCTACGGAAAAAGCGCTTCTTCTTATACGCCTTATACGCCGATTCAATCGCCGCGCCTTCCCGCAGATCGCTCACCAAAGGCTCCAGAATGCCGCGCAGAACATCCTCCAGGGCCCCGCCGCACTCGAAGGGATCGGGCTGGCAGGGCAGCCCGTATACGTCCCGGGTCTGCAGCAGCCCGCGCAGCCTGCACTCGTCGTTGCCACCGGCCAGTGACAGGCCGATCACAGTGTCCCCGGCATCCGGGCGCCAATCAACTCGCTCCAGCGCCTGGAGCGTCTCTTTCAGGCGCCAGAGCGATGCCGAAGCGAGGAGCAGGCTGACATCGGCCAGCCTGCGATCCTCCTCGGCCCGGCCGTACCGGCCTGTGCCGAGGTCGAGCACGACGACGCGGAACCCTGCGGTCAGTTCCGCGAGATCGCTGTCCGGCAGAAGCTTCAAGCAGCGGACGCCGGACAGCTCAAAGCCTGCGCCCGCGTCCGGCCCGCTGCGGACGCCAGGCGGAGCCGCCGCTTCGCGCAGGCGGCTCCAGGCGCCGGAAGCCGGGTCGCATTCGACCCAGGCGACCGGCCCGGCGCAGGGCCTGGCCAGCGCATGCGCGGCGGCCAGGGAGACATGCGTCGCGCCGAGGCCCGGCGCGGCACCCAGCACCGCGAGCCGCCGGCATGGCGGCGGTGCGGGCTGCGCTGTCAGGCCAGGCAGGGCAGGCCTGACGCTGGCGCTGCTGCCGCGGAGGCCGCTCCGCTCCCGCGGCAGCAAGCTCTGAAGCGCCGCGGCTGCGTCAGCGGCGCTTTCGTACCGGTCCTCCGGCCTTGGGCGAAGCAGCTTCCGCAGGAAGGGGACCAGTCCGGCCGGAGTCCGGCCCTCCAGTCTCCGTTCCATGCCCGGAGACCATTCACTGGCTGTACCGCCTGTCGCCAGGTACAGCAGCAGCGCCCCGAGACCGTAGAGATCGGAACGGGCATCGGTCTGCCCGCCGCCGTACTGCTCGGGTGCGGCAAACCCTACCGTCCCCAGCTTGACGGTATCGCTCAAGGCATCGCTGCGGTGACGGCGGGCGATGCCGAAGTCGATCAGCATCAGGCCGTTCTCCGGCGTCAGCATGATGTTGGAGGGCTTGAGATCACGGTATACGATCGGCGGACGGAGACCGTGGAGATATTGCAGCACCTCCAGCAACTCGCTCGCAAAAACAGGCAGCACATCGGGAGGCATCTTCCCGTTCACCGACTTCAAATAACGGTCAAGGGTCACCCCTTCGATATAGTCCATTACCAGGTAGGCATAGCCGTCCTCGTCCGGCGGGAAGAAATCGGCAATCCTTGGCAGCCGTCTATGGGATAGTCCGGTCAGCAGCTCTGCCTCGGACCGCAGCGCTTCTCCATCCTGAAGTCCCGCCGTTTCTTTAACTGCCCAGCGCTTGCCGGGAAGCTTAAGATCCTCCGCCTCATGAACATGGCTTTCGCCGCCGGAACCGATCATACCACTAATGATATACCGCCCGCCGAGCGTGGCGCCGGGCGCAAGCTTTGTCTGATAACGCATATGCAATCTCCTCCTGAGCGCGGGATTATATTGTACACTCATTTAATTTATCTCATTAATATTTAATCCTATGATCTTCATAGTTCTTGCTTTCGGAACCCAGTCAGACACAACAAAAATCCCGCCAAACCGGCGCTTAACCCTAGCGCACGATTCGGCGGGATGCTTTCCCGTCCTCGATTTTTATTATTTTATGCCGTTAATATTTAATCATATAAACTGTAACTTCATCGCGGTTGTGAAACAGCTGCTTCACCCGCTGAATCTGCATCCGTTCGTTCTCGAACATGGCGGTAATCTCTTTGATCAGCGCCATTGGCTTCTTCGTGAGCAGCTTGATCGTCACCACCGCCATTCCGCCTGTAACGAGGCTGTACAGCAGGCCAGAGACCAGCTTGGCCATCAGCTTCGGATTCCAGCTCATGTCGCAGACGAGGAGGTCAAATTCATTTTCCCTGAACTTGACTTCTCCGGCGTTCTTGCGGAGCACCTTAAGTGCCGGATGATCACCAAGCGAATCATGCATTCGCGCCGGATCGACAGCGGTAACCGAGAGGCCCCGCTCAAGCAGGAACGAAGTCCAGCCTCCGGGTGCGGCTCCGATATCGAGCCCCTTGCGGAATGCCGCGAAATCAATCCCGAATTCCTTCTCCGCTTCCATCAGCTTGAATTTCGCCCGGGAGATTTGTCCGTCCTCCCGCCGGAACCGGATCGCTCCGCCGTTCCAGTCGGACAAATTGTCCTCCGGCCGGGATATCCCGGCATACAGGGCGCTGCCGGTGACATAGACCGACACGATCCAGACCGGCTGCTGCACGCTGAACTCCGCGGCGACGTCTTCCAGACCGGCCTGCAGCAGCTCCCGCAGCTCGCCGGGACTCTCGGTCCAGAACGAGTCGTCGGTCTTGCGCGCCTGCAGGGCAATCACTTCGCCGCTGAGCTCGGTCCGGCGGCTTAAGTAGACCGCCAGCCGGTCCAGCGCCTCCCGGCTTCCTTCATCCTGAAATTGAACCGGCTGAATATGCCGGAGAAAGACCGGAGGATTATCGCTCAATCTCCGGGTCGCTTCCTCTGGCTCGGCATGCAGCGTAGCCAGGAACACTTCGCCGGGCACCAGAAGGGTGCTTTTGACAGAACCGAACAGACGGCGCAGTTCTTCCTGTGCGTACGGTGCGAACCCATGGTTCGCCGTACAGATGAAGCGCGAGGACACCCCGCTTCCCTCTTGGAGCTTGTTCTGTTCTTCGTTTGGGATATGCTCGTTCAAATGGACAACCCTCTCCGTTTTATTTTAATCCAGGGACGTTCATCCTCCCATTCAATATCCACAGGCAGCTCATAGGCGGCGAGCATAAGCTCGTTGTTCAGCACCTCCCGCTTCGGTCCGGCTCCCGCCAGCTTGCCGGCACGAATCAGCGCTACATGGGTGAAGAGCGGCACAATCTCCTCCACATGATGGGTCACATAGACCACCGTCACGTTGCGCCGGTTTAGCTTATCCACTTCCGCGAGCATCTTCTCGCGTTCGTACAGATCAAGGCCGGCGCATGGCTCGTCCATGATGAGCAGCTTGGGGTCCGCCATTAGGCACCGGGCCAGCATAGCCTTCTTGCGTTCGCCCTGGGACAGTGTGCCAAAAGCATGATCTGCAAGTCCGCCCATACTCATATCCTCAAGAAGACCGATCGCCTTCGCTTTGACTTCGCCTGGGATGCTCTGATAGAAACGGAGATACGCATAAGCGCCCGTAGCCACTACTTCCCAGACGGGATCGCGAAGCGTCAGCTTCTCCATCAGAGACGGTCCGATATACCCGATCTCCTTGCGGACCTCGCGCAGATCGACTTGGCCGTATGTGTGGCCCAATACTTGCACGGTTCCGCTGCTGGGGAATAGATAGCCGGTCATCATTTCGAGCAGCGTCGTCTTGCCCGAGCCGTTCCGCCCGAGAATGACCCAGTTCTCGCCCTCCCTGATCTCAAGAGACACATCGTCCAGGATGAGGTTGTCCTCTCTGCGCAGCGTCAAATGCTGCAATGAAATCATGATGAATTCTCACTCCTTATATAACCCAGAACCGTCTCCACCGAATGAAAGCGATAATGAATAGCAGGCGGCACGGTCCGGTCCCGGTTTAAAATGAGCAGCGCCGGTATACCCGATATCCGGTAACGGGATACCAGCTCAGGCAGCATATTGATATTGCCCGATACGAGCTGAATCTCTTCGGGGATAAGCAGGTCCGCTACCTCCAGCATCCTTTTGGCAGCTTTGCAGGTTCCGCAAAAAGGAGACTGCAGGAACACAGCAAGCGGCCTGTCCCCTTCTGCTATTAGCTCCAGCAGTTCTTTTTCGTCCAACTCCTTGATGACATAAGCGTTCATCGAGTGCTTCCTCCGGCGGGCTCCTCACCAGACAGTCTCAGAAGCCGTTCGTAAGGGATGGGACCGTTCACAAGAATCGTCTCAGCCGGGCAGGCCGGGTACAACGTCTCGAACATTTCTTTTCTGCCCAGAACGCTTGAAGAATGAAGATAAATCTCTCTCGGGAACAGCCGTTCCAGCACGATCATTCGCGCGGCATAGCCTCCGGTATCTTCTCCCGGCCCCATTTCATAATCGAGAGACAGAATTCCGACCTCGCATTCCCGGAGCATCAGCAGGCATTCCTCCACCGTTCTGGCCAGGGCAAAGCCCTCAGGGGCTCTGCGCGCATCGTCCATGTAAATATGCAGCATGACCCGTTCGCCCCCCTACTCAAACCACGACCGTACCGTGTCCATTTCGTCCTGATGAGTACCGTCTTCGCCCTTTTCCGTCTCCAGAACCCAAGGCTTGCCGCAGAACGGCTCAGAGAGCAAAAGATCCTTCAGCCCCTTCTGGCCGATCAGCCCTTTGCCGATTCTGGCATGACGGTCTTTTTTGTTACCGAACGGATATTTGGAGTCATTCAGATGAACGGCCGCCAGATGATCCCAATATCCAAGCATGATTCCCTTCTCCAGCAGCTCATCGCTGCGCTCGGGGTTCCAAAGGCCGGACGCAAAGGCGTGGCATGTATCGAAGCAAAATCCGATCTTCTCCGGATACTTGCTTAGCTCGCGCACCTTGATCAGCTCTTCCAGCGTCGTGCCTTCAAATCCGCCGTTACCGGCCTGGTTCTCGATCAGCAGCTTGGCGGAGCCGTGCCAGGACTCCAGCGTTTCATTCATACATTGTATAATATTTTGATAGCCCTGTAACGGCATGATGTTCTGAAAATGCCCGAAATGAACGACAATGCCCACCGAACCGCAGGCTTCGGCGATGTCCAGATCATTGCGGAGCGAAGCCGTCATTACGCTTCTTCCGGGTCCGGGACCGGTGTCAGACACCGCCATATTGGTCGGGTAAGGGGTATGCGCAATGGAGACGAGTCCATGCTCCCGGCAAAAACCCGCGCATTCGCCGGCATCCCGGATATCGGCTTGCTTCAGCTGAAGGCTTCGCGGATTCTTCGGAAAATACTGAAAGCAGCCCGCTCCGGCTTTCCAGGCACTCTTTGCCGCTTGCGCATAACCGCCCTTGATGCTGACATGCGCCCCGATGACCGGTTTAGTGCTCATGCTGGCAATCCGGGCAATAAAATACTTTCCGTCCCGACTGCTCTTCCTTCCGGATGGTCCCGCCGCAGCGGACACAGGTTTCCCCGCCTCTGTCGTAGACCTTGCACTGGTCGTTATAGGCTCCGGTGACGGTATCGCCCGTCATAAAAGGCATTTCCATATAACCGCCGATATCCGCCGCATCGCTCAATGTCTTGCGTACAGCCTGGTACAAGCGGCTTACCGTCTCGTCAGGCATGCCCTGAACAGGAGCCGAGGGCAGAAGACCTGCCTCGAACGCGATTTCATCGGCGTAGCAGTTGCCGATCCCGGCAACAACAGACTGATTTACCAGCACGCTTTTCAGCGAACCGCGTCTTCCCTTCAGTCTCAGGGCGAATTTGTCTTCGGTCAGCTTCCGGTCCATGATGTCCGGCCCCAGCTTGGCCAGCGCCTCTTCGGTCTGCTTGACTGTCAGGAAATGCATATAGCCAAGTCGCAATCCCATGATATACAAAATTTGTTCCCCAAAATGAAGCTCAATCTGCGTCGTGCGGTTCGGCCGTTCCTCTTCGGTTCCGTAGAACAGCAGCCCGCCCAGCATCAAATGCAGAAGCAGTCTTTTTCCGTCCTGCAGATGAAAAATCAGATTCTTCCCCCTGCGCTCGACGAAAACGATCCGTACTCCGGTCAGACTCGCCTTAAACACCTCGGGTTCGACATTCAGAGACTTGTCCCTGTTCACCGTCACTCCGGTAATCGGCAGGTTGATGATATGCTGCGACAGCAGCCTGCGGTAGTTCTCCATTTCCGGATATTCCGGCATAATTACATCTTCCTCCCTGATTGTGATGCAGCTCTGCCATTATACACCAAGCAGCGTGCGCAATTCAGCCAAATCGCCGCAAATTTCGTCCGGAGTTACGCCGGTAAGCTCCTTGTAATGATCCAGATTGCCGGTTGTCGTTACGCCGGTCAGGACGAGAATCGTCCGGCAGCCCGCATGGGCGCCGGCTGCAATATCGGTACGCATGTTATCGCCTACCACGACCGCATCTGACGGCTCGATTCCAAGCCGGGCGGCAGCATAGGAGACCAAATGGCGCTTCGGCTTGCCGATTACGACCGGAGCCACACCTGTTGCGGCCTCAATAGCAGCGCCAAGGGTGCCCGCGCCAGGCACCATCCCGTCGTCGGACGGAAGCATCAGGTCCGGGTTCGTCAGCACAAAGCTCGCGCCGTCCGTGATCCATCTGGCCGCTCTGGTCAGCGAATGGTATGTAAACGACCGGTCAATCCCCTGGATGACATACTGCGGCTGCTCTTCCACAAGTGCAAGTCCCGCTTCCAGACAAGCCTGCCTAAGTCCCTCTTCCCCCAGTATCGCCACGGACGCACCTGGCGATTCTTCCGCTACATATGCGGCTGCCGCCAGCGAAGATGTACAGACCTCCCGCTCATGCGCTTCAATGCCCATTGCACGAAGATGCTCCGCAACACCGGCCGGAGTCCGGGATGAATTGTTGGTCACGAACAGAAAGGGGATTTCTTTGGCTCTAAGGCCAGATATTAACGAATCCGCGCCGGGAATCATAATACCGCCGTGAAACAGCGTGCCGTCCAAATCCAGGAGCAGCCCTTTGATTTCACTAATCATTCTTAACACCTCTCCCATTCATTTCAGAGATTATTCATAGGGTTAAACGTCCGCAAATCAGTAATTTTCGTCAGACGCTCTGACACCTACCGCCACGATATCGTCGAAGAGAATCGAAAAGACGCTGCCTGCTGCGGCTTTTGACAGCGCCCTGTCATTTCCTGCGCTTTCCCGGAAAATAATTCAGTCCGTCATTACCGGAAACAGCCGGAATTCCTCCGCCAGCAGCGTATTCGGGAATACGGTGCGCGCCTCATCCAGCAGCGGCAGCAGCTCATCAAGCGGACCGTAGCGTGAGCTGAAATGCGTCAGGATAAGCTGACGTGCTCCCGCTTCCTTCGCCGCTTCGGCTGCCTGAATGGTCGTGCTGTGATAGTATTCGTGGGCCATTTTTGCCAGCTCGTGCTTGAAAGTGGCTTCATGAATCAGCAGATCCGCTTCATGCGCCAGCGGGACAGTGTTTCCGCATGGACGTGTGTCTCCGAGCACGGTAACGATTCTGCCCTTCTTCGGCGCGCTCAGCACTTCGGTGGCCTTGATGACTGTGCCGTCCTCTAGAGTGACATCTCTGCCGCTCTTCAGCACGCCATACTGCGGACCCGGTTTCAGTCCATAGCTTCTCAGAAGCTCCGCATTCAGGCTGCCTGGCCGGTCCTTCTCGGTCACCCGGTAGCCATAGCTGTCGATCCGATGCTCCAGAAGGGCGGCTTCCACCTTGAACTGATCATCCTCGAAAATCAGCCCTCCGGTATGCTCCACCACTTCGAGCTTGTAAGGAATACGGGACTGGCTGACGGACATCGATAATTCGATGAAGCTCTTCAGGCCAGGAGGTCCATACACCGCCAGAGGCGCTGTCCCTCCCTGATAGGCTCTGCTGCTGAGCAGACCCGGAAGGCCAAAGATATGGTCGCCATGCAGATGGGTAATGAACAGCTTCTCCAGCTTCCCGAGCCGGAGCGGCGAGCGCAGCACCTGATGCTGCGTCCCCTCTCCGCAGTCGAACATCCAGAAGCATCTTCTCTCCTCCAGCAGCCGCAGAGCGACGGACGTTACGTTTCGCAGAAGAGTCGGGACGCCCGCGTTCGTGCCCAGAAAATAGATTTCCATATAGCCCCTTCTTTCTTCCGGTCTATTGTCACTAAACAGCCCCACTAAGTGGGGCTGGCTGTTGCCTCGAAGCGGATTCACGAAAGTTGCGGGAACCCTGAAACTTATACATTCTTCATGTCTAAAAAGCCTCCCGTGTACGGGAGGCTGCATAATCGGGCAGAATCCTGCTGGTCGTTGTGCCGGCTGCCCCGTTGGTCAGGCTTTTTCCACATTGAAGTACTGGGCCTGCGGATGGGCGAACACCATTGCGGATACCGAAGCCTCCGGCTCCATCATGAAGCCTTCGGTCAACCGGATGCCGATATCTTCAGGCGACATCAGCCGGAACAGCGGCTCCTGGTCCTCCAGATCCGGGCAGGCCGGATAGCCGAACGACACCCGGATTCCCTGGTAACGCGCTCCGTGACGCTGCTTCATCGTCATATCCGCCGGGTCCGGGAAGCCCCAGATGTCACGCATCATATGATGGACGCGTTCTGCGAGGCCTTCAGCGATTTCGAGCGCCATCGCCTGAAGCGCATGGGAACGCAGATAATCTCCCTTGGCCTTCAGTTCCTCGGCTTGCTCCCGGATACCCTGTCCGGCCGTAACGACCAGAAAGCCGACATAATCCATGATTCCGCTGTCCACCGGCTTCAGGAAGTCCGATAGACAGAGGTAAGGCTCGACTTGCTGTCTTGGGAACGTAAAGGTGTGAAGCACCTTGCCCGTATCCTCAGGATCGTATATCAGAAT
The DNA here is from genome assembly GCF_000758685.1 of Paenibacillus stellifer. Classification (NCBI taxonomy): domain Bacteria; kingdom Bacillati; phylum Bacillota; class Bacilli; order Caryophanales; family Paenibacillaceae; genus Paenibacillus; species Paenibacillus stellifer. The sequence goes on from NZ_CP009286.1 coordinate 3,254,032, forward strand.
GTCGTTGCCTCTGGACTGCGCCGGGAAGAACCGGTACATTGCGTTTGGCGTAATCGTGCCGTTAACGGTAGCTTCATGCAGAAGATTGTCCACCGTCTCTTTCAGTTCAACGGCCCGGGAATCGCCGGATGCCAGCAGCCCTTCAACCGAGCCTTTGAGACCCAGATGGTGGCCCAGCAGCATCTGCATGTTCACATAAGGAATGACGTGGCCGAGCGGATAGTTCCGCAGCACATGCCGCTCCAAATCCGGGGGCGTGAAGACCGGAGCGTCCACCGAGATGCTCGAACGCTCCACGCGGGTCAGCTTCGGCAGCTCCGACTTCGGTTTCTCGGTGGCCGTGCTTTCCTTCTCGGACCGCAGCTCCTCGACCATCTTGGCCCGCTCGTCCGCATTCATGAGCTTGTTGGCCAGATCAAGGCCGTCCATCGCGTCCTTCGCATACAGAACAAGTCCGTCATACTCCGGCGAGATCCGGGTCTTGGTGAACTTGCGGGTCAACGCTGCTCCGCCTACCATAATCGGCACATCGATGCCGGCGGTCCGCAAATCCTGTGCGGTCAGCACCATCTGCTGCGCCGACTTCACCAGGAGGCCGGACAGTCCGATGGCATCCGCTTTCTCGCGGCGGAACGCTTCAATGATCGTCTCCGGTGGTACTTTTATACCCAAATTGACGATCTGGTAACCGTTGTTGGAGAGAATGATCTCCACGAGGTTTTTGCCGATGTCATGCACGTCGCCTTTCACGGTGGCGAGCAGTATTTTACCCTTGACCGAAGTTTCATTCTTCTGCATGAACTGCTCCAAATGCGCGACCGATGCCTTCATGACTTCCGCGCTCTGCAGCACCTCGGCTACGATCAGCTCATTGTTGTTGAACAAACGGCCTACTTCCGACATCCCTTCCATCAGCGGGCCGTTAATTATTTCGAGTGCGCCGTATTTCTTAAGCGCTTCGTCCAGGTCAGGTATAAGCCCATCCTTGCTGCCTTCCACAACATATGACGCAAGGCGCTCCTCCAGAGTCAGGTTGGAGATTTTCTCCTTCTTCTCGACCTTCTTCCCCCGGAAAGCGGCGACGAATTCGGCCAGCGTCTCATCGTTCGTATTATAAATTAATTCTTCCGCCAGACGGCGCTCTTCTTCGGGAATCGAAGCGTATCGCTCCACCTTCTCCGTGTTGACGATCGCATAGTCCAGTCCGGCCTTGGTGCACTCGTACAAAAAGACCGAATTCAGCACCTCACGTCCTGCTTCCGGGAGACCGAACGAGACATTACTGATGCCCAGAATCGTATGCACGCCGGGCAGTGCTTCTTTGATGAGGCGGATACCGTCTATCGTCTCCTTGGCGGACCCGATGTACTGCTCATCCCCTGTTCCGACCGGAAAGACAAGTGTATCGAAAATGAGATCCTCTGGATGAAGACCATATTTGTTCACCAGCAGCTCATAGGAGCGCTTGGCGACATCAAGCTTGTCCACAGCTTTGATCGCCTGTCCGTTCTCATCAATGGTGCCGACGACGACAGCCCCGCCGTATTTATGAATAAGCGGCGTAACATGTTCGAACTTTTCTTCACCATCTTCAAGATTAATGGAGTTAATGATCGCCTTGCCTTGGCTGTATTGCAGTGCCAGATCAATAACCTTTGGATCGGTAGTATCGATCATAAGCGGAACCTTGACCTTTTTGACGACCAGCTCCAGAAATGACTTCATATCCTCGGCTTCATCCCGGTCCGGGTCCTGCACGCACACATCGACAACCTGCGCTCCGCTCTTGACCTGGGCGCGGGCGATTTCGGACGCTTCCTCGTATTTCCCTTCGACAATCAGTCGCTTGAACTTCCGCGATCCCAGCACATTGGTACGTTCGCCTACCATATATGGACGGTTATCCTGCTCCACATAGACGGGATCGATACCGGATAGTGCAGGAGGATGACTGCCTTCCAGCAGACGAGGCGGATACGCTTCAAGCGCTTCAGCCATTGCCTTGATATGCGCGGGCGTTGTGCCACAGCAGCCGCCGGCAATATTCAGCCAGCCTTTCTCGGCAAAGGCCGAGATTTTGCGGGCCAGGGAATCCGGCGATTCATGGTAATTGCCGTTCTCATCGGGCAGTCCCGCGTTCGGATAGCAGCTGACCGCAACCGAGGCCATTCCAGCCAATGAACGGATATGGTCGCGCATAAACTCCGGCCCTGTCGCACAGTTCAATCCGATGGAGATCGGGTTCAGATGCTCCAGGGAAATATAGAAGGCTTCGATATTTTGGCCGGCAAGCGTCGTTCCCATGGGCTCGATCGTCCCGGAAATCATAATCGGCAGAGTGACGCCTGTCTTGCGGAAAGCCTCGCGGATTCCGATGCTGCCCGCTTTGACATTCAGCGTATCCTGCGAAGTCTCCAGCAGCAGCGCGTCAACGCCCCCCTCAATCAGAGCAACCGCCTGTTCTTCATAGCTTGCCGTAAGCTCGGGGAACGTCACGCCGCCTGTAACGGACAGCGTCTTCGTCGTCGGTCCCATCGCGCCCACCACATAACGAGGCCGTTCCTCCGTACTGAAGCGGTCAGCCGCTTCTCTCGCTATAGCCGCAGCTGAGAGATTGATTTCACGCGCTCTCTGCGGAATGTCATATTCGGCTAGAACCACAGAGGTGGCGCCGAATGTATTCGTTTCAATCAGATCGGCTCCTGCTTCCAGGTAAGCCTCGTGTATCTTGCCGATGACTTCAGGACGTGTCAGCACCAGCATTTCGTTGCAACCCTCAAGCTCTTCTCCGCCGAAGTCGTCGGCAGTAAGCGGAACCTGCTGGATCATCGTCCCCATGGCTCCGTCCATTATTAAGATGCGCTTCGCCAGCGCTTCCGATAGTGTAGGTTTTGCCAACTTCAAATCCCCCTAGTCAAACATTAGAGTAAGTTTAGCAGAATAAAGGGGATTCGAAAAGTCTCCCGGCCACTCTGCAGCCCGCCGCCGTTCCGGCGGCATTTCGTTTCCTGGACAATGACATCGCACGTAAGTCCTGCGTTAATAAATTTCTTTTATTATACACGGTTTCGGGTCATATGAAAGCAGGAATACGAAACTCAACATGTAATCGCCCAGGCAGTAGAGGTGAAAAAAAGGACCGATCCTCACTCTGAGGCTCTGTCCTTTTTAATATCACAATAATGTCTTATAAAGATTCCACAAGCGGCAGCAGCTCGGTCAAATGCTTGATCTCGTAATTCGGTACAATCTCCGGATCCGAAGGCTTGCCAGTGCGGTTGATCCAAACCGTAGTCAGTCCGGCAGCCAAACCGCCGCGAATGTCGGTCGTCAGCTTGTCCCCGACCATAACGCCTTCCTCAGGCTTGATGTTCAGGCGTTCCAGCGCATGCGCAAAAATCGCAGGGTCCGGCTTGCCTTTGCCGAAGTTTCCGGAGATCACGATATGATCAAAGAATGGAGTCAGCTCGGGGACGCCATCCAGCTTCTCCTGCTGAAGCGCAGGACAGCCGTTCGTCAACAGCAGAAGCTTCACTTTACCCTGGAGCGTCTTCAGCACTTCGAGCGTCTCTTCGTAGATATACGGACGGCTGCGGCGTTCTGCGGCGAAGCGGGCTGCAAGGGTCTCGGCCAGAGCCTCGTCATCAATCCCGACCGACAACAGTCCACGGCGCCACGATTCCTTCCGGTAGACAGGTGCCAGCTGCTCCAGCTTCCGGAACTCCGGTTGTTCCCCGGCAGTGAAGTTAGCCCAGAGCGCCTCAAACGGGTTGATGCCGATCATTTGGGTAAACGGGAACGTTTCGTAAGACTCGTACAAGCTCCGCGCTTCCTTGCGTACAGCGGTCTCCAGCAGCTTGGGGTCTACGGCGTCGCCGGCAGCCAAGCAAGCGTGCTCAAAAGCTTCTTCAATGCTTCGTTCATCCCATAAAAGCGTATCGTCCAGATCAAACAGTACAGCAGCAATCGGCATTTCCTCCACTACTTCCTCTCTTCATCCAGATTATGCGGTATACAGTTTCAAAAAACTTACTCGCTCTCCAACGGAATGCGGTGCTGTTTCGCGAACTGCTCCATACGTTCACCCATGGCAGCCGTATCGTAACGGTTGATCAGCTTGGAGAAGACCCAATTTCCCCGCTTGGCTTTTGGCTTAATGCTCACGGCGCGGCGAGATACGATAATCTTCTCGATCTGGTCAGCTTCCAGGATTCGGTTCCTATTGAACTTAAAGGTGGACACCTTTGAACGTTCGACTTTGAGATAAGGGCGGCGGAAGTAGATCAGGGCCGCGAGACCGAAATAGAGCACTACCCCGATCCAGTTCATCACGGAGTTGTTCTTCGAACCGTTTGCTGCCGCGTCAACCTGGGCGATAAAGGCATACAAAATGCCGAGCGTCACAAGGACAACCGGAAATGCAATGTTTCTTCCTTTAAATACATCGCTTTCAGCCTGTGAACGGGAGGCATGAATCGATTCCTTGCCTTCCTTCTTCCTTTTTTTGTTAAGCTGCTGTGAATTGCGTTGAACCATTCTTTCCCAAGAACGGGCCATTTCCTTTCCTCCTAGTCATACTGAAATATCTATGAAAGGACAGGCCCCTTAGTGCAGGGGCTTGCTGCCGTTCCCATCATTTCCTTCGTTATCTACAATTTCAATGGATTCAAGCTGAGCGCGGAAGTTACGGCGCACGTTGCCCAGATAAATTTCACGGAGCCTGGCGCGTTCCGCCAATTCTTCCTCGTTAAGCCCTTCGCTCTTCTGCTTGCGGGCAAGCTCGTTAATCCGGTTAACCAGTTCATCTATGTTCAAACCATTTCCTCCTGTCGAAACATGACATTTAAGTCATTCTAACTTTGCCATGAGAAAAAGAGCTTGTCAAGGCGATCCCCTGAAAGCTCTTCGACATCTGATATTGGGTTGGATTGTGATCATTAGCTAAAGATCGCTGTGCTGGTAGCGCCTGTCTTACTCTTCATAGATAGGAACCGAAATCACCTGGCCTGCCTGCAGCCCGCTGACATTCAGATGATTATGCTCACGGATCGCCTGCATGTAGACTACTGTTCTCATATTCGACGGCTTGTACTCCTGAGCGATGCCCCACAGCGAGTCTCCCGATTCTACAACAACCTTACGTTCCTGCTGAGGCGATTTCTCGGAGCTGGCGAACACCTGGTTCACAAGCGTGAAGCCGGAAATTATCATAAGAAGAATTAACGAGATCTTGAACATGCCAATACGGTTCAACACCGTTATAGAATTGACACTTCGGTTAGATCCCGAACCGTTGACTTTGTTCGTCGAGCGGGTTTCCTGTCTAACTGCCGGAACAGATTCTTCATTATAGATGCTCTTATATGTACCATATCTCATGGGTATCATCCTCCAAACACTTGTTCTTACTTACAAAACTAATATAGCACGAACATGCGTTTCGATCAAGAGGTTTTTCGAACGAGTGTTCCCTTTATTTTTTGAAGCAATTTAAGCCTCTTCTTTACTACTAAACTGAAGTTGAGAGGTTACTATTTCTTAATGCAGATTCAGCCATTACAGGTTTGCTTCATCAATTTTAGAACTTATGTTTGTGCGAACGAAGGTTCTGTGTTATAATTTTCCCAAACATTACTACATGGGGTGTATTCCGATGTCAAAGATCTCGAGTCGCCAGCTGGCGATCCTGGAGTTTATACGCAACGAAGTTCGCAGCAAGGGGTACCCGCCCTCAGTCCGGGAGATAGGTGAAGCCGTTGGACTAGCCTCCAGCTCGACCGTTCACGGTCATCTGGACCGGCTGGAGAAGAAAGGCCTTATCCGCCGCGACCCGACGAAACCCCGGGCCATTGAACTGCTTGGCCAGGAGGAATCCGAGAATGTTCATCAATTTGTCCAGACGGTCGCAAGAGTACCGGTTGTCGGCAAGGTTACCGCAGGCATACCGATTACGGCGACAGAGAACATCGAAGATTACTTCCCCCTTCCTACTCATTATGTTGGGGACAACAAGGTATTTATGCTCTCCGTGTCGGGTGACAGCATGATTGAAGCGGGCATTATGAATGGCGATTATGTCATCGTCCGGCAGCAGCAGACCGCTGACAATGGTGATATCGTCGTAGCGATGACCGAGGAAGATGAAGCTACAGTCAAGACCTTCTATAAGGAAAGGGATCATATTCGGCTTCAACCAGAGAATCCGTCTTACGAACCGCTTCGCTTGAACCGGGTTACGATTCTCGGCAAGGTTATTGGTCTTTTCCGTGATATTCATTAAGCTACTATAACAGCAGCACTTAAAGGCAGAGCCGTACAACGGCGCTGCCTTTTTTCATTATGATTAGCATTTCATATGAATTTGGGGGCATAGGATGATAAAAAGGGGGAATCACTGTGCCCAACTACCGCATCATAGTCGATCTGTCCGACCATATGCTGTATCTCCTGGATCAGGACACCGTAATTCGGGGCTTTCCCGTCGGGATCGGTAAAATGCTGACCGTAACCCCAGCCGGTGAATATACCATAATCAATAAGCAGCCAAATCCTGGCGGGCCCTTCGGCGCTTATTGGCTCGGGTTATCCAGACCGCATTACGGGATTCACGGCACGAACAATCCGGCTTCCATCGGCGGCAACGTGTCGCATGGCTGCATCCGGATGCATAATCAGGATGTGCTGGAGCTGGCCCGCACCGTTCCGCTTCATACCCGGGTCACAATCCGGAAGTAAGGCGGCGCTATTTGTAAGCTAAAGACTCAGCGCAAAAACCGCCGCCCGGCGGTTTTTTACGATGGCGGTCATTTTGCCAATACTGATTCTTCAATTGAAGTTCGAAGCAAATGACGATCGAGTTGCGTTATCCGCATGAATCAGCATTTAAGCTGGCAGAACGCCCCTCCTGTCCGATCCAGAACAGCCGCAGTTTCAATTTCCCGTGCAATTCAATGCCCGATTAACCAAAAACTTAGAGTACGCATAGAGTGTGATACGGAGGATGCGCTCAATATCCATTTTCGAAATTATGCTCAGGGAGGAAGGAAAGACCATGGCTCCTCTCGGAAACCGCAACAATTCAGGCGCCAAGAAGAAAAGCACAGCGTCGACAGTTAAGAAGAATAAAGGGCTTGAAGTGGCGGTGGCTGCATTGTTGTTGAGCGGTAAGCTTAAGGTTGATTCCGTTCAAATGTTCACCGACGCTTCTCTGTTCGTCAGCCTGGTGGGGAAATACAAAACATTGAGCGATATGGGCGACACCAATGTCGATAAGCTGGTTAACTTTATGAACGAGAACGGCAACTTAACATTGAACGATTTGATGGGAGCTCTAAAAAAGCAAACCGGGAATAACAAATAACTTCAAAAGAAGGTGTGTCCGAATGAGCGATTTTGACGGCGAAGGGTTTGCTGTGAACATACTCCTGGTAATTGTAATTACATTGTTGATTATGGGATCGACAGATATCGAGGATTTGACCGGCGCCCCTACTTCTTCCTGAATACCGCCCAGGCTTTGCCTTGGGTCTCCCATGATCAATCAGCCTAATATGTAAAACTCCCCGCAAGGTGGTCAAGCCCTCATGCACCGATTGATCTTCTTCACGATAACATTTCAACATATCACTGCATGAAAAATTGCACTCTTAAAGCCAGTTCCGAAAGAGCCATTGCCGCCTGATTGAGAAGAGCTTAGACATCCAATTCGAAAAGTGTCTCCACAGGAGGAATAACCTGGGCCACTTGAAGAACTTACTGTTTTTTATTCAGCGGTAAGGATCAAAATCAAAGAAGACATCTACCCCGGCAAAAAAGGTACAGCCTCCATTTTCTGAAGGACTGTACCTTTTTCTATGAATGGAATTTTCCAATGGACTCGGCGAATATCGACAGCCTTTAAGGTGACTTTTGTGCTTCCTTCCTGTTTATCGACCTTTTATGACATATTATCCCATATATTATTCTAGTACAATGTTACTTTATTACTATTTACATATAATTCTGCTAAAGATATCCTTATTGATAGGAAATAATTAACATTCAACAATTTACAACCAATTCTCAAGTTTCAAAGGAGGAATGAAAAAACACAAAGAAATGTGCAAACGTATGAACAACATTCTTGTCGGCTCAAGACCCGGTGTTTAAAAATTAAAATTAGAGGAGAGATAGCAGTGAAAGCAATTAAAAAACTTTTTGCTGGATTGATGATGTTTACTCTGATTTTTGGTGTATCCTTTGTGGGATCGGCATTTGCCAGCGGTGATGAGGTCAAGCTTCTTGATTCGGATGTCAGCGTTATTTATAAACCTGGATATGTCGGATTCAGCGGAAATATTGATGTTGCTAATCTGGGAACCGTGAAAAATGTCACTGTCCATTACACGACAGATAACACAAATTGGTATGATACCAGTGCGAGTTATGTAGGGCCGACGGATGGAACCCATGAGAAATGGAATTTCAGCATCTTCACAAATGATTCTACAACAGATCATTCCGAGTTGAAGAATCTGAGCTTCGTAAAATTCGCAATCAAATACGAAGTGAATAACCAGACCTATTGGGATAACAACGGGGGAGTAAATTATTACAATGAAGTCAACAGTACAGTTCCCCTCGATTCCGTTATTTTGGGATTACCAAATGTGCTTAACGCCAAAAGTACTCTGAGCAATGGTGAGTTTAGCGGAAACATCTACGTTAAAAACCTGAGTTCGACGAAAACAGTAAAAGTCGTATACACAACGGACAACTGGGCAACGGTTCAGGAGGGCTTCGCTACTTACAATGGCTCCTTGAACAATTTCAATAGTGTTGAAAGATGGAGCTACAGCTTCAATGTTCCTGGTGCTGCAGATGTTAAATATGCGATTTCGTATACAGTTGGCGGGCAGACGTATTGGGATAATAACTATGGCCATAATTACGAGGTCCAATAATTCATTTTAAGAGTGCAGCTAATAGCAGGATCGCAGGCGAATTATTATAATTCCTTGAACGCGAAACGAGCCTTAGAAGAGATCTAGGGCTCGTTTTTAGTGACCTAAAGGTGATCGGAGCATGGTCAGCCACCCAGTTCCACACCCACACACCAAAAAACCCTCAGAGCCTTACGGCCCCAAGGGTCTCGTCCATTAATACATTAATACAGCGTCAAATATTGATTCCGCTCCCAATCGTGAACCTGGGTCCGGTAAATATCCCACTCAATTTCCTTCAACTCATAAAAGTGAGCCAGCGCATGCTCGCCGAGAGCATCGGTAACTACAGGATTGCGGATCAGCTCGTTCAGCGCTTCCTTCAGATCGGCCGGCAGACTCGGAATGCCTTCCTCAATACGCTCCTCTTCGGACATCACATAGATGTTCCGGTCGATCGGGGCGGGCAGATCCAACTGGCGTTTGACGCCGTCGAGACCGGCTTTCAGCATAACGGCCAGAGCCAGGTAAGGGTTGGCCGCAGGGTCCGGGTTACGAACCTCCACGCGGGTGCTGAGGCCTCTCGATGCCGGGATACGGATCATCGGGCTGCGGTTGCTGGCGGACCAAGCTACATAGCAAGGCGCTTCATAACCAGGAACCAGACGTTTATACGAGTTGACGGTCGGGTTCGTAATCGCTGCCATAGCGCGGGCATGCTTCAGCAGTCCGGCCATGTAGCTGCGGGCGATGCTGCTCAAGCCCAGTTCGTCGCTCTCGTCGTAGAACGTGTTCTCACTGCCCTTGAACAAAGACTGGTGGCAGTGCATACCCGATCCGTTCATTCCAAAAAGAGGCTTCGGCATGAAGGTAGCATGCAATCCATGCTGACGGGCTACCGTCTTTACAACAAGCTTGAACGTCTGAATCTGGTCAGCGGCTTTGATCGCATTTGCATACTTAAAGTCGATCTCATGCTGGCCATAAGCAACCTCGTGGTGGGAGGCTTCGATTTCAAAGCCCATTTCCTCGAGTGTAAGTACAATTTCTCTGCGGCAATTCTCGCCCAGATCCATCGGAGCCAGATCGAAATATCCACCCTGATCGTTGAGCTCGGTGGTCGGGTTGCCTTTCTCGTCTGTCTGGAACAGGAAGAACTCGGGTTCCGGACCGACATTCATCGCGGTGAAGCCCATTTCTTCCGCTTCCTTCAGGCAGCGTTTCAGAATACCGCGCGGGTCTCCGGCGAACGGAGTTCCGTCCGGCATGTAAATATCGCAGATGAGCCGCGCAACGCGGTCCTGCGCAACCCATGGGAAAATAACCCATGTGTCGAGATCGGGATATAAATACATATCGGATTCTTCGATGCGCACATAGCCTTCAATGGAAGAACCGTCGAACATCATTTTGTTGTCCAGTGCCTTCTCCAGCTGGCTTACTGGAATTTCCACGTTCTTGATCGTACCGAGCAGATCCGTGAACTGAAGACGAATGAACCGGACGTTCTCTTCCTTCGCAATGCGCAAAATATCTTCTTTACTAAAGCTCACTATACCCTCTCCCTTTCGCGCTTCTGTGAATTATTTATTGAAAAACCGGGATAGCTCTCCTTGAATAAGCGAAACCTGGCCCGGTCTCTTCCCGGACACCAGCTCCTGCTTCAGCAGGCGGTGCAGTTGGGAATCGGACAGCTCGCGCCGCCGGACCTCCGTATCGGGAGTAATGACGGTCGCTTCTTCAGATTCCTTGGATACCGGATTCATGACTTGCTTGATTCCGGCAATGTTGACACCTTTTTCAATCAAAGCTTTAATTTCGAGCAGACGCTCCACATCGTTAAAAGAAAATAACCGCTGATTGCCCGAAGTACGGGCAGGTACGATCAGACTATGCTGTTCATAATAGCGGATTTGCCGCGCAGATAAATCGGTAAGTTTCATTACTATACCAATTGGAAATAATGCCATATTTCTGCGGATTTCATCACCCATGACTCATCCAACCTTCCAATGATCTTTTTCTCATCTCATTGTACATTTGGTTATATGGCGTGTCAATGGTGTGTTAGGAATACTCACAATAATTTACGATCTCGCATGCTCTGCAGGGCCATAAGTACACCGTACTTTACATGTGAATAGGTCAGCCCGCCCTGCATATACCCAATGTAGGGGGCCCGGATCGGCGCATCCGCCGACAGTTCCAGGCTTCCGCCCTGAATGAACGTACCTGCGGCCATGATAACAGGATGCTCATATCCCGGCATGTCCCAAGGCTCCGGAACGACGTGGCTGTCGACGGCGGCCGCCTTCTGAATGCCCTGTACGAAGGCGATCAAATGCTCCGGCCCGTCGAAGGCTACCGCCTGAATGAGATCCGTACGGGGCTCGTTCCAGGCCGGCTTCGTCTTGAAGCCGCAGCGGGCAAATACGGACGCGGCGAAGATGCTTCCCTTGATAGCCTGTCCAACTGTGTGCGGCGCCATGAACAGCCCCTGATACAGCCCTCGCGTCGTGCCCAGCATCGCGCCGACTTCCCCGCCGATTCCCGGCGCCGTCAGCCGGTAGGCCGACAGTTCCACAAGTTCACGGCGCCCGCAAATGTATCCGCCTGTCTCCGCCAGTCCGCCCCCCGGATTCTTGATAAGGGAACCGGCCATCAGATCAACGCCGAGCTGCGTAGGCTCCAGTGCCTCGGTAAATTCTCCATAGCAGTTGTCCACGAAGACAATGGCTTGCGGCGCCAGCTCCTTGATGCGTGCCGCCATTTCGCCGATTTGGGCGACCGAGAATGAAGACCGCCAGTCATACCCGCGCGAGCGCTGGATGCCTACCACCTTAGTACGGGGCGTTAAAACCGCCTCAACCGCAGCCCAGTCCACATCACCCGTTTCTGAGAGCGCCACTTCCCCGTAAGTAATACCGAAGTCAGCCAGGGACCCGGTTCCGTCTCCCGGCTGTCCGATCACCTTATGAAGCGTATCATATGGTCTTCCGGTTATATAGAGCAGCTCGTCCCCGGGTCTGAGAACCCCGAACAGCGCAGTTGAAAGCGTATGCGTTCCGGAAGCAAAATGCGGCCGCACCAGAGCCGCTTCTGCTCCGAACACATCGGCATACACTAAATCCAGCACTTCTCTTCCTCTGTCGTTATATGCATAGCCGGTAGATCCGGCAAAATGAAAATCGCTGACCTGATGCCGCTGAAACGCCTGAATGACTTTCCATTGGTTATGGTCGACCACCCGGTCAAGCGCTCTTACTGCTTCCTGAATCTCCAGTTCGGCTGCTTCCGCCGCCTGTAAAATATCTTCTGCAAACCCTGCCATCTTCCCCATTCGCTCCTAACATCTACATTCCATGGTGTTAACAGGACAAGGCAGAACCATGCCAGCCTGTCCTGCTGTAGTGTACACGACGATGACGAATATCCAGATATCCCCTGGTAATCACGCCACTGCCGAATTGTCTGTATCCAAGCTACTCCTGAACGTTACCAGTTGCTTCCTGAGAATTGGTCTGGTCTTTGAAGTCGGACAGCATATATCCCCATTTCTCATAGTCGTCTTTATTGACCCGAACCGTATAGATCACATCGTCGCCTTCAAACGTCTGATCGAGAACATCCCCCACCCGGTACAGAAGCGAGGACAAGTCTCCGCGGCTTGGAGGAATCCGAAAGCTTAACGTATCACCAGACATCTCCGATTGGACAATATCGGTTATCCGTTCCAAATCGCCCTGGTCAAACGCGCTGACCTTCAAATACCCGGGGCCTGACGGCAGCATTTCAAGCTGCTCCGGACTGCACAGATCGATCTTGTTGAACAGAACGATCTGCGGCTTGTCCGCCGCACCCAAATCCTGCAGGATCGAGGCCACAACCTTCATCTGCTCATCCCGCATCGGAGAGGAGGCGTCCACCACATGAAGCACCAAGTTCGCTTCATTAACCTCCTCCAGCGTTGCCCGGAACGATGCAACGAGATCATGCGGAAGGTTCTGAATGAAACCTACGGTATCGGTCAGAACGACGTTTTTGCCCCCTGGAAGCTCCAGAAGACGCGAAGTCGGATCCAGCGTCGCGAACAGCTGGTTCTGGATATAGACATCAGCGTCTGTCAGCTGCTTAAGAAGCGTAGACTTACCGGCGTTCGTATAGCCGACGAGAGCGACCTGCACGACACCGCTTTTGCGCCGGCGCTCGCGGTGAAGATTGCGGGTCTTCACCACTTCTTCTAGCTGATGCTTCAATTCACCGATCCGGTCGCGGATATGCCGGCGGTCGGTCTCCAGCTTGCTCTCGCCGGGACCGCGCGTGCCGATGCCGCCGCCGAGGCGCGACAGATTCTTGCCATGTCCCGACAGGCGGGGAAGCAAATAAGACAGCTGGGCCAGCTCGACCTGAATGATGCCTTCACGCGTTTTGGCACGTCCTGCGAAGATATCCAGGATCAGCTGGGTGCGGTCGATTATTTTGAGGTCCAGCGCCTCCTCCAGGTTCCGGACCTGAGCACCGGACAGCTCCTGGTCAAAGATCGCCGTATTAGCTCCGAGGCCGTCAGCGGCCATCCGGAGCTCCTCCACTTTCCCTTTGCCTATGAACCACTTGGAGTCGGGTGTCTCCCGGTTCTGGCGCAGCACCTCCAGCACTTCAACACCGGCAGTCTCCGCTAACTGCACCAGCTCCTGTAGCGAGTATTCCGGATCAATCCCGGTCCGCTTCACGGCATCGGTAACAAGACTGACCAGAATCGCCCTGTCCTGAATGTCCATATTTGTGTCGTATGTCGTCGCCATCTGCATTCTCCTCTTGCGGAATGCGGCCTATCCGCATCCGCCCTATAGTTTAAAGTCCTCAGTCCGCAGCGTCATCAGTTCCTGCCTGCCTGGACTTGCATGTTCATACTGGTTGAGCAGCCTGACCGCCTGGCTCCTGACCGCCTTCTCGATTGCATTTCGGACGTAACGGGCGTTGCTGAACGCATGCAGGCTTTCATCCTTCTCCTGCAGCAGCCGCTGCTTCAGCTTCACCACCGCCTGCGGCATCAGAATATAATCCCTCTCCTTGGCCATAAGCTCCGCGATCTGCAGAAGCTGATCAATCGAATAATCGGGAAATTCAACCTGGATGGGAAACCGCGACGGAAGCCCCGGGTTGCTCATCAGAAAATAATCGATCTCGCTGGAGTACCCGGCAAGGATCAGCACGAACTGGCTGCGGTGATCCTCCATCGCTTTGACCAATGTATCGATCGCTTCCTTGCCGAAATCCTTCTCGCCGCCGCGGGCCAGGCTGTAAGCTTCATCAATGAATAGTATGCCGCCTAGCGCCTTTTTTACAAGGTCGCGGGTCTTCTGTGCGGTATGCCCGATATATTCGCCCACAAGATCCGCCCGCTCCACTTCAATCAGATGCCCCTTGGAGAGCACACCCATACGTTGAAACAGCTTGGCGACAATTCGGGCGACCGTTGTCTTGCCAGTGCCGGGATTCCCTTTAAACACCATATGGTAAGCCTGGCCGCCGCTTGCGAGACCGGCTTCGCTCCGCATCTGCGCCACCTGAAGAAGAGCGTATATCTCAAACACAAGCTCCTTGATATTGTCCAAACCCACCAGCGCGTCCAACTCTCGTCCGATCTCCTGAAAAAGGCCGGCATGGGCGGCGCTTTTGGCAGGCACCGGTTCGCTGAGCGCGGATGTGCCGCCCACTGCCGGAGCATCATGGCTCCGCAGGACAATGTTGATTTGACGCGACGGTCTGCCTTCCTCCCGTTCGCTTGAAGCCGCGCTGCGTATACTCATAGTTTCACCTCGTCACTTAAGGCTGACTGCTCTACACCAGTCTATTCCCGGTAGCGAGATGATATTAGAAGAATTGCACTTTTGTCCGGCTCGGCTTAGAACGTCTCCTGGAGCTTCCATTTCGTATACGCGAGAATCTCCCTTGTCTTATATTTAACCATAGACATCGTCTCAGATTCGGTTAATCCAAGCTCCGGATTATCATAACCCAAATACTTGGCGATTTCTTGGGCCCGTCTGCCGTGAAAAGTATGCGTCACAATCACCACTGAGGTCCAACCCTCCTCCTGCATAATCTTCCGGCTGAACAGCAAATTCTCATAGGTTGAGGTCGCTTCGTTCTCTACCTTGACAGCGCTGTCTGGAATGCCCTTGGAGATCAAATAATTCCGCATGCCCTGGCCCTCGGTATACCGGTAGCCCGCACGGTCAAGCCCCCCGGTCACGATAATGTGATCATAAGCACCCTGCTTGTACAATTGAATTGCATAATCGAGACGCTCCCGGAGTCCCGGGCTGGGCTCATCACCCCACATCGCCATCCCCAGCACAATGCCGGCATCCGCCTTGCGCATCGGCTCGGTAGTCCGGGCTCCGTTGATCCGAATCAGGACGTAAGCGCTCCACATTAAACCGATTGCCAATAGAAGGGCAAGCAAAAGGAGCAGGCCCCTGCGATAACGTCTTTGAGGCCGGCTCTTGAACGGCCGTATCGGACCGGCGGGTGTCAAATCCCATTTCATAGCTTAGCTCTTCCTCCTGAATTCCCCGTGATGAAACAGTTCGGCCCGGTGCTTCAAAGAGAGCGTGAAATAGGGAAACGCATGAGCGTCGATCCCTTTCATTATGCTGCGGGCCGTGTCCCAGGCAAGATGGTATTCGCTGTCGGTTATATCACCGCGCTCCAGCGCCTCCTCCAGCTCATCCTCGTCCAGAAGGAACACTTCTCCATTCCACAGCACTACGACATCGAGATACAAATCATCGAACCAGGGAACCCCCTGATCGGTGACGCCCTGCACCTTGCATGTATCGATGTACCACTGAATAATGTTCTGCCGCTCGTCGAACATCGCGGTCACAATATAGTGGCTGTCCTTCGGAAAGTACTGGAGCCATGAATAGCCTTTGTCCGCAATGCGGTATGTATGCCGTCCATAGCTTTTCCACAGCGGCTCTTTCAATCCATAGATGGTATATAAAGTAATGTAACCGCTGAATTCCCGGGTCTCCACGTAGCGGCAGGCGAACCCGCGCCGGGTAATTCGGCGCCAATTGGCACGGTCTCCGAATTTACGTTTCATATAATAATCCTCTCGGGTTATGGTGACTCCAGCTTACCACATTTAGGAGATGCACTCAAAACCCAAAGCAAGCAGAATGCACTTCACTTATCATATTGCATAAATCGATTTAGTGATTTCGAATCAACATTATTTAGATCTGAAGGATAGGAGCTGTCTATTAATTGCACCTTTAAGCATAAGAGCCTAGTTACAAATCACGCAAATGCTGCATAAAAAAGGCTCCGCCTCCGGACTTCCTGCGTGCATGGAAGCCTCCGGCTGCGGAGCCGCTACTTCAATTTCTGCCTTCTGTCGTTACTGGGTCACAACGCCTGCATCGGCGCCGCCTGTTACATTCTGGGTGTCGGTTTCGGGGACGGCAGCCCCACCAGCCGCAGCCCCGTCAGCGGGACTGGCAGCTGGTGAAGGGGAAGGCGTGGTAGTAACCGGAAGCTCTCCACCGCCCTGATTACCATTGCCGTTACCATTCCCGTTTCCGTTGCCGTTGCCATTACCGTTACCATTCCCATTTCCGTTTCCATTGCCATCGACGTTCCCGCCGCCATTCCCGTTGCCGTTGTCTGTTCCGCCGCCGTTATCGCCGCCCGGCACAGTTTGCTCCGGACCTCCTCGTGCGCCTTGGTCAGGTGAAGGAGAAGGTTCAACGGAAGGAGATGGTGAAGGCGACGGAGACGGCTCCGCTCCTTCAATCAGGATGGTTGCCGTGTTGGACGGATCGCTCTCCGTCCCCGTGGCAGGATCATAGACCGTTACATAATACTCATAGGTCAGCCCCGCCATGGCGCCGATGTCTGCCGCATTTGGCGACAGTGTGCTGACGAGCTGGGTGAAGTCCGCCTCTGAAGTCTCCTTCCGGTATACGCGATATTCTTTACCCTCGCCCGTAACCGGATTCCAGGCCAGGTTAACGGTGCCGGTCGATGACTCATACGCAGCAGTCAGTCCGGTAACGGCCTGAACCTGCTCGGTAACCTGCTCAGACGGCTTCGGTATATCCAGATTATCCGGTTTCGGGAACGATTTCTCCGGATAGTTCTTCACGACCTCGCCCATAACTTTGCCCCAGAACGCCGCAGCCAGCGGACTGCTGTTCTTCAGCAAATGCTTACGGTCGGGATTGTCATAGCCCATCCAGACTGCTGCGGTAAGCTCCGGCGTATAGCCGACGAACCAGACATCGCGGTTGGAGCTCACGCCGCTGTATCCGCTTTGGGTCGTGCCAGTCTTGCCCGCAACCGGACGGTCGATCTTGGCCTTCTTGCCCGTACCGCTCTGCACGACCTCCTGCATCATTTCGGTCATCTGGTAAGCGGTACTCTCCTTCATGACCCGCTCGGCGGTCGTGTTGGCTTTGTAGGCCGTTTCACCCGTGCTGTCCGCAATCGACTTGATCGCATAAGCCTGCCGCTCCTCACCGCCTGTTGCAAAGGCCGTATAGGCTTGAGCCATCTCTAGCGTGTTTGTTCCCTTCTCCATGCCGCCAAGCGCAAGTGAAAGGTTGCGGTCATTATCGCCTACGCCGATTCCAAGCTTCTTGGCAAAATCATAGCCGGTTCCAACCCCGATCTGGCTCAGCAGCCATACAGCCGGAATATTCTCGGACTTCGTCAGCGCCTCGCTCATGCTGATCGTGTTCGAATACCCGTGAAGGTTGGTCGGACAGTAATCGCCGAAGCACTGCTTCGCGTTGCTGATCTGGGAGTCCATCGAGAACTTGCCGGACTCAATCGCTGGCGCATAGGACACGATCGGCTTGATCGATGATCCCGGCGAGCGGCGGCTGTCATTCACGCGGCTGAAGCCCTTCTTCTCATAATTGCGTCCGCCCATCAGCGCCACAATACCGCCGGTCTCCTGGTTAATGATAACCATGGAGCCTTGAACCGGCTCGTCATCAACGCTCTTCTCGAAATTGTCAGCGTCGGCAAAAGCGTTCTCGACCGTCGTCTGGGCATCCTTATCCATCGTGGTATAGATTTTGTAGCCGCCGATATTCAGATCGTCTTCAGTCAGGCCATACTTGTTCTCGGCTTCGTCAATGACGTAGTCGATGAACGCCTGATACTTCTGCTTCGTGGCCGGCGGCTTATAGTTATAATTAATCACCTTCGCCTGATTCATTTCTTCCTGCGTAATGTAGCCCTGCTCATTCATCAGCTGGAGCACAACTCCGCGCCGCTCTTTGGACAGCTCGGGATTGCGCAGCGGATTATAGCGGGAAGGTCCCTTCGGCATGGCCGCAAGCGTGGCGATCTGCCATAGCTTCAGCTCATTCAGGTTGCTGACTCCGAAATAATGCTCGGAAGCCGCCTTGATTCCATAGACCGTGCCTCCGAAGTTGATCCGGTTCAAATACAGCGTAATGATTTCATCCTTCGATTTGTGACGCTCCAGCGCCATCGCGATCGACATCTCCGTCGCTTTGCGGAAGAAGGTTTTGTCCCGGGTCAAGAAGATGTTCTTGGCCAGCTGCTGGGTAATGGTACTGCCGCCTTCCACCATGCTCCGGGCAATAACATCTTTGACCGCCGCACGGCCGATTGACCACAGATCGACCCCCTGATGCTCGTAGAAACGTTTATCCTCGGTTGCTACGAACGCATCCTTGATGATCTGGGGAATCTTATCGCTCTCGACCGGATCGCTCTTCTCAAGAGCCAGCTCGGCGATTTGATTCGCATTCCGGTCATAAATCTTCGTAGTCGGATTGACCGTCAGTTTGCCTTCATTCTCGGTCAGCAGCTTCTCTCCGTTAATGGTAATGAACAAATAGCCGCCTAGTGCACAAAAAATGGCCAATGCCATGGTGAAAAACAGCGTCCACAGCACACGCTTTCGGGTCAGCTTTCTCTTCTTCTTCGGTTTTGGCGGTTGCCCCCCTCCGGATTTCCGGTGACGGTTCGACCGCAAAATTTCGTCGTTCGACATGCTGCCTCCTGACTCCCCAATCGGCCTTGCCCCTAAGCAAAGCCTTTCTTTTTATCTTGTACCTTTGAGTCGAGCGGGGACCCCTTTTTTTAGTATGGGCGAAATTTCATTTCAATGAAAAGAACAACCTTGTTCAGGTTGCTCTCTACGCCCTTCTATTCAAACGTTACTCAAGCAAAAAGGTTTCGCTATCCGGAACACCGAGGCGATTTGCCCTTCAAAATCAATTATTCTTCACCCGTACCGCTGTCTTGCATTAAAGATACGCTGCGCTGCGGCGTAAAGGTCGAGATCGCATGCTTGTACACCATCTGCTGACGGCCGTCGCTGTCGATCACGATTGTGAAATTGTCAAAAGCTTTAATGATCCCGCGGATCTGAAACCCGTTGGTTAAATATACGGTTGCAGGGATATTTTCTTTGCGAAGTTGGTTCAAGAACGTATCTTGGATGTTAATGGACTTGTTCATATGCCGTACCCCCAATGGTTCAAATAGATTGTTCAGAAGTATATTCAAGACCTGTGAGAAACTTTCCTGCTATTATATCACGTATTCTACAACAAGGAAAACACGCGTTAAGAGCATCTGATCGGAGACAAGTTTCATCGGTCATGGATATAATTATGCTCAAAATGCAAATACAAAATAAATATGAAAAATGAACTCGACCACCCTCTCGCAGCTCAGATTAACAGGCCTGAGTTGTCGGTCTAATGCCAATACTACCCCTTTTGCCTGCCGGTCGTCAAACGGTTCATACAAATGGAGCGCAAGTTCGTCATCGTGCCGGTTCTCCCGTTATTTTCGTTTCCACGTCGGTTGGGGATCTTCACGTTCCCATCCCTCCAGGATGACGGCGGTTTCCGGGGGATCTCCGGGCCGCCAAGCAATATAATGCCCGTCAGCCAGTTCCTGAAGCGCAGCTCTAATCTGTTCGGGCCTGCGGCTGGATTTGCGCTTGAGCTGCCTCATTGGCGGTACTGCACCAAAATGCTGGCGGTGATAATACATAATACGCAGGATCTTGCGGGCATTATCCGACAGCATGTCTCTTGGTTACCGAACGCCAGGTGAGAATACTCACTGCCAGGAAGACGCGGGATTCGCCTGTGGCCAGACAAGTTGCCCGGATGCGGCCGCCTTGCACTCGCTTGACCTCTATTATACGCTGAGTGATTTTTCCTGCTTGATCTAAATACACCATTTCCACAGTCTGGCCTGTGTGCATATGCATAGTACCCCACCCCAAACTAGAACATTTGTTTGTATTATATGCGAACTTACGTGCTTTATTCAATGTATAATAATCCCTCACGGCATAAAATGTATTCAGATTCATAACAATGTTTTACTTCTGATGTTCAAGAAATATAAATAAAAATATAATATAAAACAGTATTTTTTTATTGTTTTTCGATAAATCACATGCTAAAATCATAATCAACTTTAACAAGTGAGGAGCATTTGTATGAAACGAGAAACACTTTTTCTGAAGATTGCTGTGTTTCTTATGGGAGTTCCAATTCTTGCTTTATGTGTATTAGGGATACCTTCCATAGTTAAAGAAACTGCAGAACGCTATCCGGGATATTGGCTATACCCCCTATTAATCATCTTGTATGGATCGGCGATACCGTTCTTTGCAGCATTGATTCAGGCTTTTAAACTTTTAAGCTATATTGACAAGAACAATGCTTTCTCCGAGTTATCCGTAAGGGCTTTGAAAATTATTAAATACTGTGCATTTATAATCAGTATCTTGTTTACGGCAAGCCTGCCGTTTTTATATTTCATAGCGGATGAAGACGACGCTCCTGGTCTAATCGTAATCGGATTGGTCATTATTTTTGCTTCCATTGTGGTTGCGGTGTTTGCCGCCGTTCTTCAAAAGCTGTTAAACAATGCCATCGACATCAAATCTGAAAATGATTTAACGGTCTGAGGTGAAGACAATGGCGATTATCATTAATATTGACGTGATGCTGGCGAAGCGGAAAATGAGCGTTACCGAGCTTTCGGAGAAGGTTGGAATTACGATGGCTAATCTTTCTATCCTGAAAAATGGCAAAGCCAAAGCGATCCGTTTATCCACCTTAGAGGCGATATGCAAGGCTCTGGAATGCCAGCCTGGAGATCTTTTGGAGTACCGAAGCGATGAAGAGACTCTTTAAGCAGAGGCTGAGCATTTACAGAAGCGCCTTAGGGAGCGTAAAATGAGGGCACTAATACAGTTGGTTCGTTTTGGCCGTGAGCAGGCCTTGTCCTGTTTGTTTCCGGTTGTTATTTTCGCCTCTTTGGCAATTACAAAAATCCTGCCGCTTCCCTTCCTGCCACGGTATGACTGGCTGCTAATCATTTGCCTGCTGATGCAGTGGCTGATGGTGTATTCCGGGCTTGAGACAAGAGATGAGCTTAAGGTGATCACTTTGTTCCATCTAATCGGACTTGCGCTTGAGCTGTTCAAAGTACATATGGGCTCCTGGTCTTATCCGGAGGAGGGGTATTTTAAAATTGGCGGAGTACCATTGTACAGCGGATTCATGTACGCAAGTGTGGCAAGCTATCTGTGCCAGGCATGGAGGAGGTTTGAGGTTGAACTGGTCAAGTGGCCGCGGTTCTGGGTCGTTGTAGTTCTTGCAGCTGCGATCTATTTGAATTTTTTCACCCATCATTACTGGATTGATGTCCGCTGGTGGTTGTCAGGGCTTGTACTGATCCTGTTCTGGCAATCATGGGTTACATACAAGGTGGGCGGAACCCGTTACCGTATGCCGCTTGCGCTTTCTTTTGGACTTATTGGATTTTTTATATGGATCGCCGAAAATATCGCAACATTCTTTGGAGCCTGGCAATACCCGAATCAGAGAGAAGCCTGGAGTCTCGTTCATCTGGGAAAGGTGAGCTCCTGGCTGTTATTAGTGATTGTCAGTTTCCTTATAGTAGCGACGTTAAAGCAGGTTAAGGGAAAAATTCCGCCAGAATCGAAATCCTAATCTTCTCTAAAAAGGCTGGGTTGATGTCATGACATTTAAAAAAGTAAAATTGTTAGTTCCAAAAGACTCCGGAATCGGATGGACCCTTAATTTACGCCATCCTTTCACTTGGCTCGTTCTCGCTGCTCTGTTTGTAATCGCGGTGATGCGTTCCTTTTTTATCAAGTAATCGTGGAGAAAATGAAGCGCCCCGCTGACCTATCAAGGTTAGTGGGGCGTATTTATAAGGGTTATCCCATTGAAGCTGCTATTATGTCCCGGATCTTGGCAAAATTCACGGAAAAGTCTGTCCCGCCGCCAACGTCGATCCAGTGTATGTCCTTCATGTGGCGGAACCAGGAGAGCTGCCGCTTGGCAAAGCGCCGGGTATCTCTCTTTAGCAGTGTAACCGCCTCTTCGCAGGTCATTTCGCCCTCGAGATAAGCGGCGATCTCCTTGTAGCCCAGTCCCTGCATGGATACGAGATTTCGGCTGCATCCGCGTTCCATTAGAGCTTTCACCTCGTCAACAAGCCCATCCGCCAACATTTCATCGATCCGTTCTTCAATACGCTGATACAGCATTTGACGGTCCATTGTCAGACCGATCAGACAGAGGTCGTAAGGCGACTCCGGCTTGACGGCTGCAGGAGACTGGGAGAGCGGAGTATTCGTCTGCCGGAAAATCTCAAGCGCCCGGATAATCCGCCGGCGATCGTTCGGATGAAGCCTTTCAGCGCTTTCCGGATCAACCTCGGCCAGCCTTGCGTGCAGCGCAAACGCCCCATGCTCCTCGGCGAACCGGTCCATTTCGCTGCGGAACGCCTCGTCCGCCACCGCCTCCGAGAAGCGGAAGCCGTAGCATAGCGATTCGATGTACAGCCCCGTCCCTCCAACGATGAACGGCAGCCTGCCTCTTGCGCTGATTTCACCGATCAGCCTGCGCCCCTCGGCCTGAAATTCGGCGACTGAATACGGCTCAGTCGGGTCCAGAACATCAATCAGATGATGAGGAATCCCTTCCATCTCCTCCGGCTTGATTTTGGCCGTGCCGATATCCATCCCGCGGTACACCTGCATGGAATCACCGGAGATGATTTCGGCATGGAGTGCGGAGGCGAGGCTGAGGCTGAGCCGCGTCTTGCCGACTGCGGTCGGACCCAGCAGCACAAGCAGCTTCGGTTTAGCTTCGGTTGTCAATGGCGATCACCCCGTACGATGTTTTATTGCCCTGCCGAAGCTGCTCTTGGAAGCCAAGACGGCTGAATTCGCCGCTGCCACGCTTCTCCTTCAGCACGACGGACTTGCGGGCGACCCGCAGCGCCTCGGCCACACTGCCTTCCGAAAGCGCTGAGCTGTCAGCGAAAGAACGCAGCGGCGAGATCGCGGCGGAATCATGCAGCGGCTCCCGGAACATCGGGTCAAAATAGACGATGTCGACGCTCCGGTCAGGGAGGCTGTGCAAATAGTCCAAATGACCGCTGTTCACGACCTCAATCCGCCTTAGAGCGGAATCGACCTCGGGCAGGCCGGAATCATAGCTGGCCATGCCTTCGCTCAGCAGCGCATACAAAGGGAGCGAGCTTTCAAGCGCTGTGACGCTTGTCTCCTCGCCACCGGAGACCGCAAGCACCAGCGAGTCCGCGCCGAGCCCGGCCGTACAGTCCAGCACGCTGTCTCCCGGAACCATCCCGGCTGCGGCTGCCAGCGGATCTGTCTCTCCTTTTAATACCCGCTTGGCGCGGACAAAACCCATGCTGGGATGGAACTGAAGCGGAGCCGCGCCGCTGCGCAGCAGCCTGACTCCCTGGTGAAGGACGATGAGCAGGTCATCGTCCCGGTACTCCGCAAGAAGCTTCGCAACAGAAGCGTTGCCGCGCGGGGCGTATGAGACGCCAAGACGCCCGGCTAATGCACGGGCGCGCTCGGCAACCTCCGGTTTCGGGCGTTCGCCCGTCGATATAATCATGGTACCTCCGTAATCAAGCAAAACGCCTGTTGTAATATGCTACATGACCCTCTTAAACAGCTTCTCCAGATCGTAGGGCGAGAATGAAATGAGAATCGGACGGCCGTGCGGGCAGGTGTAGGGCTGACGGCAGGCAGCGAGCCGGTCCAGCAGGCTCATCGCCTCCTGCTCGGTCTGCTTCTGGTTGGCCTTGATCGAGGCTTTGCAGGAACAGAGAATCGAAGATTTCTCGCGCAGCTTCGCCAGATCGATGTTCTTCTCGCTAAGCACCCATTCCGCCATATCTTCGACGATCTCCTTCTCCTCTCCTCTAGGGAACCAGTATGGAAGAGAACGCACCAGAAACGTCTGGCCGCCGAAATGCTCCAGATATACGCCAGCCTGCTGGAACCAATTCAGGCGCTCGCTGAGCTTCTGACTCTCCGAGGGCGTGAATTCCAGCGTAATCGGCAGCAGCAGCTCCTGCGAAGCCTCCGCGGGACGCCCGAATTTCTCATAGTAATATTCGTAGTTAACCCGTTCATGAGCGGCATGCTGGTCGATCAAATACAGCCCGTCATCATTCTGGGCAATGATATATGTTCCATGATGCTGGCCGATATAGCTCAGCTCCGGGAAAGGCGGCAGCGTGGACGGGCTCTCAGGCGCTGGCGCATACAGCTCGCGTCCCGCCTGGGGCGGCAGGGCGTTCCGTCCTGCGGCGGCGGGACCCGAAGCCCGGTAACCCGCGCCGAATGCCGATGCATCGCGCACCCTGGACGCGGAATTGCCTCCGGAGGAGCTGTATGGCGCTCCGGAGCTTCCGCCCTCCCGCGTCTGGAAGGCGGCGGTTCCTGATGAGGCCGCCGCGCTTTCAAGCAAACCGGATGGCCCACCGGCAGCGGGAGAACCAGCCGCCTGTCTGCCCGGCGCAGAGCCAAAGGAGGCGCCGGAAGGCGAACCGTTAACGCCAAGGTTACCCGGCAGTTCCTGATGAGACCCGCCCAGATATCCGGCTGCCGGACCGGCCGGGTCGCCCTGTGCGCCTTGAGGTCCGAACAATCTTCCCTCTCCATTTGCGCCCTTGTTCACAGCATCCTGCGCCGTCTCAGCCGTCTGCGATGCCGGTTTGGTGAACGAGAACTGCTCCTGAATAAAGGACGTGCTGCCCTTCGGCCCGATCGTTTCTCTTCCAGGCCGGGGAATGAGATTCTCTCCCAGCAGCACCTTCCGGAGCTCCTGCTCCACGAACTGATACAGCTCGTTCTCCTTGCTGAACCGCACCTCCAGCTTGGCGGGATGCACATTGACATCCACCAGGGAAGGATGCATATCCAGCTTGAGCACAAGCAGCGGATACCGGTTGATTGGCAGCAGGGTATGGTAAGCCCTCATAATGGCCGCATTCAGCCCTCCGCTGCGGATATAGCGCCCGCCGACGATTGTTGTAATCGCATTGCGGTTGGCCCGCGTCCATTCCGGGCGGCTGATATAGCCGGAAATCCGGTAGTCGGGGTCCTCCGCCTCAACGGGAAGCATCGCTTTGGCTGCCGATGTGCCGTATACGGCCGCGATCACCTGCAGCAGATCGCCTCCGCCCAGCGTTTGCAGCAGCTGGTTGCCGTTATGGCGCAGCGTGAATGAAATCTGCGGATGGGCAAGAGCCATCCGGTACATCGCGTCCGAGATATGCCCAAGCTCCGTCTGGATGCTCTTCATATACTTTAGTCTTGCAGGCGTATTATAAAACAGCTCCCGTACTGTCATCTCCGTACCTCTGCCGGAGGGCGCTGGCTCGTTCACCATCAGCTTGCCGCCTTCGATCTCAAGCAGCTTCCCTTTGCCATCATCCGAGCTTGCCGTAAGCAGCGACACCTTCGCCACGGCAGCGATACTGGGCAGCGCCTCACCGCGGAAGCCGAGGCTCGTAATCTGGAACAAGTCCCGGCCGCTCTCGATTTTGCTGGTGGCATGGCGGTAGAAGGCGGTCTCGCAGTCCTCCGGCTCGATACCGAAGCCGTTGTCCTTGACCTTGATGCTCTGCAGCCCGCCCTCCTCGATGGACACCTCAATGCGGGTGCTTCCCGCATCGATGGCGTTCTCCACCAATTCCTTCACCACCGAAGCCGGCCGTTCCACCACCTCGCCGGCTGCAATCTGGTTGGCAATATGCTCGTCCAGCACATGGATTCTCGCCATTTCCGGACCGCCTCTCTTCCTCTCAAATCTTTATTTTGCGCGAATTTTCATTTTCAAATCGTTCAGCAGCTGCATCGCCTGCAGCGGGGTCATGTTCATCAGGTCCGCCGCACCGACGGCGGCCATTACATCATCCGCGACCGAATGTTCCCGCTGTCCGGCTCCCTTGCGGCCGCGCCGCGGCTCCTCGTCCCCGAAGATCGAGAGCTGGACCACCTCGCTGCCGAAATCGGAACCGGAAGCAGAGGATGAAGAGAAATGATCTTCTTCCAGAGCCGCTGCCTCCTGCCGCTGATAATCCGTCTCCCCGGAAGGATTCACGGCCTTTGGCGCGCCCTCAGCCGCCAGCGCGCCCGGATTAACAATCCGTCCAGCGCCAGCACCAGCGCCAACCGGCTCCGCTGAAGGGGAGGAAGCAGGCGATCCTGCGTCGCGCCTCGTAGCGATTCCCGCAGCTGCTTCCCGAATCGCAGCTTCCGTGATTGCAGCTTTCCGGGTCGAAGCTTCTGTGTTCGCAGCTTCCCGAATTGTTGTTATACCGGCTCCATTTTCAGCGCCTTCACGAATTCCGCCAGCAGGTGAGGTCATCTGCTCCATATTTTGAAGCAGGCCATATGCCCGGTCGATGATGCTGCCCGGCAGACCGGCAAGCCGTGCGCAGTAAATGCCGTAGCTGCTGTCTGCCGGACCCGGAATCAGCTTCCGCAGGAATTGGACTTTGTCCCCGCTCTCCTGGACGGCCATGGAGTAGTTCCGCAGCCCCTCCAGCATTTCTTCCATATGGGCAAGCTCGTGGAAATGCGTCGACACCAAAGCCTTGCAGCCAATAACATCATGCACATATTCAATGACCGCCTGGGCGATCGCCATGCCCTCGCCCGTCGATGTACCCCGGCCCAGCTCGTCGATAATAATAAGGCTGCGCGGCGTCGCCTGCTCCGTCATCAGCTGGATGTCGGCCATTTCGACCATGAACGTGCTCTGGCCGCCGATCAGATCATCCGCGGCTCCGATCCGCGTGAACACCCGGTCGATCACCGGAATCTCCGCCTTGTCTGCCGGCACGAAGCAGCCGATTTGCGCCAGGATGCAGATGAGAGCCACCTGGCGCATATAGGTGCTTTTGCCCGCCATATTCGGACCGGTAATAAGCAGAATCCGTCCGTTCTGCTTCGACAGGCTGCTGTCGTTCGCAATGAACGAGGCATCTTTGAGAACCGCCTCAACGACCGGATGGCGTCCGCCCTCGACATGCAGATCATAGCCGTCGGTCAACGTCGGCTTGACGAACCGGTGCTCCGCGCTGACGGCGGCGAGACCCTGGTACACATCGATTTCCGCGACATTCTCCGCGAGCCTCTGCAGCCGTGGAATCTGCGCGCACAGCCGGTCTCTCAGCTCGCTGAACAGCGTATACTCCAAATCCGTCATTTTATCCTGGGCTTCCAGAATCAGTGCTTCCTTCTCCTTCAGCTCCGGCGTGACGAACCGTTCCGCGTTCGCCAGCGTCTGCTTGCGCTCATACCGTCCTTCCGGAAGCGATGACAGATTGCTGCGCGTTACTTCAATATAATAGCCGAACACCTTGTTGAAGCCGATCTTCAGCGACTTGATGCCGGTTGCCTGGCGCTCCTTCGCTTCCAGCTCGGCGATCCAGCGTTTGCCGCTGCTGCCGGCCTCCCTAAGCTCGTCAAGCCGTTCATGATAGCCCGGCCGGATCATGCCGCCGTCACGGATGGACACCGGCGGGTCGTCGATGATCGCTTTCTCGATGATCTCCCGCAGGTCGGCACACTCGTCTATGGCTTCCCCGAGCTCCCTCAATGTGGATGAAGCGGAGGAGAGACACAGCTCTTTAAGGGATGGAATTTGCGCCAGGGACAGCTTCAGCGCATTCAGGTCGCGGCCGTTCGCGCTGCCGTAGGCTACCCGGCCCGTCAGCCGTTCCAGATCATAGATTTCTTTCAGAGCCAGCCGCAGTTCCTCACGCAGAATAAACTGATTGTACAGATGTTCCACGGCCTCAAGGCGCCGTTCGATCTGGTGGCGCTGCAGCAGCGGTTTGTCGATCCGCCGCCGGAGCAGCCTCGCGCCCATCGAAGTCTCGGTACGATCGAGCAGCCAGAGCAGCGAGCCTTTCTTGGAGCGCTCCCGGACTGTCTCGGTCAGCTCCAGATTCCGCCGTGTGAAGGGATCGAGAATCATGAAATTGCCCGGTTCATAGGAGGAAATGTGGCTGAGCTGCCCCAGCGAACGCCGCTGGGTCTCATTCAGATAGGAGATCAGGATCGAGAGGCACTGTGCGCGTTCCCGTTCCAGCCGCGCCCAGACGGCCTCGCCGAACTGTCCGCGAGCTTTCTCCTCATCCTTCTTCTCCCATGGCGTATAGACGATCGGCTTACCGCCGGGAAGCGAATCACTCCGCAGTCTCTCCAGCAGCTCGCCGTCTCCGAGAATTTCGGCAGGCTCGTAAATGCCGATTTCACCGCGCAATCCCTCTTCGCTAGCAGGCGAAGAAGTGACATAGAGCTCGCCGGTCGTCAAATCGCAGGCGGCCAGCGCCGCCATCCCGTCCAGTTCAGTGACACAGACGAGATAATTGTTGTTCTTGTCGGCCAGCGTCCGGCCTTCCATGACCGTTCCAGGGGTCACGACCCGGACGATATCCCGCCGGACCATGCCTTTGGTCGTCGCCGGATCGTCGAGCTGTTCGCAGATGGCGACCTTGTAGCCCTTCTCGATCAGACGCTGAATATAGCCTTCGGCCGAATGATATGGAACGCCACACATCGGAATGCGCTCGTCGCCTCCTCCTTCGCGGCCGGTCAATGTAATTTCGAGCTCCTTGGAAGCCAGCAGGGCGTCCTCAAAGAACATTTCATAGAAATCGCCCAGCCTGAAAAAAAGGAAGGCATCCTTTGCCCCTTCCTTTACCTTCAAATACTGTTCGATCATCGGTGTATATTTTGCCATCGGGTACCTCCAGGCCATAACATGCTTATCTGTTCATTATAGCAGAAGTTGAAGATCAGGTGGAATCCGAAAGCGAAACAAATGTTCTTCTTGTACATGCCACAACAAAGCGGACCCGTCCATGGGCGGGTCCGCATAATGACTTATTACACCAGCAAATCCAGCGCTAAATAATCTTTAGCGCGACGGGATGGATATGCTCGCAGGGCGCCGGCCAAGGGCCTTCACCCGGTCGAATTCCTGACGCCACAGCTCCCGGATATTCCGGGACTCATCCCACCGCCGCCCCTCCTCGATCATCCGGAGCAGCGGCTCCGCATCTCCGCGGAGCGCGGCGTATTCCGGCAGCGCCCGCAGCTGCCGGAGAAGAGGCCCTGCCGCCGCGCGCAGCGTCTCCCTGCCGCCGCCGTAATAGGCGGCGTGCACCGGCTCGCGGTCCAGCGGCCGCAGCGGCAGGGCCTCGTAGCGGCTCACTATCAGGTGAGCCAGCGCGATCACTCCCCGGGCGATCTCCGGGGAGACCAGGAAGCTCGGCAGGGTCCGGTACTCGAAGCCGCCATGCGGCTGGAGCCGGAAATCGCCGAGCGTCCCGTACCGGGGACGGCGGCCGGAGGCGCGCTCGTCCTCCAGCAGTGCAACCGGCAGCGCGAGATAGTTGTCGAGCGCGCGCAGCAGCGGCGCCGTCAGCACGACGCCGCTGAAGTGCAAATGCCCGCCGAGGGCCCAGCCCCTCAGCGGCATCCCCCCGGCCCGCCAGCCGATGCCGGGGCCGGGAATGAGCCGGTCCGCGAGCATCGCCGCGGACCGCAGCTGCGCCATCAGCGCGCGCGGCGCCGCGCGCGGGCCGGGGCGCAGCTCTGCGACCGGGAACACGCCGCGCGTTCCCGGGGGACCGGCGTCGCAGCCTGCCGCGCCGCCGAGGGGCAAGTGCCGCGACGCAGGCACGACGCGGCCGGTGTCCTCCCGGAGCAGGAGGAACTCCGGGTCCATGCCCAGCTGCAGATCCGGCCGCCGCGGCCCCTCCCCTGCCAGCGCCAGGCGAAGGGCCTCCTCCGCCTGGCGGTAGGGCTCGGGCAGCGAGCGGCCGTCCTGCGGGGCCAGCGGAGAGATGCCTGACACGATATAGCGGCCCTCTCCTCCGGCCGTAATGAAGACCTCTCCGCTGTCCAGTCCGAGGCCGTACAAGGCTTTGACGGCGAGGCTGCCGAGCCGCTTGTATAAGCCGCCCCGTTCTCCAGATATGTTCGGAAGATCTTCCTCTGTATCAGAACCAGAGCCGGGATGGCCGCCAGGCGTAAGCGAAGGACGCACCCACACCGACTGAAAGGGCATGCGTTCCATTCCTGTACCAAGCGGCGCCGTTCCGAGATGATGCAGATTGAAGACCGCAGTTCTATACCGCTGGCGATAAGTATCCTCCTTGTGGGATTCCTTCATCCGGTTCTGCTGCATAAGATTTTCACCGGACCCTAACTCATCCGGCATCCTGCGTTTACCCTTCGACAGCGAACCGGCTCCCGAGACGAACTCGGCATGAATCCCCGCCCTTCCCAGCCGCCGCTCACGGCCCCTTGGCGTCAGCGAGAGGTATACCTCCATTCCTTCGTTCATCCCGTCACCCCCTGCGAACAAATAATGAAAGACAATAATGAAAGAAGTCTCCGGTAAATTGAGGCCGTCCTCTTCTCCTGTGGACTGCTGCCGTGAAGCGACAGCGTCCAGTCTGAAAAAAAATTCAAAAAAAGGAGGGCATCCGCCCTCTACGTCCCCGCTCCCGGTACATATGATACTGTATATTCCGTTTCCGCTCCCGCCGGCACGGATATACGCGTACCGGGCAGCGGGAGACGCCGGCGGGCGTCTGAGCCGTCTTACAGCTCATCGTCCAGCGCGTCGGGGTCCAGATCCTCGTAGTCGAAGCCTTCGGACTCGTAGTCGTAGTCCTTGTCTTCCGGGTCGCTCTCCGCATCGCTGACGTATACACGGAGCTTCGTCTCCGCAACCAGCTCAGCTTCGAATTCCCGTTCGACCCGGATGGTGACACTGCCGCCGCCCGAGGTTACACCCGCTTCCACACAGTTCGGTTCCTGCGTTGCCTCCGCAGACACCTCGACGGTGGAAGCCCGGTGTTTCGGATCGAGATAAGAGAGCGGAATCGGCTCCACATAGGAGACCGTCTCCTTCGCTACCTCGGTCTGTTTGTTCTTGTCGTACGAATACCAGATGTTGATATCGTAAGTACCGATCACCTCAATTCCGTTTCCGGCGGCAACCGCTTCGTACTGGTGGTTGATGATCCAAGCCCCCAAAATACTCGTCGGATGATGTGGCGGAGTTACGGTATGGGTTACGGTGGAGAACTTACGACCCTTGCCGCAGATCGCTTTCGTAATGATCTCCCTTGTTTGGCGTTTATGGCCTAATGACATCTTTGAACCTCCTCCATACAATCATTCACTATGAAGTGTATGCAGGGCATTGGCCCAGAGTGACAACTATTTTTGGATAAGTTCGAGAAGTCTCCGAAACCCTTGCTGTTCAAGCAAAAAAACGGCTGCACCATGTCCGCCGGGGCAGAAATCTGTTAATCGCATATCGCCTAGAAGGCCGCTCTTCCCATATAGCGAAAGAGCGGCCTTCTTCTTGCCAGCCAATATTTTATAGATAAGTCTGGGCCTCAGCCTACCGGCTGCCGGCAGTCTCCGCAGATGTCTGGCGGCCTGAAGTGATCGGTGCCTTATACTGCTTCGCGATCTTCAGATAGAGCGCCAGTTCCCGGCAGAGCTGGAGAATGGCGGACCGCACCTCAAATTCCTCCCGCGATGAAGGCAGGGACATTTCCTTGAAGCTTTCCTCAAGATCGGTCAGCAGGCTCTCCGTCCGCCCCGTGTACCCTTCGTTAAGCACATCCTGGCTCAACTGCTCGAACAGCTCGGCGACCATTTTACCGTGAGGCAGATGTTGATACACCTGAGAGAGCAGCTGCAGCATGTTCTGGATCGATTCGAGCTGCTCCTTCCTCATATAGAAGTAGACATTCCAAGCCTCGTCCGGATGAATGACGCTGTTCTCCATTTCCCGGGCCGCAGCCGACAGACCGCGCTGAATTGCGCCGCCCGCCTGAATCAGTTCTTTGCCGTCCCATACATACTGCGGGTCACGCAGCGATTGCGAGAACTGCCGGAAGATTACGGAGAACAGGCCGTCCACTTCCTTGCGGATTCCGTACATCATCTGATCGGACTTCGGCATGTAGATCAGGTTGCAGAGTCCGGCAGATCCAAGGCCGATAATAAGCAGCTCCACCTGCTGAAGAATGATTCCAAGGTTCAGCTCAGCTTGTCCAAACACGCGGAACACGATAACGGAGCTGGTAACGATGCCTTCTTTGAAGCCTGAACGGACGATCAGCGGAAATCCGAGCAGAACGAACAGCCCGAGAACCCAGTACTCGAAGCCGAAAATTTCAAAGAGGCCGCAGCCGATCAGCAGTCCGACCAAGGAGGCGACAAAACGCGCCGTTATAGTCCTGAGACTCCGCTTTCTTGTCACCTCCACGCCCAGAATGGCCAGCAGCCCGGCGCTCTGCGCATTCGGAATGCCGGCAGCCGCAGCCAGAAGTACAGACAGCAGCGTCGCCGCCGCCGTCTTGATGATGCGAAATCCCATGAACTTTACCCCGCCTTGTCACATTTTCGATCCTTACCGGATGTTTGACGTACTTTCGATCAAGTTCATGGTACTTGATTTTCAGAAAAGTCACAATACTGAACGCAAACCGGACTTAACATAATCCGGACTGGGTTCAACCGGAACCGGACACACTTCCGCCTCTCATTGAGCATTCATCCGGCCATGTATGGATCAGCGCCGGTTCAGCAGCAGCTTCTCCAAATACACGACAACCTGATACATGAGCGTCGCGACAATCGCGATGACGAGCAGGCTGGACATCACCAGCGTGAAATTGAACACCTGAAAACCGTAGATGATCAAGTATCCCAGACCCGATTTCGCCACCAGAAATTCGCCGACGATGACACCAACCCATGACATGCCGACATTAACCTTAAGTGTCGAGATAATAGCGGGAAATGACGCCGGCAGTATGACTTTGCCGAAGACCTGGCGCCGCCCTCCTCCGAACGAACGGATCACCTTCACATAATTGGGATCGACTCCCTGAAAGCTGTTGTACACGACCAGCGTCGTGACGATAACGGTGATGGAGAGCGTCGTCATGACGATCGCCGTAAAACCCGCACCGAACATCACGATGAAGATTGGACCAAGCGCGACCTTCGGCATGCTGTTGAAGACGACCATATATGGATCGAGCACAGCCGACAAAAAAGGCGACCACCAGATCAGAGCGGCCAGCAGCGTGCCCAGCAGTGTGCCCAGGACAAAACCGGCCGCCGTCTCCCAGACGGTAATGCCGAGATGATGCCATAGACTCCCGTCAAGCGCACTCTTCAAGAGCTGTTCCCACACTTTCGATGGACTGCTGAACAACAGCCGGTCGATCCAGCCTTGCCGCGCGGCGATTTCCCACATACCGAAGAAGAGGAGCAGCAGGCAGGCCTGAACATACCGGACGTATCTGCGGTGCTTTCGCTTGGCCCGAAGATAATCACCATGCTCGGCGGCCAGCCATTCAGCTCCTGACGCCCCCGCCTCGCCGCTCTCTCCCAGAGTCACCTGCTTCACGCTTTTGCACCTCCTTTCATTAAATTACCGGAACTATCCGGGCGAACCTCCGGCTCCTTCCAGCTCCATTTCTCTCCAAACAGTATGGAACAGTTCGGCAAATCCCGGCTGGTCCCGGGCGTACAGCGGCGGTGTATCCGCGATGTTTCGGGGGATATCGAAGATGCGGCGGATTCTTCCTGGGTTCCGTCCCATAAGAACGACTCTGCTGCTGACCGCAATCGCCTCCGACAGATCATGGGTGACCAGCAGCGCCGTCTTCCCCCTGCTTCGGAGCGTCTCCGACACGAGATCCTCAAGCTGGAGCTTGATCTGGTAATCCAGCGCGGAGAACGGCTCGTCAAGCAGCAGCAGCTCCGGATCGGTAGCAAGCGTCCGGACGAGCGCGACCCGCTGGCGCATTCCGCCCGACAACTGGCCGGGGAGGGAGGATTCCTTCCCCTTAAGGCCCATTTCGGCAAGCAGCGCTGCCGTCTTGTCTCGATCCTCCGATCTCAGCCTGCCGGTCAATTCAAGACCGAGCAGCGAGTTCTCCAGAATCGTCCGCCACGGAAAGAGATAATCCTGCTGCAGCATGTACCCGATATGCGGCGAAGTCCCCGAGACCGTAGAGCCGTTCACCAGCACCTCGCCCTTCGACGGCTTCAGCAGGCCGGAGATGATGGAGAGAAGCGTCGTTTTGCCGCAGCCGCTCGGTCCGACCAGGCTGACGAACTCCCCTTTTTCGATGACAAGACTGATCTGATCAAGGGCCAATGAGGCGCTCCGGTCCTCCAGATAAGCGTGTGAGACTGAACGCAGCTCCACTACCGGCGGCATGGCGGCTCCCTCCTTTTCATCGCTTAATTGCCTTACTCATTCTTATTTATCGTCCTTTACTTCCGACAGCGCCTTCTCCGCGAATGAGTTGTTCACAATTTTGGATGCCGGCACACGTTCTTTCAGCTCGCCCGCATTGTCCATAACATCCAGGAGATTATTCCATTCCGCATCGTCGATAACCGGGTTCAGCGCATATGTGTCCTGATCCTTATATCGCTTGATCGCAGAGACAAGAACATCCTTATCTGCATCCTTGAAGTATGGCAGTACGGCATCCGCAATCTCTTCCGGAGTGTGGTCCTTTACCCAGTTCTGTGCTTTCTGCAGGGCATTCGTGAATTTCTGAACCGTTCCGGAGTGTTTCGTGATGAAGCTGAGCTTCGTCATGAACACCGTGTAAGGCAAATATCCGCTCTCGACCCCGAACGACGCTACCACCTTGCCCCGGCCTTCCCGTTCAAAGATGGACGCCTGCGGCTCAAACAGCTGCACATAATCGCCTGTGCCCGAAGCGAAAGCTCCCGCTATATTCGCAAAATCGATATTCTGAATAAGGGTCAAATCCTTGGACGTATCGATCCCCTTCTTCTTGAGCGTGAAGTCACCGGCCATCTGCGGCATGCCGCCTTTGCGTTGACCCAGGAAAGTTGATCCCTTGAGCTGGCTCCAATCAAAATTTGACTGCTCCTTGCGGGCGAACAGGAAGGTGCCGTCGCGCTGCGTCAGTTGGGCAAAATTGATCACCGGATCGTCGCTGCCCTGCTGATAAACATAGATCGACGTCTCCGATCCCACCAGCGCCACATCGATCGCCCCGGACAGCAGCGCCGTCATGGTCTTGTCGCCCCCGGGAATCGTCTGGAGCTCGACATCCAGTCCCTCATCCTTGAAAAACCCTTGAGACAGCGCCACATACTCAGGCGCATAGAACACGGAACGCGTTACCTCTCCGACCTTCACCTTAACCGAGGCTGACTCGCTCTTCCCGCCGCAGCCGGCGAGCATGGAGACGGCCATCCCGACCGCAAGCGCCAGCGCCGCGGCTCTGTACCCTTTACGCATCATGCGTCTCTCCTCTCTCCCTTGCCCTTGCGGGGGATGACGGTCCGAATATCGGAGATAAGCCATCCGCTCCCCCGGAGCGGGATAATCCAGCATATGCAGACGCCCAGGAATCGGTTATTCCACTCCCATGCCAAAAAAAGACGGCCTGGCCGCGTTGGCCAAACCGTCTTGTATTCCGAAAACCTGTATCAGTCGTTCTCAAGCAGCTCCACAAGCACCTTCAACTCATCGAGCGTATTCATATAGGCGTATCTTCCGCCCGTAAACTCCCCTTTTTGAATAAGCGGCATGCCTTTATTCCCCAGCAGCGCGATTTTCTCCTTCATTCCCTTGATGCCGAAGGCGATATGGTGAACGCCCTCTCCCTGCTTGTCCAGGAACTCGCGCCAGGTAGAAGGTCCTTCATCCGGCTGAATCAGCTCGATTTGCAGCTGACCCATATCGAAGAAGGCCAGTTTGGCCCGCGCGGGCGTCGGTTGCCCCTCATATTCCGTCTGCGCCAGGTCCGCTGTATCCGTCCAGAACGATTCCGGCTCCGGTATGCCGAAGAAATCGGCATAGCTCCGGGCAGTCTTTTCCACATCCTTAACAATAATGCCGATCTGGGTTACAACCTGCGTACCTAATACTCCATTATCCATATTGCACCCCCTGAAATTGATCTATCCCACATCCTGCTGGCGTGTCGGCCCCCAATGAAGCAGCCACTCCAGAAAAATCGAACAGTACTGCTCCTTGTCCATCGTCGATGCCGATACCCATTCCTCCCCTTCTCCGCAGCTCATCCGAAGCAGCCAGCCGCACCACCGGTTAGCGAGAAAGGACGCGTACTGAAACGTCCAGTCCCGTCCATGTCTGGAGCAGAAGCGCAGCTCGCCCGAAGTGCGGGGAGACCGGACGCAGAACGCGAACCGGATCGAGAGCCGCGAATCTCCGGTAATCCGCTTCACAAAGCGGCACAGCTGCAGCACGGAGCCGGACGCCCGGTTCAGAATTTCTCTATACTGGGGCTTGGACATGAGCAGTGCGGGATCAAGTCTACCCCCGGATGAAGCTTCGGGGAGAATGATGCCTTCCAGAATGGCTTCCCGGATTGCTTGTTCATGACCAGGATCATCCAGCGCATGGCATTCAGGCTCCGCTCTTCCTTTGCGAATAATGATGACCTGCCGGGGATTAACATATATAAGCAGATCACAGTCCTTGTTCCCGCTCCGGTAACTCAGACGGCAGATCCTTTGGATTTCCGGTTGTTCAGCGGGCAGTCCGCTGCTTCTTACAAGCTTCTCTTCTTCGGGCATCAGGAACCGCAAGAATTTCTTCGATTGATCTTCCATCACTGCGATCGTATCCTTCCGGTCTTAAATCTACCAATCTTTATGTTATCATAAGCTAATTTTAAGGTAAAATTAAGAAAAGAGAGATATTATGTATACCATGAAATAACTGTAACGAGGTGATTTCTAATGAGAATGCTGATTACTTTCCAGAACAAGAGTGTTCCGGTATATTTTACTACAGACAACAAGCAGCCAACTCAAAAAGTACTTAAACTGCTGACAAGCGCGCTGGATCTCAAAATCAACAAAGGGAAAAACGCGCTCAAGAAATGCCTGAACTCCCTGATCAGTATCGAGATCAAAGGCTCCGAAGCCATCCTGCACAGCTTTAGCGAAGACGATACTCTGGCGCTGTCTCTCTATTAAAGTCATGAACTCAATTTACCCTTGAATATGCAAGTCTACCAAGGATAAACGCTGACGGCGTCCTTTAGGCCCGGGCGTTTACCGAGAAATAGAAGACCAATTATAAGCCATAACTTATAGGTCTTCTATTTTCAAAAAAGCATCCTTCCGGACGGAAGGATGCTTTTTTATATTGAATCTGACTGTCTCCGTTAAAGTAAAGCTTCTGTGTCATGTTCCGGTTCGATGATTTCGATCCTCCGCCTTCTCCGCCTTCTGAATCCGAAGCTGAAACAGCTTGACCAAGTTGATCTTCGTCTGCTCGTGACAGTTGTCCAACTTTTTGATTATAAAACGGTCAATGGACATGTCAATCGCTCCTTTATCTGAAATGCAGAAGGGACAGGAAATGATTTCCTGAGCATCTGGTAATCCTATATAACCCTGTCCGTCACATTTTAAACGGAAGAGAAATGAGCATCGGATAGCTCTCTTCTAGGGCAAGGAGATTACGGTCATCCATATCTAGAGGCTGTACCGGATATAAGAACGCTCCCATTCAAAGATGTAGGTGAGAGTGCCTTGAGATGTCATCATTTATGCTCCCAAAAAATATTTTTACCCGTTCATTCATCCATTTCGGCACGCCAGTCATACTTCCGGGCACGTGAGCCGGAGCCTTTGGTTCCGGCTGCTGCCGCGGCTGCGCCCTTGCGCTTGAGGCGCGATTCCTTCGTCGCCTGAAACTGCAGCTCGCGCTGGGTTTTATGGTAGCTCCGGAGACGCTTCTCCGCTAGCTCCCCGCTCTCCACCGCCTCGCGGACAGCGCAGCCTTCCTCCCGCTCATGGCGGCAATCCGCAAAGCGGCAGCCTGCCGACAGCTGGGCGATATCGGCGAATGCCAAATCCAGGCCGCCTTCATCCTCCCACAGCTGAAGCTCGCGCATGCCGGGCGTATCGATGATGATTCCACCGTCCGGCAGCACAAACAGCTCCCGCCGCGTCGTCGTATGCCGTCCCCGGCTGTCGTCCTCCCGGACAGCGCCGGTCAGCTGGACTTCTTCTCCGCTCAGCCAGTTGACGAGCGTCGATTTGCCGCAGCCGGAGGAGCCGGTAAGTGTGGCGGTTCTTCCCTCGCCGATATAAGGCATCAGTTTGGCCCGTCCCCGGTCCTTGACAGCGCTAACCGCCAGCACCGGCACACCGGGCGCGGCCAGCTCCATTTCGCGGAGCCTGCTCTCGGGATCATCGCACAAGTCCGCCTTCGTCAGCACAATAACAGGCGAAGCACCGCTGTTCCAGGCCATGATCAAATACCGCTCCATCCGGCGGATATTGTAATCATCATTCAAGGCGCTGACCAGAAAGAGCGTGTCGACATTGGCAGCGACGATCTGCTCACGGGGCTGGCTCCCGGCTGCCTTTCTTGAAATCTGGCTGCGCCGTTCCAGCACTCGCTGAAGTATATACGGTCCGGCTTCCGATTTTCTAACCTCTGTCCAGTCCCCGATCGCCGGGTAATCGCCGAAAGTCTCCAGAGAATGTCTCAGCTTGCCGGAGAGTTCACCCCAGCCTTCCCCTTCTTCGGTCACGACCCGGTAACGGCTTCCGAAGTCGCCGACGATACGGGCCGGCATCGTTCCTTCGGTCCGGTCTCCGTTCCGATTCCATAGTTGATTCCAATCTTCATTCCAACCGTACTGCTCTAAAGTCATGTAATACCTCCATTGTTTGAGTGTTGATCTTGTCTTCCTTAACCTGCAACGTTCTTCCGGGAATCCGCGCACACAAAAGCCCGCCGTACCTTTCGGTTCCGGCGGGCTAAATAAACCGCTCCTGTGCATATGCGCTTCGGAGCGGGCCTCTACAGCTTCTTCTCGCGCAGGACGGGGAGAGAATTCCCCGACAGCTGCGCGTACGGGCACAGGGAAGGCGGGATGTTGCAACTCCACCTCCCCCTGCCGCAAAAAAAGCCGCCGGAACCTGGATACGGTTCCGGCGGCTTCATACAAGCGCGGCGTGTCAGCCGCGGTGTCTAATCAGCGCAAGCGGCCTATTCCCGGAAGAGACGTATCCCAATCAGCAACAACTGGCAACATCTTGACCATTTGAACTGTCATATTACATCTACTCCTTCCGGTAATTAATGGACCCATCATAAACGGGAAGACCAACTATTGTCAACCCGCTTCAACCTCATTTACAAAATTTCTTTGAGCTCGCAGAGCTCATCGATCGTCCGCCATGGGCGAACGCCAAGCTTATCGTCCCAAGGATGATTGCGCCGCAGCCAGATCCCCTGCATGCCTGTGCGTCCCGCTCCCCAGATGTCGTTAACAGGATGATCTCCGATAAACAGCGTTTCCTCTGCCCCGAAGCCAAGCCTTTCCAGTGCAAGGCGGTAAATCGCCTCATCCGGCTTGCTGATTCCGGCTTCGCCGGAGATCACAATCGTCTTGAAGTAATCTCCCAGGTTCAGCATTTCGATTTTTCCCCGTTGAATATCACTTTTCCCGTTGGTGACAAGCCCGAGCACATAGCCGCTGGCGGCCAAATACTCAAGGCATTCCACCGCATCCTTCATCAGCGCGCCGTGTCCTGCATAATTCGTATCGTAATATTCCCTGATGTCCGCTGCAGTGACGGGCTCCTTCCAGGGCAGCACCTCGCTGAGCTCGTGAAAAAAACCGTCCTTGTCCCTGTAGCCGTCCGCATCGCGGACGATCATGTCCTCGACCAGCACAAGCTGTTCACTAGAATTCAAGTGTCCGAAATAGTGCGATATGAATTGTGTGCCAAAGCTGCGGAATGTGGAATCACGATCCATCAGCGTATTGTCCAGATCAAATAATAATGCTTTGGGTGTTCCCATTCTTCCGATTCTCCCTGCCTTGTTTCTATTCTCCATCCTCACAGGACAGATACTCATAGGCATTATACTTGAAAATCAGACAGATTGTTAGACCAGGCAGGCAAAGACGGGCTTCGTTTTGTTCTTGTTGTAGCTCGGCCGGCAGCCGCATGACACAACGATCACCACAGTTCTGCGCAAGGCCGAATATTTTACAGAACATAAATCCTATTGCAGCCCAGTTGTTGTTAACGCTTCCATTATAGAAACCCGAAGGGCTTTTGCAGAGTGCAAACACCCTTGCTTCGGTCAGAAGGCATACGGCGAGAATGGACCATCAAGCATCTTAATACCGCCGCGCCTTTCGCAGGCTTCTCCATAGCGGCCGATATCGGCCACCGAGAAATCCATTTACTTGAAATGTTCGGAGCGATGGGTCAGCATCAGCTCTTCGTCGGTAATGTACAGAGGAAAAGGCGGAACCTCCTTCAAATACCGCTGGCTGGCCAGAAGGCGGAAGTGAACCTCGGGAAGCGGCGCCTCTTCGAGCAGGGGCAGCTTGCCGGTATCGCTGAAATAGCTGTCCACGGCGCTCTGGACCAGATCGAGAAAGTAGGGAATATCCTTCTCCCCTTCATCAAAAATCTCAAACGTTTCGCGGGACATATAGAACTTCTGATCCGACACGCCTCCCAAGTACCGGGTTAGACGGGAGAGGTCGATGCTTTTGTCTTCTTTGAGCAGCACTGTCCGGTTAATCTTCGGGGGCATGTCATTCTCGAATTGGCGTACAGCTTGTTTAACTTCCGGCAAGGTGACAGTGATCCGGGACGGAGCGGCTTCTTTCTTGAACCTTTTGAAGATCATGCGAAAGACTCCTTTCTTGCTGCCAGATTTAATATCTATAACGCTTTCAATTCCAGTTTATTCAATCCCGAAAATTTTAATCAATTATAATTAACCTGTCACAGAAATGTACGAAACTTTAGAATATTATTTGACGGATTCCCATTTCGTCCACATCTCTCTTGGATTCAGCTCATAGACATCGTTCTCTCTATACATAAACTGGTGCATAATGAACTCACGGCGTATGGTCGCGAAATCTTCATGGTACTCCTTGATAAAAGCGTTGATCTCCTTCTCGCTGTAAGTCACCCCCTGCTGCAACTGCTCCGCCATATGCTGGAGGGCAATCAGCTTCTTCTTGTACTGTGCCGGAATCTGCCGCAGCTTCCCTTCTTTGGAGAAAAAGTTGCGGATCACTGACTCCTGCAGGCTCTGATCCTTGCTGATCTCATCCATTTCTTCTGCCCCCTTGTCAAAAATAAAGGATAACGACGCCTCGCTCCCCTTCCGGATAAACTCCGGATTGAGCTTGAAGTACACGGTGTTCTTGTCCCTGCGTTCCAGGATCATCGCTGCGGCGCGCAGCTTGGCCGCATGATGGGTTACCGTGGGTTGGGACAGCCCGAGCGCTTCCGCCAGCGCCTGCCCGTGCATCTCCCCCTTGGACAGAAGAAGCAGCATCCGCATGCGGGTAGGATCGGCCAGCGCTTTATGATAATTGACAATTTTATCGAGCTGCATCAGAGACACTCCTCATTCAACAAACATGTTATTAGATATATATCTAATTATATAATAATCCTCAAGTTCTGGCAACCGTTCGTTCTGCGGCTGATCCTTACGCTTTGCTTCTCCCTGGCAAAAGGGCGATAATTACGGTACGATTTAGG
This sequence comes from Paenibacillus stellifer, assembly GCF_000758685.1. Classification (NCBI taxonomy): domain Bacteria; kingdom Bacillati; phylum Bacillota; class Bacilli; order Caryophanales; family Paenibacillaceae; genus Paenibacillus; species Paenibacillus stellifer. The sequence goes on from NZ_CP009286.1 coordinate 3,295,963, forward strand.
TTGCGATACTCACCGTATACCCAGCGTATACTTTAGAACAAGAAAATAGCGGGAGGTCTTTGCGTATATGCATGATGTGATCATTATCGGAGCGGGGCCCTGCGGGCTGTCCGCTGCAATCGAGTGCCGGCGGCTGGGACTGTCCGCGATTATCGTCGAGAAGCATTTTATCGTCCATTCCATTTACCGGTATCCGACACATATGCAGTTCTTCAGCACACCGGAGCTGCTGGAAATCGGGGGAATCCCATTTACTTCGCCTCATGATAAGCCTTACCGGCATGAAGCTCTGGTCTATTACCGCAAAGCCGCTGAGCTGCATCAGCTTGACATCGCGGCTTATGAGGAAGCTGTCTCCATCGAGAAGCTTGAGGACGGAGCCTTTGCCGTACATACGGAGAACCGGCGCGGAGAACGGAAGACCCGGCACGGCTCAGCCGTCATCATCTCGACCGGTTACTTCGATCAGCCGAACTGGATAGGCATTCCGGGCGAAGATTTGCCCAAGGTTACCCATTACTTCGGGGAAGCCCACCCGTATACCGGCATGAAGGTCGCGATCATCGGGGGCAGCAACTCGGCGGTAGATGCGGCTCTTGAGCTGATGCGGGTCGGAGCAGAGGTAGATATGGTCTACCGCGGCGACAGCATTTCCGCCAATATCAAGCCGTGGGTAAGGCCGATCTTCGAAAGCATGGTTGACAAAGGCCGGATCAGGCTGCATCTGTCATCCCGGGTAACAGAAATTACGCCGTCCTATGTCACGGTCACACCTGCGGACGGAGAAGCCCCCCTGCGGCTGGAGAACGACTTCGTGCTCGCGATGACCGGCTTTAGGCCGGACCGCAGACTTGTCACTGATCTGGGCGTCATTATGGATGATGAGATGGATAAGCCGGTCTTCGACCCGGCCACCATGGAGACGAACATCCAGGGCGTGTATGTCGCGGGCGTTATCGCCTCAGGACGCAACGCGAACGAGATCTTCATCGAGACAGGACGCCGGCACGGCGCGCTGATCGCCGAGCATCTGGCATCGAGACGGCCGGCCCGTGCAGGGGAGAGCCGGTAATCATGGACTACGTCTCTCTCCTACTGCTCGGGTTCGCCGGACTCGGAATCGTGAGCAGCAATTCAACCGTAACGATCGCGATGCTGGTGCTTCTGCTTCTGAAGCTTCTCGGACTTTCGCAGACCTTTCCCTGGCTGGAGAAATACGGCCTTACGGCAGGGATTATCATTCTGCTTATCGGCGTTATGACCCCATTGGCGAGCGGCCGCATTTCCCTGCAGACGGTCGGCCAGGCCTTTCTGCACTGGAAATCGCTGTCCGCGATTGGAATCGGCATGATGGTCGCTTACTTGGGCGGCCGGGGAACAACCCTGCTCGGAAGCCAGCCGACGATTGTCGCGGGCCTTCTGATCGGAACCGTTCTCGGCGTCGCGCTGTTCAAAGGCGTTCCTGTCGGACCGCTGATTGCCGCCGGTATTCTCTCTTTGATTATCGGCAGAGGATAATGCATCCCCCTGGGCAGCGGCTTGGCGCCCGGTGGGCCGGGGCTTATTGACTTTTGTTCCGTACAGTGTTTTGATAATTTTATTACTGGCAGTACCCGAATTTCAGGAGGATAATGATGTCTAGACAATTTGTGACGGAAGCCGTTATGATGGCTATTTACGGCCAGCTGCTGGTTCCCGGCAGCTCTGTGGAATATATTGTGCCCTACACGACCATTCTGGAGCTGTACGAGCTAAGGGACAGCGATGAGCCGCTCATGAACATCCCGGACGAAGACCGGCATGTGAAGGTCAAGATCGGTGAATTGATCGCGTATTTCGAGGAGCCGCTCAACCAGAAGAAAATCCGGAGATGCCTGACCATTCCCTGGGCGAAGAGTCCGGCCATTGTGCTCGGTGAACAGGCGAGGGTTACCGTCATCAACAGTGTGGACAACGCAAGCTACGGCGAAATTTTCGATCCCATTGAGACCGAACTTCTCCTGGCCTCCCAGCGGGAAAAGATTCCGATTCTGACCGACCAGATCGAGCTGATTCACCGCATCATTGACGGCGGCGTCCCCGTAACGGTGTATGACATCGACGATTTTGAATTTGCGGTGGAGGAAGAAACATTCCGCCGTTCACACTGATGCATCCTCTCCATCACCATACGGACATCCAGATAAGAGCAAGGCCCCGGCCGAATATGGCTGGGGCCTTGCTCTTCATGCATATTGTCCGGTATTGCAGTCACCGGCACTGCCTGCCGTTATGGACTGCATGTTCTTCAGGAACGAACCGCACTATCCGGCTCGGCGGCGTTTCCGTTCTGCACTCCGCCTGAAACAGGGATATACCGGTATTCAATATCATCCTCATTCTTGTCATAGAGGATCGACAAATCATGACCTTCCATATACCAGAGATCCTGTTCCTCCATGTAGAACACAATCCCCTCCGACTCCGTAAGGAGTCCCGGACGTCCCGGAGGCTCGACCGCTATTCCGAGCGAGAAGCCCGGATGCAGTCCGCCGCCCGAGCTGTAGCGGGGGAACAGGCGAATACTTGACCCGTTATCCAGACCCAGCTCACGCTTGAACCAGCCGGACGCTTCGGAACTTACGGAAATACCCATCTGTCATTCATCTCCTTTGTCCAACTGAACCTAACTATGTCCTGCAACTCAGGCGCTATATGGAAGCCGTGAATTTGGCGAAGCCAAACCCCGGACCTTCATCGACATTTCATTATTTGGGCTCTGTGAGAAGCTGCATGAATGTCTATTAACTTTATCATACCTCAATCCCGCCTCTATTCCAACTTGCCGGACTTAGCCCGGTTTTCCGCGAGGTCCACGATTTGCTCGAAAAATGGTTTGACATTTTTGGAGAACGGGGTGTAAACTCATGAGTAGCGAAACGTCTTCAAGTAATTACCAAATCTCTAACGAAAGGGTGATCTTAGTGTTTAAACCATTGGATTCTCATCGCACTATTGTCGGCAGCTTTATCCAATCGAATACTAAGTCAGCCCTGCAGGTGGAACCCTTCTTGAACAGTCATTGACCATGCTGTTCACTGCTCAAGAAGAGGTATTCGTTTCACGCCGGTGCTGCAACGCACCGTGCGCATGATACGTACTTGTAACCAAGGCATATCGTCCGTCAGCGGATGATATGCCTTTTTTTGTTGACCGCTATCCCCTATGCCGACACAACCTTTACTCGAAAGGAAGGGATTCTTCATGTTTTCTGTGTTAAAAGATCTTGGCTGGTTCTTCAGCCGGGAGAAAAAGCGCTATGCGATCGGACTTATCCTTCTGATCGTAGCCGGCGTCTTTGAACTGCTTCCCCCGCGTCTCTTGGGGAGCGCCATTGATGAAATCGTACGCGGCTCCATCACCTCCGGCTCGCTGATCCGGTACATCGTCATGATACTGGCTTTGCTGCTCATCATTTACTGGATGACGTACATATGGATGCATAATCTGTTCGGAGGCTCCAACCTTGTTGAGCGGCTGCTGCGTTCCCGGTTCATGGGACGCTTGATGACGTTGACACCGTCTTTCTTTGAGAAGAACCGCACCGGCGACTTGATGGCCCGCGCAACCAATGATATCCGCGCTGTCTCCGCTACCGTAGGCTTCGGTATGCTGACGCTTGTCGACTCTACCGTGTTCTTCTCCGTTGTGTTGTTCGCCATGGGCTTTCTCGTCAGCTGGAAGCTGACGCTTGCCGCGGTGCTGCCGCTGCCCTTGATTGCCATCGCCATGGCCGTATATGGCAAAGCCATCCACGACCGCTACACACTGGCGCAGGACGCGTTCGGCGATATGAACGATCAGGTGCTGGAGTCGGTCTCCGGCATCCGCGTCATCCGCGCCTATGTCCAGGAGCGGCATGACGAGAAGCGGTTCGCGGATATAACGGATGATGTGTACCGCAAAAATATGGCCGTCGCCCGTGTGGACTCCTTCTTCGAGCCAACCATCCGCTTCTGCGTCGGACTGAGCTACATCATCGGACTGACTTACGGTATTTACCTTGTCTTCCGGAACCAGATCACACTCGGTGATCTCGTGTCCTTCAATATGTATCTCGGGATGATCGTGTGGCCGATGTTCGCCATCGGCGAGCTCATCAACGTCATGCAGCGGGGCGGCGCCTCGCTGGAACGGATTGACGAGACGCTGAATTCCGTGCCTGATGTGCGTGACCCGGAAGTGACCGTTCCGGTTGCTTCGCCGGATACCATTCAATTCAACCATGTGACGTTTCGCTACCCTACGTCACCTATCGATAATTTGACCGACATCAGCCTCACTCTGCACAAAGGCCAGACTCTCGGGATTGTCGGGCGGACCGGCAGCGGCAAGTCAACGCTGCTGAAGCAGCTGCTGCATGAATATCCCGCCGGCACCGGCAGTCTTACGATCTCAGATGTTCCGATCCAGGACATTTCACTGGATCGGCTGCACAGCTGGATGGGCTATGTGCCGCAAGAGCAAATTCTGTTCTCCAAGACCGTCCGCGAGAACATTCAGTTCGGACTTGAAGGCGCAAGCGACGACAAGGTCCTTGAAGCGGTATCCACCGCCGCCTTCCTGGGAGATTTGGAGACGCTGGAGAGCGGGCTGGACACACTTGTCGGCGAACGCGGCGTCTCCCTCTCCGGAGGCCAGAAGCAGCGGGTATCCTTGTCCCGGGCGTTCATTGCCGAGCCGGAGATTCTGATCCTGGACGACGCCTTGTCAGCGGTGGACGCACGGACCGAAGCACAGATCGTCGAGAATATCCGATCCCGGCGGGCGGGCAAGACTACCCTGATCTCCACCCACCGCCTGTCCGCGATCGAACATGCCGATCAGATCGTCGTGCTTGACGGCGGCGTGATCACTGAACGCGGCACCCATCAGGAGCTGCTGGCTAAGGGAGGCTGGTACCGTGAGCAGTACGAACGCCAGCAGCTGGAGAATAATTTGTCCTAGGCAGCATAATCAAGCAACTAAGCTTGTTACTTAAGCAAGTGACTTAAACAGTGCGCCCAATCACGACTACAATTTCTACACCGAACCTTCAGGAGGTGCCATCACCTTGAAACCTAATACAGGCAGGCGTCTATTGCAGTACGCCCTGCAAGCCAAAACCACATTCATCGCAGCGCTGCTGCTGCTCTCCATCGGAGTAGCGGCGGAGCTCGCCGGCCCTTTCATCGCCCGGAGCATGATCGACAATCATATGCTGGCGATTGAGAAGCCTTACTATCAGACCCAAAACGCAGAAGGAGCTGTCTCCTACAACGGCGTCTACTACAAGCGGGGTGACCGGTTCGAGTCCGGAGAGATTAAAGGCCAGGAAATCCGGCTTGTCCAAATCGGGCGCAGCTTCTATTTCATCAACGAGCCCGTGAAGTCGCTGTCCGGAGACCGGACTTTCACGGACGGCCAAGTGGTCGTTCGTGACGGCGGCGAGACTGCCAGTTATCCGGCCGTGAAGCTCTCGTCGAGCGACGTATTTGCTTTTTACAAACCTGAATTTCCCGGCATTTATCAGCTGGTAGGTCTGTACGGCCTGTTCCTCGTCATCTCGATCTTTGCCGAATTCGGCAAGACGTATTGGCTGCAATCCTCGGCCAACCAGGTTGTCCGCAAGCTTCGTACGGATGTATACGCACATATTCAGCGTCTTCCGGTATACTTCTTCGATAACCTGCCCGCAGGTAAAGTCGTGTCCCGGGTCACCAACGACACTGAGGCAATCAAGGAATTGTTCATTGCGGTGCTGTCGAATTTCGCTTCCGGCATTATCAACATCATCGGCGTGTACATCGCTCTGTTCCTGCTGGATTTCCGGCTGGGTCTGATCAGTCTGTTCATTGCACCGATCATCGTTGTCTGGATCATTCTGTACCGTAAAGTTGCAACGAAATACAATACGATCATTCGCTCGCGTCTGAGCGAGATCAACGCCATTATCAACGAATCGATCCAGGGGATGTCCATTATCCGGATCTTCCGCCGCCAGAAGCAGCGGATGGCCGAATTCGAGACACTGAACGAGGATTATTTGAAGTATCAGGATAAAATGCTTAATCTGAACTCGCTGACCTCCCACAATCTGGTTGGATCGCTGCGCAACTTCGCTTTTGTGCTTGTACTCCTGTACTTCGGATTCGGCAGCTTGGGCGGCGGTACAATCGTCTCGCTGGGCGTCCTGTACGCGTTCGTCGATGTGCTCGGCCGCATGTTCCAGCCGATTATCGGCATGGTCAACCAGCTCGCCAACCTGGATACCTCCATGGTATCCGCAGGCCGTGTGTTTAAGCTCATGGATGAACCGGGCGAGCCCGTCACCGACGGTGAAATGCCGCGCTATAAAGGCGATGTGGTGTTCGAAGACGTGTCTTTTGCCTATAAAAAAGATTACGTTCTGCGCGACATCTCCTTCGCGGCTCGTCCCGGCGAGACGGTTGCCCTCGTAGGACATACAGGCTCCGGCAAAAGCTCGATCATCAATCTGCTGTTCCGATTTTATGATCCGCAGAAGGGTTCGATCTATATCGACGGCAAGAAGACAACTGACATTCCGAAGCAGTGGCTGCGCAAGCATATGGGGATCGTGCTTCAGGACCCTTATCTCTTCACCGGCACGATCGCGTCCAACGTCAGCCTGGGCGATGAACGCATCTCCCGTGAGCGCGTAGAAGCCGCGCTTCGCGAGGTCGGTGCGGACCGGCTGCTGGCCCATCTGCCGCAGGGCTTCGACGAACCTGTCGTCGAGAAGGGCAGTACGCTCTCGGCAGGCCAGCGCCAATTGATCTCGTTCGCCCGGGCGCTCGCTTTCGATCCGGCGATTCTGATTCTGGACGAAGCTACGTCCAATATCGACACCGAGACGGAGAGCATCATCCAGCAGGCGCTGGAGGTTCTGAAGCAAGGGCGGACCACCTTTATCATCGCCCATCGCCTCTCTACCATCCGCAGTGCGGACCAAATTCTCGTCCTGCACCGCGGAGAGATTGTCGAGCACGGCAGCCACGACGAATTGATGGCGCTCGGCGGCCGGTACCGGCGCATGTATGAGCTGCAGAGCGGTTCCACCATGGCGGAACCGGCTGCTGCAGCTGCTATGCAGGGGGCCGCTATCCAAGCGGAGAGCCCGGACTCCCCGGCAGCATCGGCAGAGGCTGCAGCCAAGGAACAGCCGGCGCTGCAGTCCGCGAACCGGCAGGGATAAACCCTGACGGCGGTGACCGCCCTTTGCATCAAGAGCTGCTCCAAAACGTAGAATGATCTACGATTGGAGCAGCTTTTTTTGTAAGAATGACAGCAGGGCATCCCGATAAGGTTCACAGCGATTTCTGAAAACAAAAAAAGAGGAGTCCAAAAGCCATCAACTGGCTCATTCGGACACCTCTATTTGTTGGATGACGGAAGTTTTCGTCTGTCATATGGAGAGCGGAGTAATCCCCTTTCCCTCATAGTCAGTGAGGCCGCCGCTTCAAATCAGCCGCAGGATAATGGCCGAGCAGCTCCTCTTCGTCCAGCTTGCCTTCCAGTCCAAGCTTCCGGTACAACTCGTTGCAGTAGCCCTGCAGCTTGAGTTCAAGCGCTCCCGCCTTGTTCTTAAACCGTTTCAACTCCCGGATGATCCCGGCCCGCCCCGATGGCGTGAACGTATCCTGAATACGCTCCTTGAAATAATCGTGTACGATATAATTCCGCTGCTTCCACACATGATGAAGCTGGGCCGTCTCTTCTTCCGAGAATGAGAAATGATGTTGGATTTCCTTGATGAGCTGGCCGAGTGAGTTGCCGAGCTTGCGTTGATACAAATCCGCCAAATCCGCCTCGGACGGCAGGGTTCCCTGTGATAGCTTCGTCAGCAGAAGCAGATTGGTCAACTGCTGTTCGATCGCTTGGCAGTAATAAACAGCCAGTCCGAAATAGGCGAACAGCTCCTTGGATTGTTCACTCTCCGTTGATTGTGTATCCTCCTTCATCTGCCCTCCGTTTGTTTCTTCTTAAATTATGGCTGTGTAGATGTTCTATGTATAACCTGTCAGGCCTGAATGGAAGCGATGAGGCTTACTGCTTACTGTATATAAATTTCGCCGGGCCAACTCCCTTTTCCTCCAAAACAAAAGAAAAATTCAATAACAAGACTCAAATCTGGCAGAGCAAAACCGGCTTCACCCGAAGCCGGCTTTCTGTGCTGCCTCTATCGGTCAATCGTTCTTCTACATTATTAGTCTGCATTTATTATACAAGTACGGCTGCGGCTTCGCTGACCTGACGGCAGGTTTCGGCACATTTCAGGCAGGCTTCGATGCAGTCGCGGCAGTGTGTCCGTTCATAACGTCCGCACTCATTGGCTGTAGCTTCACATACTTCTGCACAGAGACGGCAGATTTCGGCGACGAACGGACTTTGACGGGTCATAGCTTCAATTGCAAACGCACACATGTCAGCGCATTCCCGGTCCATCCTGATCCATTCCCTCAAGCGCGCAAGGTCGTATTCTTTTAGGCTTGAGACATAGCTAAAGTTACAGGCGTCTATACATTTCAAGCAAGCTTCAATGCAGTCCTGATAATGAATTCGGGTCATAGCCTTTAACCTCCTGCAATCTTTTGTGGTATGCCTAAGTATTAACCCTCGTCTGTTCCGCCGAATCAATCAGCAAGTGATGTCACTATCGCAGAAATACACCTATTAAAGCTTACAGACTGCGTCTGACCGCCGCCGGCCGGTTCGGCAGACGCCCTTCCAATCTGAGCAGTTTCCTTCTTAATTCTCCCGCTGAAAAATGCTCCCCAATGAACACTGCAACATCGGCAACCTCTCCCTGTGGATTAATCTTCAGGAAATCCGTTTCCCGGTAAGCGTACTGGAACAGGAACCTTCCGGATGTATCGCTGAAGGACAGCACTCCCTTGGCCCTGTATACGTCATTCGGCAATTCCTTGATGAACGCCTCAAATGCTTCGCTGTTCACCGGGTGCTCGAAATAATGGGTATATGCCATAACATGATCATGCGAAGCATGCTGCTCTCCCTGGCTCTCCACATCCGCGCCGTCATCATCGGCCTCCGGCTGTCCCGTAACCGGGACTTCCGCCATCGCCTCCATCAAATTCTTAATCTCGACGTCACAGCGTACGGCAGGAATGATCTCGGCGAAAGCGTTCCATTTGCGGACCAAGCTTTGGACTTCCTCCGCTTCCTCCGGCGATACCCGATCCTGTTTATTCAGAATCAGCGCCGACGCGCTGCGGATCTGTTCCTGCATGAGACGATAGGTCGCGCCTTTCTGCTCTCTGTACAAACCAAGCAAGTGCGCAGCGTCGACGACCGTAATCAAACCCTTCAATTCGACCTTGGTGTACAGCGAGGTCTCCGTTACATTGTCGATAATATCGAGCGGGTTCGCCGCACCCGTTGCTTCAATCACAATGACATCCGGCGCGTCACGCTTGACCAGCGTCGTCAGCTCCATACTGAGATCCGCGCTCGCGGAGCAGCAAATACATCCGGCCAGCAGCTCAGCCATTGGAACAGAGCGGTCTACCAGCATGCCGTCAAAGTTCACTTCCCCAAGCTCGTTCATCACCACGGCCGGAAGCAGGTTCTGCTCCTTCCAATCGTCCAGCAGCCGGTGCAGCAGCGTTGTCTTGCCGCTCCCCAGAAACCCGGACAAAATATATACCGGAACCGTATTCTCCATTTCTTATTCTCCCTTAATTCTGTTATCGCCTTTTGCTTCCTGTGTTAAGAAGTTTACTACACCGACATTGCCCCTGCAAGCGCCAGGCTTACATTGTAATTGCTTTTTTGGTTATTTTTATGACATTTTCTATACCATCTCCCCTCCTTGCATGCTTTCGTTATCCCTCTATGATAAAATCAGTAAGGTTACACTAACGCCAAGGAGTGAGCTCTATGAACTCAGTCGAACAGCATCGGCGCGAAGCACCGTCTTCCGTCAACTGCTTTATTGTTACGGTTTCGGACACCCGCACGCCGGAGACAGACAAAGGAGGACAGCTGGCCGAAACACTGCTTGTGGAAGCCGGCTATACGGTCGCCGGAAGAGAAATCGTCAAAGACGATTATGACGAAATTCGCGAACTGTTGTATAAATGCACAGCGGACGATCAGATCGAAGCCGTTGTGCTGACCGGAGGCACAGGGATCTCTCCTAGAGACTGTACCTATGAAGCGGTGGAGTCCCTGCTGGACAAAGAGCTTCCCGGCTTCGGGGAGATCTTCCGATACTTGAGCTACGCGGAAGATATCGGTACGGCAGCTATCCTGAGCAGAGCGATTGCAGGCACCATCGGGCGGACAGCGGTATTCTCCGTGCCAGGGTCGGTTGGCGCGGTCAAGCTGGCTGTGACCCGCTTGATAGCTCCGGAGCTCAAGCATGTCATGCGCGAGCTGTATAAAGCCAACTAAATAGGAGGCTCCCTAGCCTCTTCATTTCATCAATTTCATACAAAAACCGCACTCCCGGAACGGACAGGCTGCATAACAGGCTATCGAAATGCATCTGTTCAACGTTACGGGAGTTTTTTACGACATTCACTTGACGTCACGACATTATCCACATATAATATTGAACACTTTTCGCGAAAGTGCGATTTGATTAACCAGATGGTTAATCAGAAAGGAACTGGATGAGCTCATCTCTGCACCACAAAATCAAAATTGTAGTCAGCCCTTTTCATGAACTGCTCTGCTGTCTGCATGTACTGACACAGCCCGGACACCATCCGGGGCGTCTGGCTTGGGCCACAGCGGCGCTTCAGCAGCTTTCCGGTGGCCTTGCGGATGAAATCCGGGAAATCGGCCGGGTGAGCGACGACTGGGCCGCATTGCATGATCTGGCGGACGCCTGGGGAAGATCCCGAACCTGCGAGGAAGGAATTCAGGAGCTGCTTGCTCTGCCTGATGCGGAACTTGTGCATTTGATGCTGAATGGAAAAGTCCCGGTCAGCACCGTTCTGCTGTGGGTGAAGGGCGAACGGGGTTTGACTGAGGAAGGACTGGAAGCTGACGGGATTGATCTCCTGGAGAACCTGGACAGTTTCCGATTACGTCTTGCCGCGACATTGAGGAAGGTTGAGGCAGAACTTTTTCGGGATGAATGGAAGGTTATCGAGCCTTTTTTACAAGCTGCGGCTGGAGATTTCCTTAGTGAAGCCGATCGTTCCCCCGAACGGGCGCTAAATTCCCTTCACCCCAGGCTTCGCGCGGAAAAAGGAACGATTACTGCCCAGAAAGCGCGGGCCTATCTGTTCGACTATGAGACCCTGGAGCATATTTACATCTTCCCGAGTACCTTTATTGCGCCTCATCTGCTCCTCGGCATCCATGCCAATGATGTCTTCCTTCCGCTCGCGGTAGAAATTCCCGGGCCCGAATCCTCGGACTCGCCACCGGCCGACCTGCTGCTGCGCTACAAAGCGCTTTCCGACGAGACGCGTCTGCGCATAATCCGCCTTCTCTGGAGAAATCCGCACTGTACGATGCAGCTCGCGCCCATTCTTGGCATATCCGAGGCTGCTGTATCCAAGCATTTGAAGCTGCTCTCCGAGGCAGGACTTGTGCAATCCAGAAGACGGGGCAGCTACCAGTTCTACTCGGCGGTTAAAGAGGAGCTGGAGATGCTGATCGTTTTGCAGCGGCAGTATTTGGAGCAATAAAGATCTTTTTCATGGAAAGGGCCGGGCCGTCTGAAAGGAGTTAAATGCATGTGGCATACCGCCATGGCGACGTTGCTGCGCAACCAGAGATCCAATCTGCGCGCTTATCCTTGGACTTTTACGTTAGGTCATATCATTGACGGCGTTTATCTGGTGCTTGTTTCGTATTTTTCATATGTGTATCTCATCAAGGGGGATATTGATTCCAGGTTCGCGGTTTATACAGGAACTACGGACTACGTGACATTTGCAATCATCGGTGGAGCGCTCAGCCTGTTATCGGTCAGCATGATGATGAACGTATCCCGGGCGCTGATTACCGAGTGGCGGGAAGGGACGCTTGAGACGGTGCTGCTATCGCCTTCGAGCCGTTTCGGCTACTTCGCAGGAACTGTCGTGCAGCAGCTCTACCGCTGCATGTTGGAGCTGGCAGCCGCTCTGATCGTCGGGGTAATTGCCGGGCTGAGGCTGCCCCATGCAGAGTTTCTGCCTGTTCTGACCGGAATTTTGCTATACCTGCTCTCCTGCTTCTCGATGGGACTTCTGCTCGGATGCGTCATGCTGTATACACGGGATACTTATTTTGTGCAAAATACACTCTTTGCGCTCACCTCGCTGCTCTGCGGATTTCAGTTCCCGAGAGAGTATTTGCCGGCCATCCTGCGAACAGCGGGCGAGGTGTTTCCGCTGACGGGTGCGCTTCAGGGTCTCAGACAAAGTCTGCTGACCGGTCAAATGCCGTCCGGCGGCAGCCTCCTCCGTGTTCTTCTGCTCTCCGCCCTCTATATTCTGATTGCTCTACCAGCAGAAAGGCGTATTGAGCGGCGGATGTTCGACCGTTACTGACAGAAGCAGAACGGTGTATCGACAGATTTTTTAGAAAGGCAGGACAGTAACATGATACATATGCAGGACGTAAGTAAAACGTATGTTACCAAAGAGCGGCTGAGCCGTTTTCGTACCCGGAAGGTTGTCACCGAGGCTGTCAAATCGCTGTCACTATCCATCGAACCGGGCCAAATCACCGGACTGCTCGGCCTCAACGGAGCAGGCAAGACGACCACTATCCGCATGCTCTCAACACTGCTGGACCCGACGGAGGGACATATCGAGGTTGATGGCCTGGATATGAGAACGTCCCGAAAGGCCATTCAGCGGAAAATCAATATGATCGCAGGCGGCGAACGCATGCTGTACTGGCGGCTCACCGGCCGGGAGAACCTGCAATACTTCGGGGCTCTATACGATCTGGATTCCCGCCTGCTCAAATTAAGAAGCGACGAGCTGCTTAAGGAAGTAGGTCTGAGCGATGCGGCAGACCGCCCGGTGGAGCAGTACTCCAAGGGAATGAAGCAGCGGCTGCAGATTGCAAGAGGACTCATCAACGATCCGGACTACCTGTTTCTCGACGAGCCAACGCTTGGGCTTGATGCGCCTATTGCGCGCCAGCTGCGCAGCATGGTTCGCAGATTGGCCAGAGAACAGGGCAAGGGCATTCTCCTGACCAGCCATTACCTCCAGGAGGTGGAGGAGCTGTGCGACACTGTCCATGTGCTGAACCGCGGCAGCCTGATTATGTGCGATACGCCGGAACGCATAACAACGCAGGTCGCCGGACTCCAGACCGCCCATTTTCAGCTTGAGGGCTGGCGTGACGAGCTGCTGCCCGATCTGCACGACTATCTGCATGCGGAAATCGGGCTCGAAGCGCATGATCTGTCAGATTTGCGGCTGTCCGGAAGCGCCGCTGAGCCGGGGCATGACGAAGGCGTGCGGCTCAGTCTCAAAAGCCGGTCCGCCGACAAACTGATCGCAGGACTTCTCCCCTGGACGGCGACTCACGGGGTGAAGGTGCTCTCTTTCGCGGCAGAGAAGCCCGGTCTGGAAGACGCGATCATTCTGCTGTCCGAAGGAGGACGGCCTTGATGCTGCGGAGCTGTCTTCAACACCTGACCGCGGAAATCCGCAAACAGCATCGAAGTCGCACCAAGGGGAAGGCTGCGCTGTTCTCCATGCTGCTGTGGCCGGCGTTGACTCTGCTGACCTCCTATTACGCGATGAAGCCTTATCGTGCGGGAGCCGGCTCCGAACTTGCAAATGCCATCGCAGGCGGAAATGTCCCTTTGTTTCTGCTGAGCGGATATTTGGTGTTCCAGCTGTATTGGACGACGGTCCAGGCGGCATGGCTGTTCGAACTGGAGCGGAAGGAAGGAACGCTTGAATTGATTTTTCTTTCGCCCTCTTCCAAGATGGCTTTCTTGTTCGGCCGGTCCATTTACGCTCTGCTGGGCGGGATATGGATGTTCGCGGGCTTCTCGCTTCTGACCTTTCTCTTCATCGCCGACTTCACCGTTATCGACTGGGCACGGCTTATCCCTGTTATATTGTTAATCGTTATTTCGGCCGTGATCTGGGGGGCGATGCTGAGCGCAGTGTCCCTGTTCTCGCGCGATTCCGGCATTCTGTATTACGTCTTTCAGGCGCCGATGGAGCTGTTCGGGGGCGTGCGCATCCCTCCCTCTGTTTTTCCGGTATGGGCCAAGGGTCTGTCCCTTCTGTTCCCTGTAACCTACAGTCTGGTTCTTCTGCGGGGTGCATTGTACGGGACAACTGACGGCAATTGGAACACCGCGCTGGCCATTCAAATCATCGCCGATATTCTCCTTGTTCTGCTCACCCGCTATCTGTTGGTCAAGGCGGAACGATATGCCCGGATTAGAGGCAGTTTGGGTTTATTTTAAGAAAACAGGGCACTCCCGCACGTCAGCTTCAACTGTCCGCGGGGATGCCCCTTTTTTACGTATTCACGCTCAATGACTCTCCTCAACGATAGGTATGGAGGACACGGTCATATATATCCTCGATCAGGCGAAGCCCCCCGTTGAATCCGGCATAACCGCCATTCAGGATCAACCGGTATGTGATCGGTACACCTACAGGCAGCAGATCGCCGCCGATATCGGTGGCAAGATCCCGTTCCCAACCGCTGCCCAGAATAAGCGCGCGCTGCTTCGGCGCCGATTGGCGGATCTTCGCCTGAATGTCGCCGCCGTCCACCGAGAATTCCGCCTTCGCCGACCTTCTGTCGGATATTGACGCAAACTGCTGCCTGATGCCTTCCCGGTAGGATTCAGGCGTATCATCGACAATGTACTGCGTCTCCGCCGGAATGATGCCCAGCTCGTTCAGCAGAAATTTCGACAGTCCGACGGCATAAGTCGCGTCAAGAATCGTATAGAATACTCGCGGAATGCCGTAGCGGAACTCCAGCATGAAATCGGCCGTACGCTCGATATGCGTATAGAACTTGTATTCTTCGTTGCTGATGAACGCTTCCGCCTGCGTGGCATCCACGCTCTCACCGAACGCGGCGATTTCCCGCAGGAACCGTCCCGTCTCCGCCCCGCCCACCGGCAAATAAGGGAAATGATAGAACGGCGTTCCGTATTTCCGCTTCAGCAGCTTTGCGGTCTTAAGTCCCGGCCATGCAGATATAACGATATTGAACTCGGCGCGCGGAATCGTCAGCCATTCGGATACACCTTCCGATTCAGGCCCGAATAGAATGTTCGGCGTGAGGCCAATACCGGTCAGGAGCCGCTTGATTTCCTGCAAATTGCCAATCCAGTAAGGGTCCTGATACGGTATGGACGCGAATACATTGACGAGACCCGGAATCACCTGATCCTTGTTCTCGGCGTACCGGTCAACATACTGCTCGATAATGGCTTTGAGAATCAGATCATGGCTGACATAGTTATTGCTCTTGAAGCCGCCGGTTTCCGCGAATACGATGGGGCGGCCTTCGTTCTGAAAATCCCTCGTCACCTGCCCCACATCATCGCCCACGATATCGGAGGTGCAGCCGGTCAACACGACGAATAAGTCGGCGTCGATTACCTTAAATGCCCCTTCGATAACGCCGCGCAGCTTCTTCTCTCCGCCGAACACAACTTCCGATTCACTGGAGTTCGTGCAGGGAATGGTACTGCCCCCCGCATAGCCCTCGCCTTGGCCGAGCAGGCCATGAATCTTCGTGCTGCAACCCGGTCCGGCATGAACGACGGGCACGGCGCGCTTGATCGCGATTACCGACTGCTGTACACCAAGTGCGCAGGAATACCGCGGCTGCTCAATAAGCTTTGACATGCGCGTTACCTCCCAGGAAGGTGTACGGGTCCTGCTCCAGCCACCATTTGGTGTATGGCATGGAGCTGTGCTTGGCCAGATTAGTCACAAATTCCCTGTTATCCAGCGTCTCCAGAATCCGTTCAGCGTAATTGAGCAAGCCTTGATAGCCCCAGCTAAAATGCTCATCACCGATCAGGAGCGTCGGAATGCCCAGTTTGGCGCCCCATAGCGTCATGCCGCCGTGCCGGGCGATCATCAGATCCGGCCGGACACGGTTCAAAATGTTAACCAGCTCGTAAGCCTGCTTGTTGCAGACATTGTAGCTTTTTACATCTCCATAGGTTTTAACTGTATGATCCAGCATATCGGCTTCGGGACTTTCATTATCATAAATGGGATCATGATGAAAAATAGCTGCGCCCTGCACGTCAATTCCCAGCTCGCGGAGCAGGGCGATCAGCGCGTGGCCATGGGCTGACCCCGCCGTCAGATAGCAAGTCGTCCCGGTCAGCTTGGCACGGTATTCCTCCAGCTTCGGAAGCACCGCCGCTCTTTCTTCGAGGATGATCTCTTCAATTACATCTTCGCGGCCCAGCACCCGGCCGAGTTCCCGCATCCACGCGTCGGTTCCTGCTAAACCGTATGCCATCGGAGCCTTGATCTCGGGAACTCCGTAGACCTGCTCCAGCGCGGCTCCCATGTAGGTGCCGAGCGTCGGGCAAACTTGAATGGTCGCAGCAGCCTCCGAAATCGTCTCGAGCTGGCTGACCGTAGAGAACGGGACAATATAATTTGCCTCGTAGCCCAGTCTTTCCAGCAGCTTCGAGAAGACGTCACTGCCCCAGAAGTTGATAATATTCACCTTGTTGGTCTTCTTGGTCGGCGGCTTCACAAGCCCGCGCACAACGGAGTGGTAGGCGGAGTCGAACCCGGAGGTCCAGATCTTGGATCGGAATCCTTCACAGACACAGTTCACGACCGGGATGCCGAGTTCTTCCGTCAATTTGGTCGTGACGCTCTCTACATCTTCGCCGACGATGCCAGAGGCGCAGGAAGTTGTAATGAAGATAGCGTTTGGGCTAACCCGCTCATAGGCCAGGCGGATGGTCTTCTCAAGCTTGGTCAGCGCGCCGAAGACCGTATCCATCTCATCAATATTAGTATTGAAGTAACGGCCGATCGACGACGGCAGCTCCCGTTCCATCTGTCCGACCCGATAGACAAAATTAAACCCGGCAAAATCGCCAGCGCAGCCGACAGGCGCGTGATTGATAACAGCGGCGTCGCGAATCATTGACAATTGGCAGAAGGCGTTCCCCGAACCGCATCCCATGCACTGGCTGAAGGAACGGGTGCCGTCCTTAAGGCAGCCTTCATTGGAGCAGCCTACCAGTTCGCCGGCCGATCCCGCGAATCCGGTAATCGAGCCCAAGCGTTTTTCGCGAATCGGGACCTCGGACAAGTTGAGATTAACTTTGGGCATAACCTATTCCCCTTTATGTTATAAGTAATATTCGAGTGCTCGGCTCTTACCCCCAAAATGGAGGGATTCCAAGATCTTTGAACGATAGGCAATGAAATCCGGACTGTTCCGGTCGCGCGGACGTTCCAGATTGACATCAATAACTTCCTTGATCCGCCCCGGACCCGGAGTCATGACGACGATCCGGTCGCTCAGGTAGACCGCTTCATCAACATCATGCGTAACCAGAAGCATCGTTGTGCCCCGCAGCTTCCACAGCCGCAGCAGCTCATCCTGCAGGTTCATTCGGGTAAAAGCATCCAGAGCGCCAAGCGGCTCGTCAAGCATCAGCACCTTGGGCTGATTGATCAGTGCGCGCGCCAGTGAAGCGCGCTGGGCCATACCGCCCGACACCTGATGCGGATACGCTCCGCCGAAGTCCTTCAGGCCTACCAGATCCAAATACTGGTCCGGCTTGCTGGCGTTCTGTTTATAGATTTTCCGAGCTTTCAGCCCGGAGGCGATATTCTGCCGCAGCGTCATCCATGGAAACAGATTCGCCTGCTGGAAGACGTATCCCCGCTCGTAATTCGTTCCTTTAATCGGCACGCCGTCAAGTTCAAGCTCTCCGGCTGCGCATTCGTCCAGACCGGCAATCAGCCGCATCAAGGTCGTCTTTCCGCAGCCGCTCGGACCAATGAACGACACGAAACTGCACGCCTCAATCTCCAGACTGACATCGTTCAGCGCCTCCACCCGGCTGCCTGAATCGTCGGTGTAAACGCGGCTTACCCGACTGATGGAGACGTTTCCCGCCGGCTTGCCCCATTCGGTCTGCACACTCATTTGACCAGTCCTTTCTGCCAGCGAAGCACTCTGTCTCTAACGCGGAAGATTATCGCCATCACAATGGAGAAGGCGATCGCCATAATAATGATCGACGCATACACCTTGGCGTAGTTGGACCAGCCCTTGGCCCAATTGATATACCAGCCGAGTCCCGCCTTGGCCCCGATCATTTCGGATACGACAAGAGTGGCGAATGAAATGCCCGTCGCCGTGTAGATGCCGGTAAATATCGAAGGCATTGCCCCCGGAATGGCTACACGGAAGATCAGAAACCGTTCATCCGCTCCAAGTGTACGGGCTGCTTCGAAATAGGTCTTCTGCACATTAGCTATGCCTACACCAGTCATGAAGGCGACCGGGAAGGCGACCGCAATTACGATCAGCAGCACTCCGGCATAAAAGCTGGACGGTACAATAATCATAACAATCGGAATCAGCGCCGTAGCAGGTACCACTCCCATGAACTTGATAACGGGAAACATCCAGTAGCTCCACTTCTGATACCAGCCGATAAGCACTCCCAGAACTATGCCGATTATCGAACCGATTACGAAGCCTACAGCCAGCAGCCGTACCGAGTATGCTGTGCTCAGCAGCAGCGTGTTCCAGTCTTCTTTCATGACTGAAATAATCTGCGCCGGTCCCGGCACGAATGGCAGCGGCAAAATATTCAGCTTGGTAGACAGCGTATCCCACAGCGCGACTAGCAACCCTGCCGCCGTATAAAATGGCGAGTCTCGCAATACCTTGGCACGCCTCTTCTCACTAAACGACGATAAGCCAGCACGCAGTGCATAAATAATAACAGCCGCTGTCAGAAGATAGCGGTAAGGCTCCGAATCCACATCCTGGCGTGTCTGCATTAGTAGGCTTATGCCAAGCGCAACCGCGAATGCCACGGCCGGCAGCGACGACTTGAGCGAAGCGGGTAAGCCGAAGGAGCGCCGGGAGCCTTCGAGTCTCAAATTTCGATCAACAATACTCATGTTTTGCTTCCCTCCAAACCCGGCCGTTCTTCCCGTATTCGCTGGTCAGCGAATTATCGGGTTTAGAACGGCGCGGAATTTGAGCAATTATTTGCCTGAATTTAAAATGTCGGAATAAGCATCATTCGCGAATTTCTCCGGATCGGTATCCTTCTTCAAGAACCCGGTCTTGCTGAATTGCCCTACGAAATAACGAATGTCGTCCTTGGCGGCGTCAGTCGTGTATTCGAAGTGATAGCTCTTGATCAAATCAGTTACGAGCGCCAGATCATCGGTGGCGACATACTTCTTCTCGATCTCGATTTTAGCCGTCTCTTCAGGGTTCTGAGCAATCCAGGCTGCTGCCTTCTGGTACGCACGAGCAATTGCTTGCACCTTCTCCGGGTTATCCTTGATCTGTTTGCCGGAGGCGTACAGGAAGCAGCAGCTCTTGCCGGCGAAGATCGGATCGCTGGAAATATCGGACAGCACCGTGTAGCCGTTGTTTACCTCAGCCAGCTTGCCGAACGGGTCCCATGCAGCATAGACGTCGATTTCGCCCTTCTTGACGCCTTCCTGCAGCTGATCCAGCGGATACGCCCGCCATTCCACGTCCTTCTGCGGATCAAGACCCGCATTGCTCAGTACGACGCTTGCCACCGCCATTGGAACTCCGCCGATTTCATCGACACCGATTTTCTTGCCTTTAAGATCGGCGGCCGATTTGATGCTGGATCCAGGTGGCACAACCAGCTTGATGCAGCCGTGATGAAGCCCGCCGATCACCTTCAGGTCGAGACCCTGCTGGATGGAGGTGAACCATACGAAGTCGCCGTTCGTCACTGTGAATTCGCCTGTCGCAAGTCCCGCCTTCATGGAATCCATCGAGCCGCTGACAAGTTCCACATCCAATCCTTCTTCTGCGAAGAAGCCTTTCTCGTAGGCGATATAGCTGGGCGCTCCGCACACGGCGCCGCTCAGCGCCTGTATCTTCAGCTTGCCGAACTTGTACGAGGTCGGCTTCGCCGCTGCAGCCGTGCTTGCGGCGGGTGCCGACGGAGATCCGGCAGTGCTTGCGCTCTGTGTCGCCGTATGATTCGCGTGATTCTCTGTGTTAGAAGTAGCAGTTGATGATTGATTATTGCCGCAAGCGGTGATTGCCACCAACGCAGCTGTAACCAGCAGTATTGCCGGCAGCTTTACTTTGTTCCTCATGATCCCTAGATCCTCCCTACTTATGCTTGTTTCTTCTCTCTTTTTCTTTAGATGTGTTTCTCTATACTACTGCTTTGACAAAAGCCTGATTGAACGCTTGCTCCAGATCGGCAATCAAGTCTTCGGCAGATTCCAGCCCGATAGATAGCCGTACGGTTTCCGGCTTAATGCCGGCCAGTGCCTGCTCCTCCGGATTCAATTCTCCATGAGTTGTCTTTGGTGAATTGATGATAAGCGACCGGGCATCCCCTACATTAGCGTGATAGCTGAACAGCTTCACTGAGTTAAGGAAGACCTTCAGTTGCTCATCATTTCCACTAAAGCCAAAGGAGAAAATCGATCCGGCGCCTTTCGGGAAATATTTCTCCGCAAGCTCCCGATACGGATTTCCCTCCGCAGCAGGATGACTCACCCAGCTTACCTTATCGTTCTGTTCCAGATATTTTACAACTTTCAAAGTGTTCGCAATTTGCTTGTCGACCCGTTCAGTAAGAGTCACCAATCCTTGAATCAGCAGAAAAGCGTCAAACGGGCTCAGTGCCGCCCCGAAATAGGCCAGGTAGCTAAGCCGGATTCTAGATGTGAACGGTGCGTCAGGGAAGACTTCCAAAGTGCTGCGCTCACGCCCGGTGGCCTGATCCCGCAGTAGAAACTGCGGTTCTTCAAAATGAGGGAATTTGCCGTTTGCCCAGTTGAACTTGCCGTTCTCCACAATTACTCCGCCGATTGTCGTGCCATGCCCGCCGATCGCCTTGGTCGCCGAGTAAATGATAATATCAGCACCATGGGAGAACGAATCGAACAGGTATGGCGTACCGAACGTATTATCAATAACCAGAGGAAGTCCGTTGTCATGCGCAATTTCAGCAATGGCTTCTACATCCAGGATCGTCGCATTAGGGTTGCTGATGCTCTCGATCAGTATCGCTTTTGTGTCCGGTCCGATCGCCTGCCGGAAAGATTGAGGATCATCCGAATTCTCTACAAACTCCACTTTGACACCGAACTTCGGGAACAGATGCTTGATTGCGTCAAAGGTTCCGCCGTAAAGTCTCGGTGTCGTCAGAATCGTTCCGCCCCCTTCCGCTAGGTTCAGCAGCGTGTATCCCACCGCAGCCATGCCGGATGCGACTGCGACCGCTCCCGTGCCCTTGTCCAAAGCCGTCAATCGTTGTTCCAGCACCGCTACGGTTGGGTTGCCAATCCGGGTGTACAGATAGCCGGCTTCCTCCATCCCGAACAGCTTCTCTGCCCGCTCGACGCTGCCAAGATCATAGGATGCCGTCTGATAGATCGGCACCGATACCGCATATTGATGCTCACTGGAATCGTAACCTGCTCTAACCTTCAAAGTGTCAAAGCCCAAAGGCTGATGTTCCGTCATTTCAATTCCCCACTTCCCTGATTAAATTATTCTCTTGCCAGAATCGAACCCCTATTGGACTGAAGAAACCGAGTCAATCGATTCAGCGCCTTGTCTATAGGGGCCTCTACAGCCAGCGCCGTAACGCCGAATTGGCTCAATGCACCGATCGCTCCCCGCCCGATTTGTGCCGCAAGCACGCAGCCGCAATCGGACAATTCCTCCGCCATTGTCCGCAGCCTGTTAGGCTCATGTCCCTCTTGAGTTCTATCAGGCACAACCACTCTGCTCTCAATGAACGCATATTCTCCTGCATCTGAGATCTCATAGATCAGGAATCGGCTGCATCGGCCGAAATGCTCATCCACGGTATAACCGTCGGAGCTGCCAACCGCCACTTTCACCTGTATGTTCTCCCCCTTCCGGCTTTCTGCTGCCTTGTCATGTTCAGCAATTCTCAAATGACCGTTTGTCTTTGTGTATGGGCCCCCTTCACCGTTAAAAAACAAAAGAGGCCCCTGTATAAATCAGGGGCCTCCATTGATATGGTCGGCATGTGAAGTTGTTCACAACAGTTCTTATTACTATATTTCCAATTGAATTACTATGCTTTAAATATAGCGAATTCACTAAGATACTTCAATCCTTATTCCGTGAATAAACTGTGATATTTTCAGAATAAGGGATCATTCTCACTTATATTTTGGTTAAAGCAAACGGCAGACCCCGTAGGGCCCGCCGCTGCCGATCTATTACACTTCGATCTTATAGTTCCGGATGCTCGTGCTTCGCTTTCAGGCGGCTCCAGCGGCGCTCGACTTCTTCTTTGAAGCTGTTCAGCGCGGGCTCGTTCTCTTCCTTCAGCAGGTGGCGGGTCTTGCCCATTCCTTTGAGCCATTCCGTTACATCAACCCGTTTCTCCTTCTCTTCCGGGTTATACGTAATCGTGGTGACTCCCTGTTCCACTTCATACAGAGGGAAGAAGCAGGAGTCCACAGCCAGGGATACGAGCTTCGTACCCAGATGATCGTCTGTCATCCAGTTCAGCGGGCAAGCCGACAGGATTTTGCCGTAAGCCAGACCTTCGTTCTGGGCATACCACTGAGCCTTGGCGGCTTTCTTCACCAGATCCTGCGGGAAGGCTTCGCAGCCCGTAAAGACGTAAGGAACATTCGTTGCCGCCATAATCTGCGGCGTATCCTTATGCTGCGTTACTTTACCCTTCTGAGTCTTGCCGATGCTCGAAGTGGACGTACGATGTCCAATCGGCGTCGAATACGACTGCTGGGCACCAGTGTTCATGTAGCCCTCATTGTCATATTCCACGATGATCATCTTATGTCCGCGAAGCGCGGCGCCGATTGCCGGTCCCATACCGATATCCATACCACCGTCGCCGGTTACCATGACGAATGTGAAATCATCTTTCAGACCGAGTTCGTCCAGCTCGCCGCGGCGCTTGCGTTCCCAGAACATTTCGACGACACCGGACATCGTTGCCGCCCCGTTCTGGAAGAGGTTGTGGATGAACGTCGATTTATGGGAAGAATACGGATAGCCCGTTGTTGTTACGTATGCGCAGCCCGTATGGTACAGAGCCACAACATCACCTTCAATACCTTTAAAGAACAGTTCCAGACCCGAGAAGATGCCGCATCCAGGACAAGTTCCATGGCCCGGAGACAGGCGCTTCGGCTTCACGGTCAGACTGCGCAGCGGCGGAACTTTGACCTTCAGCTTGCCGGTTTCTTCATCCTTGTCAACCGTAATGAGTCCTGTCTTCAGCGACTCGAAGTTCAGCGGCTTAATCACCCGTTTCGGTGCGCTTTCCGGAGTTCCCGGATTGTGACCGTAGTAGTCGAACGGAACCTTAACTTCGCCCGTCTCTGCCGCTTCGATCGCCAGCTGGAACAGGTTATGGCCGTCTTCGGAGAAGAAGTCCTTGCCGCCTACGCCGTAGATCCGGCTGATGACCTTGGTTGTTGTATTGCCGTAAGTGAACAGAGCTGCTTTGATTTCGTTAACCATATTGCCGCCATGAGCGCCGAACGAATCAGCACGATCGCCTACGGTAACCGCCTTGACGTTCTTCAAGGCTTCGGCAATCTGCTTCTGCGGGAACGGACGGATAATATTCGGAGACAACGCGCCGGCCTTCACTCCCTGATTGCGAAGCTGGTCGACGACGTCCTTGATGATTTCCGATGCAGAGTTCAGCAGGAATACCGCAACTTCGGCATCTTCCATCCGGTATTGCTCCAGAATCGGATAGTGCCGCCCAGTCAGCTCGGCATATTCCTTGGCGATTTCTTCAAATACATCGCCGGCATTGTACATAGCTACCGACTGCTGGTATTTGTTGTTGATGTAATCCGGTTCGTTCATGTAAGGACCAACGGAAATCGGATTCTCGCGGTCGAGCGTATCGTCGTAGCCCTTTGGCTGCGGTCCGATGAAGCTCTGCACATCTTCACGCTTCGCGATAGCCTGTACACGGCGTTTCTGGTGAGAGGTGAAATAGCCGTCCATCGCTACAAGCACAGGCAGACGCACCTTGGCATGCTCGGCAAGCTTGATTGCCATAATGTTCATATCGTATACGGACTGGGGATCACGGCACATCAGGATCGGCCAGCCTGTGTTCAGGGCAAAGTATAAGTCCGAATGGTCGCCGTGAATGTTCAGCGGACCGGAAATGGAGCGGCAGATCAGGTTCATGACCATCGGCATCCGTGTGCCGGACTGTACCGGAAGCTGCTCCAGCATGTACAGGTAACCCTGCGCGCTGGTAGCGTTGAATACGCGGCCGCCGGCTGTCGAAGCGCCGTAGCAGATGCCCGCGGAGCTGTGCTCGCCGTCGGAAGGAACCAGCATGATATCATGCTGTCCGCTGGCTTTCATCGTATCAAGGAACTGCGCAACCTCCGTGGACGGGGAAATCGGGAAGTACCCCATGACGTGATAATTGATCTGGTGAGCGGCATAAGCCGCCATTTCGTTGCCGGATTCATATAAAAATTTCTGCTCCACTTTGGCGGAGCCGACTTCTTTTTCATAATCGATTGCCATTTCTCTTCCACCTTTCTCTCGAAATTCAGATCTGTTCGACTAGATCGAAGGTATGACGGACCGTATTGGCTTCAGCGAAGCCTTCTTTCTCACGGACACGGGAGAGCGCCGAGGTCGGGCAGGCTTCCACGCATTTCAGGCAGCCCTTGCAGTATTGATAATCGATCCCTTTCAGGAACATCATCGTTCTGCCCTTCTTGTTGACAGTCTCTTCCCATACGAAGCACATGTCCGGACATACGGTATCGCACTCTGCGCAATTAATGCAGGATTCATTATCATATTTCGGAATAAGTCCCGAACGGGATATGCTGAGATCTTTCAGGAAGCTCGTGCCCGGATTGACGATAGTTCCGCCGATCGGCTGAGTCTCGTAGCCTAGCGGAGAAGTGTCGGAACGGACGAACTCCGGCAAGCTTTCGCCTTCCGGAAGCTCGAAGGTCTGGAATTTCACTTCGTTATAGCCTCTGTCGAACGTCGTGATGGCCGATTGCACCGCTTGCGGATATTTCTTGCCGAGCGATTTCTCGATAACGGCCTTCATTGTGTCGGGATCAAGGAATGGGCAGAGACGGAACAGTCCGCCCAGCATGGCCATATTAACGCGGTTCTTCTCTTCCAGCGCGATGATCGTGGCGTCAACCACGGCGATCGTGCCGGCTGTAACACCCAGCAGCTCCTTCAGTTCCTCGGGTGATTTGGAGGAATTCACGAGCACGGTACTGTCTGCCTGGATGCCGCTCGTTACGTTGACGATCTTGCCCAGCGATTCATGGAAGACGCCGACGACATGCGGTCGTTCAACCGGCGAGGTGTCGCGAATCGGAGTGTTCAAGTCGCAGAAGCGGATGTGAGCCTTAACCGGAGAGCCTTTCTTCTCCGAGCCGTAGGACGAGAAGCTGACGCCGTTCAAGTTAGCGCCTACGACTCCGGCTTCAGCCAGCATCTTGCCGGCAAGGTTCGCACCGAGACCTCCTATGGATTCAAGACGGATCTCGAAGAACCCGAGTTCATTCACTTTCGGTAATTGTACCACCGACATAACCCCTTTCTTCTGTGTCAGCTAGAATAACATCCTGATTGACTTTTTCAAAATTGTACCCTGATACCCGCCGCGGACGAAGTGATAAATCTTGCACAACGCGTCCAAACAACAATCAATAAAACTGATGGACAGGCCATATTTCACTTATATGCGGAAGGATGGTGTAACAGAAAGAGGAAGAAAGCTTCCACCAAAACCGATAAGTATGTCTAAAATGTGTCTTCCGCTGCACTGTGACATTTGTTACCTCTAATCTAACTAAAAAAATAAAATTTAAGATGTTAAATTTGTCACATTGAAGATGACCAAAATCACATTATATGAAAGAAAAAAATCAAAACCCGGACTGTATGGCAAAAATAAGCACAAAAAAGCCTCTTCTTCCTCCTAAAGTAGAGGCTTGGAGAGGCTAAAATGAAAGCACAGATTTCTCTGCCGGAAAAATAATGTAACGATCATTGATTTTCACAAAAAAATCAAAAAATTTGCGGCGTGTAATGCCCCTGGCTAATCCCTGTCGGCCTGCAAATGATCCTTGATCAGCTCCTGCTTGCGGTTCCAGACTGTTTCGCTCAAGTTCACGCGGTACACCTCGGGGTTCAGCTTGCGCAAATATTCCGGCCAGAACAAATCGAGCTGCTCCCGGTGATACGAGCGGATCTCCTCTAGGCTCGGCAGTTGATAGACGCGCAAGCCGTTCTGATAGACAGGTTCCAGCATAGGCAGCGCCGTGTAAGCCTCAACCGTCTTCTGCAGGTAGGGATGCAGCGGGTTAAACAGCTTCACCGGCTGACCATCACGCGGGCTGGGCTCTCCGGGATAGCTGATGTAATCCGCCAGCGCTTTGCCTTTTGGACCGATGATGCGGAAGACGTCTTTCTGACCGGGAGTCGTGACTTTCTCCGGGTTGGAGGAAATCTTGATCGTCGGAATCATCTTCCCGTTCTCCGCTTCGATTTCGACCAGCTTGTATACCCCTCCCAGGGCAGGCTGGTCCGAGGCTGTAATCAACTGGGTGCCGACGCCCCAGGAATCGATTCGGGCCCCCTGAAGCTTCAAGTTCGAGATGGTGTTCTCGTCAAGATCATTGCTGGCAACGATTTTGACGTATGGAAGACCGGCTTCGTCCAGCATTTTGCGCGCTTGAATCGACAGATAAGCGAGGTCTCCGCTGTCGAGCCGTATCGCGTTCATGCGCTTGCCTATGGCCTCCAGCTTCTTCGCTGTTGCAATGGCTTGGGGAACGCCGCTTCTGAGCGTATCGAATGTGTCAACCAGCAGTGTTACGCCTTCAGGCATCACCTTGGCGTAGATATCGAACGCCTCCTGCTCGCTGCCGAAGCTCTGCACCCAGGAATGGGCATGCGTTCCCTTCGCCGGGATGCCAAACATCCGGCCAGCCAGAAGGTTCGAGGTCGCGTCAAATCCAGCGAGATACGCCGCCCGCGTCCCCCAGATCGCCGCATCCGCCTCCTGCGCTCTGCGCGTGCCGAATTCCATTAGAATATCGTTTCCGGCCACCTGCTTGATCCGGGCCGCCTTCGTCGCGATCAGCGTCTGGTAATTCATGAAGTTAAGGATGGCCGTCTCTACGAGCTGAGCCTCCATTATCGATCCCTCGACGCGTATTAGCGGTTCCTCCGGAAAGACAAGGGCTCCTTCTTTCATCGAATGGATGCTGCCCTGAAAATGAAACTGCAGCAGCTCTTCCAGAAACGCCGGGTCGTAGTTCTCCTCCTGTTCCGAGAGGTATCTTACATCCTCCTCCGTGAACCGGAGGCCGTCGATATAATTGACGATCCGCTCCAGACCGGCGAACACGGCGAATCCGTTCCCGAACGGCAGCTTGCGGAAATAGGCTTCAAACACCGCTCGCCGCTTGTGCGAACCGTTCACCCAATGGGCGTACATCATGTTGATCTGGTATTTATCCGTATGCAGAGCAAGCTCTCTGTTCAACTGATTCATCTCCTGTCATCAAACGCCGTTCCTTATCTTATAAAAGGCGGAAAAAGCGGCTCGCCGCCGCTTCTCTTCCAGTACTCTATGAAATGGTTGCCGAATGCAAGGGAGTTACCCCGTACTTCCGGCTGCATGCTGTAGTATGGCCTTATTTGCCATTACGTATAAATCGACAGCAGTGGCTGATGGTCCGTGAACATGTACAGCTGTGCCGGCCGCTGCGAATATTGGTTCGAGCTAAGAGGGTTGCCCTCGCTGTCCCGTACTTCCTGAAGAATGCCCTGGCGGCTTCTTGTCGAGGTGATTTTGCGGATAAAGTTCGGCTCCTTGAATTCGGGGACCACCGTCTGAATCACTTGATACAGCTCGCTGAGCGTAAAATGAGGAGGCAAAAACTGCTTCGCGATCGTCGTCTGAAGCATCTGCTGCTGAATCCGCAAGTAAGCGTCGGTAATAATGTCGTGATGGTCAAAGGCCAGATCCAGCTCCTCAAGCGCCTCTCTCAAGGTGAACAGTCCCACCTCTCCTGCGTCGTCCGAGGCCTGGCGCTGCTCCAGCATCCACTCTTCCACAAGCGCAAAGAACGCATGGCTGATAATCCAGCCGCGAGGGTCTCTGCCCGGGGTGCTGTAGACGCCAAGATACTCCAAATGTCCACCGTCCACACCGGTCTCTTCCTTCAGTTCGCGCTTCGCCGCATCGTAGATCGATTCATTCTCCTGGCAAAAGCCGCCCGGAAGCGCCCATTTACCTTCACACGGCCATTTCTTCCGCCGGACCAGCATAACCTTGAGCTCGCGCAGGGGCAGTGTCTTGGTGACGGTCTTTCGCTCTCTCTTCGTCAAGGTAAACATAACAATATCCGCCGGGACCCCGTCCGGTGTCCGGTATTTTTTGGGATTATAGCTTTGTTCTCCGTTCTGGCTCACCATAAATCATCCTTTACCGCTGCTGAATTATATTCGTATCCTTAAATGTTACCAAATCTAAACTTCCAAAAGCAATAACCTTCTGCCAGACTAAAGGAACCCTTCTCTCAAAAGCCGGAATTTTGCATCCCATTGACAACGCCTTCTTTCAAAAAAGACCCTGCGGCTTGGCACAAGCGCAGGGTCTGTTGCCGGATGGATAGGCTCGCAAGCGTCCGGCTTGAGCATCCTTCTGTTACTCGCCGCACTTCGACGGAGGCGTGTCCGTCCCGGCTTCGACATTGATCTTCTCCGATACGGTATCCCGGATGACGGAGACCACCAGTTGAAGCAGCTCGTTGATTTCGCTCTGGCTCTGCTGGAATTCGGCTACGAGCGGGATGCTGTCGATCTCATCCTGCAGCTCGCTGATTTCAGCCTCGATCTTCTCCACCATAGTCTTGTTGCCGAGGCTCTCGAAGGCGACGATCTCCTTCTGCTTCTTCTTGATTTGGGAGATCAGCCCCTGCACACGGGTATGATCCTGAATCTTCTCTTCCGCCTGCTGAAAATGCCGCACTTCTTCGCTGGTCGAAATCAGCGAGGCAAGCTCGCTGGCCTTGGCCAATATGTCATCCCTGCCGATCAGTTCGCGATAGTCATTGGACATCGTTCCATACTGATTGACATGGCCTCTCTCCTCTGTCATGCCGATCCCTCCTTCTCTTGTTGTGATCTCACAGGGCTGCGGCCGTTTCGGCCACGTATTCGCCTTTGATGTACCAGGTTTTGGTATCGGTAATCTTGACTTGGACGAAGGTGCCGATCAGCTCCTTTTGCCCTTCAAAATGCACCAGCTTATTGCTGCGCGTGCGGCCGGACAGAACATTCGCGTTGTTCTTGCTCTCGCCCTCGACCAGAATCTCTACTGTCCGGCCCATCATCCGGTCGTTGCCGGCGCGGCTCTGCTCGCTCAGCAGCTCGTTCAGGCGGCGGAGACGCTCGCTCTTGACCTCGGCGGGTACGTTATCCTCCATCGAGGCGGCCGGGGTGCCCTCGCGCGGCGAATAAATAAACGTGTATGCCATATCGAAACCGACTTCCCGAACAAGCGACATGGTCTCTTCGAACTGCTCCTCCGTCTCTCCAGGAAAGCCGACAATAATATCGGTTGACAGAACAACATCCTTAACAGCACCCTTCAGCTTGCGGACAAGCTCCAGGTAAGTTTCACGGCTGTATTTGCGGCTCATGCGCTTCAGAATGGCGTTGCTGCCGGATTGAACGGGGAGATGGATGCTCTCCATCAGGTTGCCGCCCTTGCCGAGCACTTGCACCAGCTTGTCGTCGAAGTCGCGCGGATGGGAGGTCATGAACCGGATCCGCGGGATATCGATCTTCCGGAGGTCATCCATCAAATCGCCGAAGGTATAATCCAGATCCGTGAAATCTTTGCCGTACGCATTGACATTTTGTCCGAGCAGAGTCACTTCCTTGAAGCCCTGGCGGGCCAGCTCGCGAAGCTCGGCGATGACGTCCTCGGGTCTGCGGCTGCGCTCTTTCCCCCGAGTAAAAGGAACGATACAGTAGGTGCAGAACTTGTCGCACCCGTACATAATATTGACCCAAGCGCGCATGCCTTCCCGTTTCTTGGGCAGGTTCTCGATAATGTCGCCTTCCTTGGACCAGACTTCCACGACGAGCTCCTTGCTGAACACCGCTTCCTTGATCAGTGCGGGAAGCCGATGAAGATTATGGGTGCCGAATATTATATCGACAAAACCATGCTTGGCCATAATGCGGTTGACGACGCCCTCTTCCTGGGACATGCAGCCGCAGACGCCAAGCAGCAGGCCCGGCTTCTCCGTCTTGAGGTGCTTGAGATGACCAAGCTCGCCGAACACCTTATCCTCCGCGTTCTCCCGGATGGCACAAGTGTTGAGCAGAATGATGTCGGCCTGGTTCCGGTCCTCCGTGCTCCGGTAGCCCATCTGCTCCAGAAGTCCCTTCATCGTCTCGGTGTCATGCTCATTCATCTGGCAGCCGTAGGTGGTGATGGAATAGAGCTTGCCTTCTCCAAAGGTTCTCATATCCTCGGGAATAGCAAAATCATAATGAACCTCGATCTCTTCCTTCCCGCGGCGTTTGCCTTCTCTATAGTCGGGCTGGCTGTTCACCTGAATCGTTCTGCCCTTGATGCGGAAGGTGGTCTTGCCTTCTGCTTCGGCGATCACCTTGGCTCCGCTGAAATCGAAATATTTGGAATAATCCTTGGCGCCCTTGCCGGATTTTAAGTCCGGTGAGCGGTTCTCCTTGGTCATGAAGTACACATCCTTATCTGAGTCATTCATAGCATCTAGTGGTATCGAATTGCATATCCAAACGCCTGGCGGCGTCCATTAAGCAAAGGCTACTGCAGCAAATACAGGCAGCAGACAGCACATATACCCATGAATCGTTTAGTTTTAAATATATCATATTTATGGCTTAAAATCTTTACTATCCATAACGTCCCCATCCATTACACTGATTTAAGCCGATCAATCAAAAAGCCGGGCACCGCATATACAGCATGCAGTACCCGGCTTGAAACCGGTAATATATATTAGTCACATAAATGAATGCTTATAGCTCGAGAATACCGGCCTTAGGCGTTACGCCAAAAGCTTTAGCCAGCGCCTCCAGCTCCGAATCGGTGATGACCTGCTTGATCTCGCGTCCACCAGTCAAATTGTAGACAGCCACCGCTTTTTCAACCGTCTCGATGAGGCCGAATGTGGAATCCATAGCGGATCCGGTTCCGAGTATGCCGTGATGCGGCCAAATGACAACAAGCGAGTCCTTCATCTTCTTGGCCGTTTCCCGTCCGATCTCGTTGCTGCCCGGCACGATCCATGGCAGGATGCTTACGCCGTCCGGGAAGACAACGAGGCATTCCGTACACATTTGCCAGAGGGTCTTCGTGAACTTGAGTTCATCCAGAAGTATATGCTGGGCCAATGTGATAAGGTCATTCTCTTGGCGGATCATACGAAATTTGACAAGACCGCCTTCTCCGGTCTGGCGGAGCTTGAACGAATCGATTATCTCATCACAGACCGCAAACCCAACGAGAAATGGTCGCGGCGGCTGTCGGAAGTAGGTATCGAGCTGATCTACTGATCTCTTTTAAAAAAGACGAAGCGGCCGCCGGCTCTGCCGGTGACCGCTTGCTTTTGTTACCCATATATTGAAATCTCGATCTTGGATCTAAAGCGTGCCGGAATCGTCATGTTCCTTCACTACCCCGGCGAACACCGCAGACACCGCTTCAGCGAGCAGCTTCGGCGGCAGCTCTATCTGCATCCCGATCTTGCCGGCACTGACTGCCATAAGCTGCAGATTCTCCGCACTGTCGTCGATGAAGGTGGGGTATAGCTTCTTCATACCGACAGGCGAGCAGCCGCCTCTGATGTAGCCCGTCCATTTCTGCAGCTCCTTTACGGGCAGCATCTCGATCTTCTTCTCGCCCGCAGCTTTGGCCGCTTTCTTGAGATCCAGCTCTTCTGCGGCGGGAATGACAAAGACGTACAGATTGCTGCCGCTGTGTGCGACCAGCGTCTTGTATACCTGCTCCACCGATTTGCCTATCTTCTCCGCGACTGCCGTGGCATGGATCTGACCGTCTTCGCTGTCATAAGCCAATATTCCGTAGGATATCCCTTTCGCATCCAGAAGACGCATTGCGTTCGTCTTGACTGCTGCTTTCATGCTTTCATTACCCCCGTTCCCCTATTCCTGATACTAATTTAACACAATACGGCGGCCCGAAGGCAAACGTATTAATTTATCCCTAATGATTCACAGGTATAATGGAAGAGGAATAACAGGATAAAGGAGCCATTCCTGTAATGAATTAATCTGAGGTTTGAATGAAAAAAGCGCCTTCTGTATACTGGGAAACGTTCCGACCAAAGAACAATTTCAGCATAGGAGGCACTCTATCATGAAGTATAAACAATCGAAGAAACAGAATCAACGAATCACCCGAATTTCCGAAAATACCCTCGTGGTCGGCGCAGATATCGCCAAAGATACCCATGTGGCTCGCGCCATAGACTTTCGAGGGATCGAACTGGGTAAGGATTGTGTGTTCTCTAATACCCGTGCCGGACTCGAGCAACTGGTTCAGTGGATGAAGGAGCTTCAGCAGGAGCATGCCAAGAGTGACGTCCTCTTCGGTATTGAGCCCACCGGACACTACTGGTTTACGCTGGCGGAATATTTAGGGCGGCAGGGCATTCCTTTGGTCATTGTGAATCCGCATCACGTACACAAAAGCAAAGAACTGGAAGACAATTCACCCACGAAAAGTGACTATAAAGATGCCAAGGTCATTGCCGATTTGGTGCGAAACGGGAAGTACAGCGAGCCCAAACTGCCAACGAGCGTTTACGCCGACCTGCGGATTCTCATGAATCTTCGGGAGAAGATCATGGTGAACTTCGGACAGGTGCAAAGACGGGTGCAGAACTGGCTGGACCGCTTTTTTCCGGAGTACACGCAGGTGTTCAAAGACTGGGAAGGCAAGGCATCACGCATTACGCTTAGCGAGTTTCCAACGCCAGGAGAAATCGTAGAGATGGGCACAGAGGCCATTGTCCAGCGGTGGAAAAAAGACGTAAAACGAGCCGTAGGGGCGAAACGAGCGCTGCACCTCATGGAAACGGCGAGGCGTTCCATCGGGCTTACGGAAGGACTTCCCGGAGCGAAAGTGGAGATCAAGACGCTTCTGGAGCAGTATGAGATGTTCGCCAGACAACTCGAAGAGATTCTGGCCGAGGTGGAACGTCTCCTTGCTCAAATTCCGGGAACGAAAGAGATGCTTACCGTTCCGGGCGTAGCCGTAGTTACGTTGGCAGGGTTTCTCGCCGAAGTCGGGGATCTGAGCGGTTACGAGCATGGACAGCAGATTATTCGGCTCGCCGGACTAAACCTCAAGGAGAACAGTTCGGGAAAGAAAAAGGGCAAATCCAGTATTACTAAACGTGGACGCGCACGCCTAAGGGCGCTGCTGTTCCGGGCGGTGATGCCCATGGTGGCAAAGAACGCCGAGTTTAAGGCACTGCACCAGTATTTCACCAAGCGAAGTCAAAATCCGCTCAAGAAAAAGCAATCCCTTGTAGCCTTGTGTGGGAAGCTCATTCGCGTGCTTCATACGCTCGGAACCAAGCAGGTTCCGTACAACGCAAACGACGTGTTAGGGCCGGTGCGTCAGGCTCAGTTACAGATGGCAGCTTAAGCCAAACCGAATTCATGTTTACCGCCGGACCGGAATGAGCCAAGACAACGGAAGCACGGAGCAGCCGTAGGAATTATTCCATAAGGGCAACGACCCTGTAAAGGAGCAAGAAACGGCGTCCACCTTTTGAGAGGCAGAACGAAGGAATGTAAGGGCTAAGACCCAGCGTGACATGGGAGGGTAAGCCGTCAAAAGAAGGTGTGGATATCCAAGGTGCGATCAGAGGAATTATCTAAGGGTTGGAAATAATCCCCCGACCTCTATTCCCGCCACCGGCTCCTCCAGAAAATAATGTCATCCTTACATGACTTCTCCATCTCTCGATCTGTCAATGAGTGAAAATCCGAGAAAGAGTGAGTAAACAAGAGATTTTATTAATTTATAGTGGGAGGAATCAAGGTGCCTAATTTGTGGATGCATATCGAGTACGGACGACAGCTTGAACGCGATCTGCAAGGCAGCCGGCTGTTCCCGGCCGCTTCGCAGCGGTGGCGGCAGCTGTACCAGTTGGGATGTCAAGGACCTGATCTGTTGTATTACTACGGTTTTCTCCCTTGGAAAAAAGACATCCAGGCCGGTCTCATCGGCGACCTCATTCATGGCACCAACTGCGGGCCGGTCCTGATGGAGTTCTGGGACCGGGTGCTTGAACTTCCGGATGCGCAGCGGGAGCAGGCTACGGCCTACTTCGCCGGATTCGTGACGCATCATCTGCTGGACCGAAACCTCCATCCCTACATCAATTGGAAGGCGGGATACAAGTACAGGGACCATCAGCGGTTCGAAATACTGCTGGACACCGTCTTCCTCGCCTGGCTTAACGGAGAGCGTACATGGGAGCAGCCGGGCTGGAAGCAAATCGACGCAGGTCCGAAGCTGCCTTCCTCCATTATCTCTATCCTTCATGACACGACAGTCTCGCATTTCGTGGAAGCCGAAGGCTTCCCGCAGTCCGGCTGGCAGGAAGCGTACCGGGATGTGGTGCTGGCGCAGCGTCTGCTGTTCGACCCGCACGGCTGGAAGAAAAAAATCGTGCGCGGCCCGAATGCCGGACTGTTCTACCGCAAGCCGAGTCCGGCCGAGACGAAGCTGGATGTATTGAATGAACGCAAAGCTCCCTGGCGGCATTCGGCCCTGTATTCAGAGGTCCGGACGGAGAGCGTGCCGGAGCTGTGGGAGCTGGCGCTGGCAGAGGGCCGTGCCGTTCTCGGAGCGCTCGCCGGATGGCTGTCCGCCCACAATCCCGCTGAAGCGAATAACCGGCGCGAGCATTTCCGGGGTCTCTTGGGCAACCGCTCCTATGATACCGGCAAGGACTGCGCCTCCAATCTGATCAATCAGTATGCAGAGCCGATTTGGGACACTGCGGCAAGCAGCTGAAGGCTCTGGCTCTGTTCAAGCGTCCAACGGTTTTCTGCCAATCTAGTGCTGGCCTCCTCAACAAAAGAAACCGCGAAGAAAAGCCCCTCGGCAGTTCTTCGCGGTTTTTAGCTTGCCTGCCCGTTCACTGCTATCCCTTCCGGCCGGTAAGCTCTTTATGAGACAAATCCTTCCGCCCCGTCCGTATCGCTCTTTAGCCCGTACGAACCAGGCTCAGTTTTCACTAGGCTGTCCTTCTTTCCCTGCTCCACATTCACTTTCAAGAGGATCGCAATGCCAAGTCCGAAGAACAAGATCAGCGACAAAATCCCCAGACGCTGGCTTCCGGTCAGTTGTCCGACAAGTCCGAACACGAACGGCCCAAAGATCGAGGAGAATTTGCTCGTGATATTCACGAAGCCGAACAGCTCTCCGGTACGGTGTGCCGGCATAAGATCACTGAGCATGGCGCGTGAAATCGACTGGCTTCCCCCTTGGACAAGCCCTACCAGAATAGCGAGCGCATAGAAGTGAACAGCTTTGGTCATGCCGAAACCCAGCGCAACGATCAGCACGTAGACCAGCAGCGAGATGATCAGCGTCCGCTTCGCTCCAAGGCGGCCCGCTGCCTTTCCGAGCAGCAGCGTGCTGGGGAAGCCGACGAACTGTGTAATCAGCAGCGCAAGTATCAAATCGCTCGTTCCGATGCCGATAGTCGCGCCATAGATAGTCGCCATCAGGATGATCGTGTTGATGCCGTCATTGTAGAACCAGAACGCAGCAATCAGCTTGAACAGCTGCGGATAACGCCGGATATCCCGGTACGTTCCCGCGATCCGTTGTACCCCCGCCCGCATATAGCCCGCCGCGTTCAGGTTCTCCTTGCTCTGTCTGGGCAGATTAGGCACTCTTCGCATGATCGGCAGTGCGAACACGAGCCACCACAGCCCTACGGATATGAACGCGAGGCGCGTTCCGGCCAGCGAATCGCTGAGGCCCAGCACCGAAGGCATCTGGATCATGACCAGATTCACAGCCAGCAGCAGCCCGCCGCCCACATACCCGGCAGCATATCCTTTGGCCGAAATCTCATCGCGTTTCTCCGAAGGCACCAGGTCGGGCAGCATTGAATCATAGAAGGAGTTGCTCCCTGCGAACCCGATCGTCGACAGAACCAGAAGTGTGGAGGCTATCAGCCAGTCTCCCCGTTCCACGAGAGCGAAGCCGGCTGTTGCGGCCATACCGAGCAGTGAGAAGCAGGTCAACAGGCTCGTTTTTTTACCCGATAAATCCGAAACCGCACCCAGCAGCGGCGACAGCAAGGCAACAAGCGCCATACCGATCGCATGCGTATAGGCCAGGTAAGAGGCGGCGGTATTCTTGGGCAGTCCGTCGGCGGCAACGGAGCTGTAGAAAATGGGCAGCACCGCAGCCAGCACCGTAGTCGCATAGGCGGAATTGGCCCAATCGTACATGATCCAGGCCCTGACGGCTTTTTTATTCACGCTTTCACCTTTCTTTCACCTTCTTCTCAAGGACGAACCCTCGGGAAACCGGCAGTTTGCCTCTATTATACCGAAGAAAGTTCATGAGCATAGACAGAAATGATTTGCGCAATGTTAAATGTCACTGTAATCATGTCCGAACTATTTAGAGGCTTTAAGAGGATTGTGAATGTCACCGTGCAGGGCGTACGATTAGTTGCCGCTGGGACTGATGCCCCAGACAACCAAAAAAGCGGGGGATTTCTCCCCCGCCTGGCCTGCTAACTTGTACATGTGAAATATGGATGGTATTAAGGATACCGTACAGGTAACCTGATTAATCGACGATCTCGGCGGTGTCGCCGTTGCTTGCGCCTGCAGCGTTCGCTTCGTCGGTGTCGATGTGCATATCAAGCGAAAAGCTCTCGGACACGCGCGCAATGACATTTTCCAGCACAAGGCCGCGTTCGCCGCCAAGACGAACCTTCAGCAGCTGCTTGTCGGCAATGCCCCATTTTTCAGCATCGGATGTATGAAAATGAATGTGACGGGCCGCCACGATAACGCCTTTCTCCAGTTCAACTTCGCCTGCCGGTCCCTTCAGCGTAATGCCAGGGGTTCCATCGATCTTGCCGGATTCGCGGACAGGTGCTTTCACGCCGATCGCAAATGCGTCGGTACGGGAAATTTCAACCTGGGATGCGGGACGAACCGGTCCCAGAATTCTTACTTTGTCGAATTTGCCTTTGCTGCCGATAACCGCTACGGTTTCATTGGCTGCAAATTGTCCAGGCTGGGAGAGCGGTTTGAATTCGGTCAGCTGATAGCCAGGTCCGAACAACGCCTCCACATGTTCTTGCGTTAGGTGAATATGTCTGGCCGACACACCTACGGGTACTGTCTTACTCATCGTAAGTCACTCCTTGTATTTTCTCTATAATTTGTACAAGCCACTGACCATTATACTCCTATTTCATCCAAAATAAAAAGGAACCTATACATGATAGGCCTCCTTATAACCAAGAGTTCGCATTTTCGTCAATGGATGATTTTGTCTATACTGGAGTCTCTCCTATGGAGCCGCAGGTAAATTTTTATGTAAAAAAGTGAACGCGTTGCCGTGCATCCAACCTCTGACCCGATCCTCGGGGTAACGGGCCAGCAGCTGCTCGACCAGCGCCGGATAACAGCCGGGATGCTCCAATCCCTCCACCCAGGCATCGATACCGTCAAAGTCCGATCCGAACATAAGCTGCTTCTCTCCTCCAAGGCTGCATACATGTTCGACATGCTTCAGCAGATCCGGAATCGCCGCTGTACCGTGTTCACTGACGAACGGCGGGAAGAACGTCAGACCCATCCTGCCGTCCATTGATATGATGGCCCGAATCTGCTCATCGGTCAAATTGCGGACATGCCCACAGACTGCCTTCGCATTGGAATGGGAAGCTATGAACGGGCGGGCGGCCAGCTCCGCAAGCTCCCAGAATCCTGCCTCCGACAGATGGGAGACATCGAGCAGCATGCCTTTCTGATTGCACCACTCCACAAGCTTACGCCCTTTGTTCGTCAAACCGCCGTTCCGCTGCTCCAGCACGCCGTCCGCCGCCCAATTCGCATAATTCCAGGTAAGCCCAAGCAGCCGGACTCCGAGGTCGAAGGCCGCTTCCGCATAGAACAGATTGCCTTCCAGCCCCTCCGCGCCCTCTATCGACAAAAGCCCCCAGAGCGTGCTGTTCCCTGGCGTGGGCGTATGCCCGATCTTCTCCACTTCTTCCTTCCAGCGAAGATGCTTCACGCCTCCCTGCTCCAGCACCTGCCGGCGAAACCGCTCGATCTGTCCCAGAATAAGCTCAAATTTCGGAATACCCCACTTTTGCGATAAATAGATGGCAAAGCACTGAAGAACGACACCTCCAGATTTTAATCTCTCCCCCGAGGCGTCCAGCGGGCCGCCTTTCAAGAAATCGGTCTCCGGATGCTCCAGCAGGCGGCTGAGCACATCGCAGTGAAAATCCGCCACTTCGACTTTTGGCTGACTTGATCCCGGATTGTTCATGAGAGTTGTCCTCCTTTTTATTCCATAGCAAAAAGCCTGTCTACTTTACGTAAACAGGCTCACTGCTTGAATTCTCTATTTCTATCTCGGCTCAACGATTAATTTAATGGCTGTTCGGTCTTCTCCATCAATGACAATGTCGGTAAACGCAGGGATGCAGATCAGGTCAACGCCGCTTGGTGCAACAAACCCCCGGGCTATCGCAACTGCTTTGATAGCTTGATTCAGAGCCCCAGCCCCGATGGCCTGTAGTTCGGCCGCCCCACGCTCGCGAAGAACACCTGCTAATGCACCGGCAACGGAATTCGGATTGGATTTGGCTGATACTTTTAATACATCCATAGTAAGTACCTCCCCTGGGAAAAAGAATAGGTGTTCTTCCACTACTTTAGATGTTATTCGCGCGGCAATGAAAAATTCCTTCTTTTTTGAATCCCTTCACAGAAATTGGTACAAAAGATGCGAGTTATCGATATAACAAAGATCACAATTCTCCACGACCGAACAAAATCGTCCTATAGACCCAACCGTCGCCGCTTCGCCTCAGCTCTAATTCATTACCCACTCATCTTCACGCATACGGATCTTCTCAAGCTTCTTCGCTTTGCCGGTGTCTTCATCCAGCTCGGTGAACAGTCCATGGAGCATCCACTTTCCTTCATCGACGACAAAACGGGACGGAAGCTGGGTTGTAAATTTGTAGAGTACCGCATCTTTTTCCATACCCAAAATTCCTTCTCTTGAACCAACCATACCCGCATCCGTCAAATAAGCCGTTCCCCCGGGCAAAATCACATCATCGTTACTCTGCACATGGGTATGAGTTCCTACGACAATAGATGCGCGTCCATCCATGAACCAGCCCATCGCAATCTTCTCAGAAGTAGCTTCGGCATGGAAATCGACCAGAATGCATTTATGATTACGTCTAAGCTCATCCACAATTTCCTCACCAGTGCGGAACGGACAGTCGATGGCTGGCAAAAAGGTTCGGCCCTGCAGATTGACGATCGCGAGCTGCTTGCCGTTCCCCTTCACAACCGTATATCCCTGTCCCGGCGTCCCGGGCGGGAAGTTGGCCGGTCTTACCATGCGGGGCTCATCGTCGATAAAATCGAAAATGCCCTTGTTGTCCCAGGTATGATTGCCCATGGTAATCCCGTGAACACCCCAGTTGAAAAATTCATTGGCGATTGCAGAAGTGATGCCGCGGCCGGCGGCCGCATTTTCACCGTTAACAATAATGATATGCGGCTGGTATTTGTCCTTAAGAAGCGGCAGCGTCTCTTTCAGTGCCTTGCGTCCAGTGTTCCCGACTATATCTCCGATAAACAGAACTTTGATCGTAATCTCCTCCTAATTGTATGCAGCGAACCGGCTTGTACAGCCGGCAATGGATCTAAAGTTAAAGAAAAGTGACACCGCAGAGGCGCCACTTTTCTGATTATACCTATTTAGCGTACTCAACTGCCCGTGTCTCTCGAATAACGGTAACTTTGATATGACCCGGGTAATCCAGTTCATTTTCAATCGTCTTCGTAATATCACGCGCCAGACGGAAAGCTTCGGCATCGTCGATCTTATCCGGCTGTACCATGACGCGCACCTCGCGTCCAGCTTGGATCGCATAAGACTTCTCGACGCCTTCGAAAGATTCGGAAATCTCCTCCAGCTTCTCCAAACGCTTGATGTAGGTCTCCAGCGTCTCCCGGCGTGCGCCCGGTCTTGCCGCAGACAAGGCATCTGCTGCTCCGACCAGCATGGCGATGACCGAAGTCGCTTCGGCATCCCCGTGGTGGGATGCGATACTGTTGATGACAACAGGATGTTCCTTGTATTTCTTCGCAAGCTCCACGCCGATTTCGACGTGAGAACCTTCTACTTCATGATCCAGCGCTTTGCCGATATCATGCAGTAATCCCGCCCGTTTGGCTAGCACGATGTCTTCCCCAAGCTCACCGGCCATCAGTCCGGTCAAATAAGCAACCTCCATAGAGTGCTTCAGTACGTTCTGACCGTAGCTCGTGCGGAACTTCAATCGACCGAGAATCTTGATCAAATCCGGGTGCAGGCCGTGAACGCCAACCTCAAAGGTTGCCTGTTCGCCGTATTCCCGAATGCGCTCGTCGACTTCCTTGCGGGATTTCTCGACCATTTCCTCAATGCGAGCTGGATGAATGCGCCCGTCCGCCACCAGTTTCTCAAGCGCGGTACGCGCCACTTCACGGCGGATCGGATCGAATCCCGACAGAATAACCGCTTCCGGCGTATCATCGATAATGAGGTCGATGCCGGTAAGAGTCTCAAGTGCACGAATATTCCGGCCTTCGCGTCCGATAATCCGGCCCTTCATTTCCTCATTCGGAAGTGTAACGACGGATACCGTTGTTTCCGCCACATGATCGGCAGCGCAGCGCTGGATAGCCAGCGTAATGATTTCACGGGACTTCTTATCCGCTTCCTCCTTGGCCTGCTGCTCGATATCCTTGATCATCTGAGCGGTTTCATGACGGACTTCCTGTTCTACATTGGATAGGATAATGCTTCTAGCGTCTTCCATGCTCAGGTTCGAGATGCGTTCCAGCTCGGTAACCTGATTTTTGTAAATGACCTCGATTTGCTGCTGGGTTTCATCAATTCGTTTCTCTTTGTTAGCCACTTGTTCTTCTTTTCGTTCAAGCGATTCCATTTTTTTATCCAGCGATTCTTCCTTTTGCAGCAACCGTCTTTCCTGACGTTGGATTTCATTCCGACGTTCACGAGTTTCCTTCTCAGCCTCGGTTCGGATTCTGTGGACTTCGTCCT
The DNA here is from genome assembly GCF_000758685.1 of Paenibacillus stellifer. Lineage (NCBI taxonomy): Bacteria > Bacillati > Bacillota > Bacilli > Caryophanales > Paenibacillaceae > Paenibacillus > Paenibacillus stellifer. The sequence goes on from NZ_CP009286.1 coordinate 3,337,625, forward strand.
TAGCCTCCAACACCGTTTCCTTCTTCAACGCTTCCGCTTCCTTCTTCGCGTTCTCCACGATTAGGGCGGCGGCTTGCTCCGCGCTGGAAATTTTAGCTTCTGCAAGGGATTTCCGAATAAAATAACCGAACCCAAAGAATAATGTCGCTACAACGAGAACGATAATGATCCAGATCCAGGTAGCCATCTGTTTCACCTCCTCGTTGGTTCCTCCAAGGCATTCCTTGGGATTTGTGCAGTTGTCAAACTATCCGTTCATCACCATACAAAAAACCGGTAAATTCACCGATTGCCGAACTGCACATGCTTCACATGCACACTGCCCGCCGCATCCGGCGATTACATTTCATATGAATTGACACGTGAATCAAACCTGAAAATGATACCCTTTTTTGGGAAGGAAAAAGGATTCAATGTCATGCCGATTCATGTTATATTCTATAGTTTATAAAAAGACATTGTCAAGAGAGTCGATACCAGGCACAAAGTCAAGGAGATCACTCGAATTCATTCAAATCCTCGAATTCTCCTGCATCCGCTTCGTCCTCCTTGAGGGAATTGAGCACAACTCGGACGATTTCGCCGGAGTATCCCCGTCTCATCAAAAAGGCCCCGGTCTTTCGTCTCTTATCCATAAGATCCCCGCGGATCGTATTCCATTTCTTGGCGCCAAGCTGCATGGCGCTCTCTTTCTCCTGCTCTGGACTGATCTCTCCAAGCGCTTCGGCAATCGTCTCTTTCGCGATCCCCTTGCCGCGCAGTTCCTGTCTCACCCACAGCTTGCCCCTGCGGTGGGCGGTCACCCGCTGCTCCGCCCATTGTCTCGCGTACTGATCGTCGTCGATCAGACGTTCCCGGATTAACCGGCCCAGGACTTCCTCAACAACAGTCTCGCCGATTTCTTTCTGGCGTAAACGCCGGGTCATCTCCATCGCTGTCCGGGGCTTGCGCTCCAGATAACGAAGACCTTCCACATAGGCTCTCTGCTTCTCGTCGGCCAGGACGACCTCTTCCAGCTCCGCTTTGGTGAACACACTGCCCGTGATCATCCGGTATTTAATCATGATATCCTCATGAACGCTCAACCGGTAAGGGCCGAAATGCAGCAGATAACGGTAACCGGATCTGGGCTCCCTCTCAACCTTGGTTATCGTCAGCTCCTCGCCATCCGGGAACTCCGCCAGCACGTTCTCTTCCTGACGGTCATCCTCGGCTTCCAGCTGTATCGTCATGGTGCGTATCCTCCACAATATTTTGAGTTTGACATACTAAAAAAGGCGCCTTTGTTAGGACAAGGGCGCCTGTATATCTATCCATCGGATTATTCGATTTCCAGCAGCGCCTGCTCTTCTTCTTTCTCCGCTTGCAGTTCCGATTCTGTCGGAGCGGCTACAAGAGTGCTGAGATTACTCGCTTCACGAATCTTGTTCTCAATTGTAAGGGCCAGGTTCTGATTCTCTTTCAGGAACTGCTTCGCGTTCTCACGGCCTTGGCCTAAACGCTCGCCTTCATAGGAATACCAGGCCCCGCTCTTGTTGACGATATCCATTTCCGTTCCGATATCTACAAGACTGCCTTCTCTCGAAATACCTTCGCCATACATGATATCGATGTCTGCCTGCTTGAACGGCGGAGCAACCTTGTTCTTCACAACCTTGATGCGGGTGCGGTTACCTACGATGTCGTTGCCCATCTTGATGCTCTCTACGCGCCGTACGTCAAGACGAATAGTCGAATAGAACTTCAACGCGCGTCCGCCCGGTGTCGTTTCCGGGTTGCCGAACATAACGCCGATCTTCTCGCGAAGCTGATTGATGAAGATAGCAATCGTCTTCGATTTGTTGATCGACCCGGACAGCTTGCGAAGAGCCTGGGACATCAGACGAGCTTGAAGACCGACATGGGAATCTCCCATTTCGCCTTCAATTTCCGCCTTCGGCACAAGCGCCGCTACAGAGTCGACGACAATGATATCAACCGCGCCGCTGCGCACCAGCGCTTCGGCGATTTCCAGCGCTTGTTCGCCCGTATCCGGCTGGGACAGCAGCAGTTCGTCAATATTGACGCCCAGCTTGCTCGCATAGCTTGGGTCCAACGCATGCTCCGCGTCAATAAACGCAGCTTGTCCGCCGGCCTTCTGTACTTCAGCAATGGCATGCAGGGCAACTGTCGTCTTACCCGACGATTCTGGTCCGTACACTTCAATAATCCGGCCTTTCGGAAGGCCGCCGATTCCAAGCGCAATATCAAGAGCCAGCGATCCGCTCGGCACGATTTCGACCTGCATATGAGTCGACTCACCCAGCTTCATAATGGAACCTTTACCGAATTGTTTCTCAATTTGACGAAGCGCCATCTCCAGCGCTGCACGACGATCTGACAATCAGATCACATCCTTTTCTCTATTTATATAATAAAAAATCTCATTGAACACTTTGCAGGAAGGGCAACAACTGTTCCTATGGATCTATTGTACCTTGTTTTGGGGTGTTTGCCAAGCATTTTTTCGAACATACATTCGTTTTTTTGACCTCGTATCACATAATTCCCTTTTATTGTTAAATCGAGATCGAAGCCTTGACTCCGTTAGAAATAGGAAGCTAATACGGAACGGAACCGCTGCCAAGCGTTGGCTTAAGCCTTGACCATCCACGGATAACGACTTGACACGTCCCATAGACGACTAGCGTTTACCGGCAAATGAAAGGCCAATTCCATACCCGAAGCATATAAAATCACCTATTTGAAAGCAAAAACCGCGGCAAAGAGAGATCAATGCCACGGTTCTTCCGCAATACATTCATTATATATGACCTGGAGGAATCATTTCAAGCCTGCAGCCTGAGCTGCCATACGGATTAACTTACCCGCGTTCCACAAGCCGGCGCCACAGACGGTACAGGATCGCCTTGACAGAGTTGACCCGGATGTTCTGCCGGTCGCCTCTCAGCCTTAGCTCGAACACATCCGTTCTGCCGTTTCGCTCTGCGATTCCGATATAGACAAGGCCAACCGGCTTCCGCTCCGAATGGCCCGGTCCTGCGACACCGGTTACCGACAGGCCGAAATCGCTGTCCACAATTGTACGGACCTGCTCCGCCAGAGCCTGGGCCACCTCACGGCTGACTGCTCCCGGAGCTTCCTCCCCTTCGAGATAATTCTGCGGAACATTCAGCAGCTTCATCTTCATTTCATTGGAATAGCACACAATGCCTCCCTGAAAAACCGATGAGCTGCCGGGAATGCTGGTCAGGCTTTCCATGAGCATGCCCCCAGTACAGCTCTCGGCGCAGCTGACCGTAATTCCGGCATTCGCCATCCATTCCACCAGTACCTGTTCGAGCGGAACGTCGGTATCGGCGTACAGATGCTCCGGAAGTATATTCCGGATCTTCTCTTGCAGCGCATCCAGCTTCGCCATTGCCTCATTCTGAGAAGGCGCCTTGGTCGAAATCCGGACCGTGACCTCGCCTTCCTTGGCGTATGGAGCAAGGGTGGGATCATTCTGACCATGAATCAGGTTGATCAACTTGTCTTCAAGCAGCGATTCCCCGATTCCGGCGAACTTGAGCATTTTGGAATACAGCGGCATTTCTTCGGTCAGAGCATGCTGAAGCAGCCACGGTTTCGCTTTGTTCGCGAACATGGGCTTCATCTCCCGAGGCGGGCCGGGCAGAACGACATAGTATGTATTCTGATCCTTCAGGGCTACCCCTACCGCCAGTCCGGACTCATTGTGCAGCGGAGTCGAATCGTCAATGACCAGTGCCTGCTTGCGATTGTTCTCTGTCATGCTGACCCCGCGCTCACTGAAGAAGCGCTCCACATGGCTCATCGCCACAGGGTCGAGATAGAGTCCCCGGCCCAGGGATGCAGCCAGCGCATCCTTCGTCAGATCGTCCTCCGTCGGCCCGATTCCGCCTGTAAACAGAATAAGATCCGCCCGTGTTTTGGCAATTTCTATGGCCTGCTGCAGCCGGCTGCTGTTATCCCCAACGACAGTTTGGAAATAGACATCAATTCCGAGTGCGGCAAGCTCAACGGAGAGGAACTGGGCGTTGCTGTTCACAATTTGACCCAGCAGCAGCTCGGTGCCGACCGCAATGATTTCTGCTTTCATACCTTTCGCCTCCTATGATCAACCGCCAATACTGGCGTATAAGAACAGGGCAGTCAGGATCCGGTCCCGCTGCCCCGATTCAGCCTTGCTTCAGGTGGTTGTAAGCTTGCTGTCTGATTTGAATCAGGCATGGTGCGATTGAAGCAGATCCTTGTTCTTCACAAAATAATCGATTCCCGAGTAGATCGTAATAAGCGCCGCGGCCCAAATGGCGATCGTGTCAAAAGGGATGCCCACGAACTCGAGCGGGAAATTGTTAAGGAGCAGCAGCGAGATCGCAACGATCTGCAAAACCGTCTTCGCCTTTCCCCATTTGCTGGCCGCGACAACTTTGCCGTCGAGCAGCGCGACCTGCCGGAGTCCGGTCACAGCAAATTCACGGCTGATGATGACGATGGCGATCCAGGAATCGCATCTTCCCAGTTCAACGAGCGAGATCAGAACAGCCGTAACAAGCAGCTTATCCGCCAGCGGATCGAGCAGCTTGCCAAGATTGGTCACCATATTATATTTACGGGCGATATATCCGTCGATGCCATCTGTGCTGGCCGCGAGCAAAAAGATAACGGCAGCGATCAGATGGTTCACCGGAAGCTGAAACGAACCCCAATGCAGCGGCTCCGGGTAAATATTGAGATCGACCAGCAGAAAAAACATCATGATGGGAATCAAACAGATGCGGGCTAATGTAATGCGGTTGGGTAAATTCACTGAAGTTCCTCCCCTGACAAATCATATTCAAAAGCGTGGGTGATCCGGACCTTCGTCATTTCCCCAATGCCGAGATTGCTGCCCTTGACAAACACCTCTCCGTCAATCTCCGGTGCGTCGTACTGCGAACGGCCCACATACACATCGCTGCGTCCGTCGTAACGTTCCACCAGAACGTCCAGAACCTGTCCCACAAACCGGCTGCCACGATTCTTCGTTACTTCCCGCTGCAGCTCCATCAAAGTATTGGCCCGCCATTCCTTCACGTCCTCCGGCACCTGGTTCGGCAGTCGGGAGGCCGGCGTTCCTTCTTCCATGGAATATGTAAATACGCCGAGCCGGTCAAAGCCGATTTCACTCACAAAGTCGCAAAGACGCTGGAAATCCTCTTCTGTCTCCCCGGGAAATCCGACGATCAGCGAGGTGCGCAGAGAGACTTCCGGAATATATTCCCGAATGCGCGCAACGAGTTCGCGTGTATCGCGCTGCCTGCCCGGCCTGCGCATCCGCTTCAGAATGGAGTCTTCGCTGTGCTGCAGCGGCATGTCCACATACTTGCAGATTTTCGGGTTGGATGCCATCGTCTTGATCAGCTCTTCGGTAAAAAAGCCGGGATATGCATAATGAAGCCGGACCCATTCGATTCCTTCTACTTCGCTTACCCGGTTCAAAAGCTCGGGAAGCTTGAACTCGCCGTACAAGTCTGTCCCGTAATTGGTGGAATCCTGAGCGATAAGGCTGACTTCCTTAACGCCTTGCGAAGCCAGTGTCTGCACCTCCGAAACAACGGATTCCATGGTGCGGCTGCGGAATGCCCCCCGCATGATAGGAATGCTGCAGAAGGTACAGTTGTTGTCGCATCCCTCCGCAATCTTCACATAAGTCGTGAAACGCGGTGTCGACACCTTGCGGGGAAGCGCCTCTTCATAATTGAATACCGGATTGCCGACCCATACCGGACGCCGGCCTCTGACAGCTTCATCCACAATCTGCACGATGTTATGGAAGTCGCCGGTGCCCACAATCCCATCGATTTCCGGCATTTCCTCCATCAGCTCGGCCTTGTACCGCTGCGTCAGGCAGCCAGAAACGATCAGCGCTTTTAGATTGCCGCTCTCCTTCAGCTCCGCTAGCTCCAGAATCGTATTGACCGATTCTTCCTTCGCCGCATCGATAAAGCCGCAAGTATTTACGATAATGACTGTTGCCTCTTCCTTCTCCTCCACGAGCGTGTATCCGCGTTCATGAACCAACCCGGACATAATTTCCGAGTCGACCAGATTCTTCTCGCATCCGAGCGTTACGATGTTGATTTTTTCTGTCATGGTCATCCCCCAATAATGAAAGCCCTAAGCCTTAATCCCAATCCCTATCCACATTATCTCAACAAGTATAATATAGCCGCATTTGCGCTGTCAAAAACACGCAGAACCCCGCAGAGCCTGCTGGCTTCAGGTCATCTGCGGGGATAAAGGGGTCATTTCATATTGGTATACTGCAGGTCCAGCGGAAGATCCGCATTGTTGAGAAGTTTGATGATCTGCTGCAGATCGTCGCGGCTCTTGCCCGTGACCCGGATCTGGTCGCCCTGGATCTGGCTCTTGACCTTAAGCTTGGAATCGCGGATGAGCACGTTGATCTTCTTGGCGTTCTCCTGATCGATCCCCTGCTTCAATCCTAGCCGCTGGCGTACCGTGCCAAGCGCCGCCGGCTCGATTTTGCCGAAATCCAGGTTCTTCAGGGTAATTCCTCTCTTCACCATTTTGGATTGCAAAATATCGATTACCGCATTCAGCTTATACTCGTCGTCCGATACGATAATCAACGCGTCCTTTTCCAGCTTGAGGTTGCTCTTGGTGCCTTTGAAGTCGAAGCGGTTCTGGATCTCTTTCTCCGTCTGATGGATCGCGTTGGTTAATTCCTGAATGTCCATTTTGGATACAATGTCGAATGAGCTTTCCGAAGCCATCGTTTCACGCCCTTTGCTACAAGTTTCAGCTTATATTATATGAAAAAGCGGCGGACAAGTCTAACCGCCCTGTTTCCATTTGTCCGCTATATAACAAACAAGCCTCCCACAAGGGGTGTTTCACCCTTGCCCGGGAGGCGTGCTGCTGTCAAACATGAAGCTGTATAGCTCCGTTATCTGCTCCGGGCCGGGGCACGGAACATATCCAGAACGCCCAGAACGATATGCGCCAGGCCGAACCCCAATATTCCGTAACCCCAAGCACTGGGTGTCAAATAATAACCGAGCAGACTAACAATGATCCCAAGTCCGGTTACGATCCAACTGACCGTCATCGATTGTACACCTCGCTTCAATGGATGAACTGCTAGACATTAATAGGTTCTCCATCTCTGCTAAGTCTATACAACACTTCAGCCTTTATTGGCCGGTAGTGTTTCCGGCATCCTGAGTGCCATCCGTACCGGTATCGCCGGTAGTGCCTGAGCCTTCGGTCGACGAACCGTCATCCAGCTTCAGCAAAATACGGGACGTCGATTTGCCGTCCGTAACCGGCTGGCCGTTAACCGTGATCTGGGTCGCGGGAGAGTATCCCGACTTGATATACATGCCCTGGCTGTCGAGTGTAAAATTCAGCGTATCTCCGGCTTCGGTGCTTCCATAGCTGAGCTTCTCGCCCTGTGAATTCGTGCCGCGATATACTTCAAGCCAGCTCTTGCCGCTAGCGGTTATAACCACCTGCGGATTCGCCCCTGACACCTTGAATATCGTGGTTTTGCCGGATTTGCCGTCCTGAACCACTGCGCCGCTGCCCGCGTCAGGTGACGGAGATACCGACGGCGATGGCGAAGGAGAGACTTCTCCCGACGGAACCGCAGATTCCCCTGCAGCTCCGGCCGAAGGAGAAGGCGTCGCCCCGCCTGCGCCGGCCGAAGCCGCTACAGGTGAAGGCATCTGCGTACTGGTGGTAATCGGGCTCACGTCCGTCTGCTTGTCGTTCGATTTGCCCCAATCGGAAGCATACATATAAATGACCACTACAATCAGTACGGGAAAAATCCACATCAGTAGCGTCGGCAGCCATTTCGGATTCCGTCCGCTCTCGGGTCTGCGGCTTCGGCTCTGAAGCACAGACTCCATAGTAGACGACTCCTGTACAGGCGCGGGAACGCTTCCCGGCTCCTGCATCAACTCGTCAGGATTGAGGCCGACCGCCTCCGCGTATGTCTTGATAAATGCACGGACATAGAAGCTTCCGGGGAGCACCTTGTAATCTCCCGCCTCGATCGCTTCGAGATATTTTTTGCGAATTTTCGTAACCTCTTGAACATCGTCAAGACTCATGCCTTTCTGCAGACGAGCCTCTTTCAACTGCCGGCCCAGTTCCGACATGCTATGACCTCCTCGTTGTATATGTTGTTACAGATCGTCGCTGTAGCTGCCGGTAAAAGTATCGTATACAATTTCCTCACTCGGCGTGTTGCGAAGCTCGATCAGAATGTCAAAGTCGTCGTACGTATATTCAGATTCCCGCACAAAAATATCGGGGTGCTCGATGACCTTCACACTCGGCATAGCCATAATCTCTTTCAGGAGATTGTAATGCTTCTCATTGGATCGGATGGTGCTGACGATACCGTCGATGATAAACACATTATGCGGGTTCATCTCATCCTCAGCCAATTGGCTGCGCACCGTCTGACGAAGCATGGTCGAAGAGACAAAGGTCCAACGCTTCATGGCGCACACGCTGCCGGCGATGATCGATTCCGTCTTGCCGACTCTCGGCATGCCCCGGAGACCGATAACCTGGCTGCCTTCGCGCTTGAACAGTTCCCCGAGAAAATCGACAAGAAGACCAAGCTCGTCGCGGGTGAACCGGAATGTCTTCCGGTCATCGGAGTCCCTGTCGATATAGCGGCCGTGACGGACAGCCAAAATATCAACCAGCCGCGGAGCGCGCAGGGCGGTAACCGTAATATTCTCCACCTTCTTGAGCATGTCGCCCATAAGGCTGATCTTCTCGTCGTCATCCGTTTCAAGCAGCATTCCCCGCGTCTTGCCTTCCACGCCGTTGATGGTCAGGATGTTGACCTCAAGCATCCCGAGCATGGAGGCGATGTCTCCAAGAAGCCCGGGCCGATTCTTATGTATCTTGTATTCCATGTACCACTGTTTGTATTCCAACTTCTACACCTCGTATTGTGAATTGACGCTTCTTCCGCCGTTTGCCGGAATTCCACATGATCCGACAAGCCTCTCCGTTACACGGGTCATGTTAATGATATATAAAAAGAAATTGAAAGGCAAGGTCAAAGCCCGGATTAGATCTAGAAGTAATACCCAGAAGCGTTCTCACCGCATAGAAAAGCTCCCCAAAGGGGAGCTCTCCGCAGGTTATGCGTTTTGCTTCGCCAGCTTCACCATAAGGGAAGCGATGGTCTGGCGCTGACTTTCGTCGCCCACATCCCACAGCTCCTTGATCGCCCGGTTCGAAGCGTTCTGCGGGTCGACTTTCTTATCGAGGAATTCCCCGATTTCGTAAGCCAGCTTGGAAATGGTGTCCTCGCTCATGCCGACTTTTTCGGCCTGAATGACCCGTTCACCCAAAAATCTCTTCCAGGTATCGTAGTTCTTGATGACAGTTGATTCTGTTGACATATGAAATCCTCCTTCGTGATTGGACCGGCGCGATGCTGTTGAAGCGCCTGTCTACAAATTTAAGATTTATAAGCAACAGCTTTATAATGCCCTCAAGAAGCATCCGTAATCCCGGGTGAGTTCGGTAACATCAGGTAATCCATCCACCGTTCGGGCTAATAATCTGGCCGTTGATATATCCCGACTCAGGCAGCGCCAAAAAATACACCAGCGAGGAAATTTCATCCGGAAGCGCCAATCGCCCGGCCGGAATTTCCTCCTCCAGCATCCGCACTTCATCCTCAGCCAGATTATCCAGCATTGAAGTCCGGACGGCTCCGGGAGCCACCGCGTTAACCGTAACTCCCGAAGGAGCTAGCTCGCGGGCCAGAGCCTTTGTAAAAGCATTGACCCCTCCTTTGCTGGCTGAATAAGCGACCTCGCAGGAAGCCCCCGAAATCCCCCATACGGAGGATACATTGATAATCCGGCCATAGCGCTGCGACACCATATAGGGCATGAAAATCTGACTGCACAGAAATGTGCCTTTTAAATTGACCGCCATTACGTCATCCCATTCTTCTTCGGAAAGGTCGGCGAGCATTCCATAGTGGGATCTGCCCGCGTTGTTGACCAGAATATCCGGCTGCATGCCGTTCGCTTCAAGCCTTTCGGCCATGCGCAGCAGCTGGCTTTTATCCCGAAGGTCGGCCGACACCGTCATCACCTGCGCTCCGGCTTCCATGCACTTTCTGGCAACCTCATTGGCCGCTTCGTGTGAATTCATATAGTGGACGACAACCTTCATCCTTGCCGAGGCAAAGCGTTCGACGATCGCTCCGCCGATTCCCCCGCTTCCTCCCGTTACCAGCACTGTCGTTTCTCCAAGCGGCTTGCCGATTCCTCCCAGGCCATTCACTAAGGATTCACCACCACAGATACCGCCAGCTGATTCCAGTCGATGTGTGAAAGCAAGCGTTCGTTGACTTCCTCGAGCGTGATCGATTCATACTGCGGCAGCACGTCGAAGAAATCTCCGCCCCTGAACTGATAGCGCGTAAATTCATGCGCAATGCTCTCGGGGGAGTTCAGCATCCGCAAATAACCGCCGATCTTCTTGTTGCGGGCCCGAATAAAATCGGATTCATTGAACCCGGACACAAGCAGCGGCTCAATCTCCTCCCGGATTCGCTTAAGAAGAAGCTCGGGGTCCTTCGTATCGCCGCCGATCGCTGAGAATGCATACTGCGGGGAGCTGTTGTATTCATGGCCGAAGCTGTCGGTAATCAGCTCTTCATCGTACAGCTTCTGATACAGGGATGTACTGCTGCCAAGAAGCAGGTCAAGCATCAGCTTGGTGGTGAGATCCCTGCGGACAGCATCTTTTCCGGTCAGGCCGGCTTCCCGTTCCTTAAATCCGAACAGACATTTGGGCATCGATACAGGCAGCTTGTTCTCCAATCGCGTCTGGCCGACCTCCACAGGCTCTTTTGCAAAAATACGATCAATTTCGCCCTGAGTCTCATACGCTTTGCGCGCCTGATTGCTACGAACCAGGTCCAGAACCGCTTGGGGATCAACGCCTCCCACGATAAACAGCAGCATGTTGCTCGGGTGATAGAACGCGTTGTAGCAGGTGTACAGCGTCTCTTTGGTGATCGTGGAGATCGATTCCACCGTGCCTGCGATATCGATCCGTACCGGGTTGACCGAATACATCGCTTCGATTAATCCGAAGTACACCCGCCAATCCGGATTATCGGCATACATGTTGATCTCCTGGCCTATAATCCCTTTTTCCTTCTCGACGTTCTGATCGGTGAAATAAGGCCGCTGCACGAAATCGATCAGTGTCTCTAAATTGGTCTCAATCTTCTCCGTCGCGGAGAATAAGTATACGGTCTGCTCAAAGCTTGTAAAAGCGTTGGCTGACGCTCCGTTGGAGGCAAAAGTCGCAAAAATATCGCCTTCCGGCTCTTCGAACATTTTATGCTCCAGAAAATGGGCGATGCCATCAGGAACCGAGATTTCCTCTCCGCCCGCTACCTTAAAGTGATTATCAATCGAACCGTAGTTGGTTGCAAATGTAGCATAAGTCTTCTTGAAATCCGGCTTTGGCAGCACGAATACCTTCAGTCCGTTATCCAGCTCTTCCGCATACAGCGTCTCCTGGAGCCGTTCGTAATGGATCTGTTCCATCCGCTATTCCTCCTTCTGCCCTGTCAGGAAATAAATCGTATCCAACTGGACCGTTTCGGCGGCCCGCTTCACGTCCTCCGCACCGGTAGCTTCAATCTGCTGCATCAGTTCCTCGGTGCTCCGGTCTTTCCCGGACAGCTGACGGTTAAAGTCATACGAAATCATTTCAAAAGCGGAGTCCTGAATCTCAGACAACAGATTGCGAATCATAGCCTTCGTCTGAATCAGCTCCAGTTCGCTGATCTGGCCGTCCTTAATATCCTCGAGCTGCTTGCGAATGATGTCAACTGCTTTGGCGTAGTTCGGAATTTCGATGCCCGACTGAATCGTCGCGATGCCCTTGTGGCCGTCGTAACGGGAGGACGCATAATAGGCGAGGCTCTCCTTCTCGCGCACATTCACGAACAGCTTGGAATGCGGGTAGCCTCCAAGAATCCCGTTATACATCAGCATGTGGGCGTAGCTGTCATCGCCGTAAGTAATTGAGGTGCGCAGCCCCATGTTGAGCTTGCCCTGTCCGACCTCCATCACTTCTTCGATGGTCTTAACCTCGGACACGGTCTTGGGCGTGAAGCAAGACTGGTAAGGAGCATCCTTGCGGCTGCCAAGTCCGAAATAGCGGGTTACCAGTTGCTCCACTTCCTCCGGAGTCGTGTCTCCGACCACATACAAATCAAGAATCACACTGTTCAGCCAAGACTGATATGACTGATATAACGAGTCCGGCGTAATGCCTTCCAAATCTTTGCGCTGTCCCAGCGCGTTAAGCCGGTATGGTTCGTTCCGGCACATTTCCTCCATACAGCGTTCGGCAGCGTAACGAATCTTGTCATTGACGATGGACTCGAGCTTCTTGCGGACCGTCTCGCGTTCGGTGTGCACATAGGAGGAGCGGAAGCTTCCGTTCTCCAGAGCGGGCTTCGTCAGCACTTCACCCAGAAAAGCGAAGGATTGCTCCAGCAGGTTCTCCTTCGTAGACACGAAGGAGTCATTGATCGTATCCATACGGAACTGAACGATCTGATAATCTCCCCGTTTGTATACATCGAAGCCAAAGCCCGCTCCGTACAGCTCCTCCAGACGCTCCCGGAACCGGGTCGTCTCCGGATAGCTGACCGTTCCGCGGCGCAGCACAAAGGGAATAAGAGCGGTAGGGGTTACCGTCTCTTCAGCAAGCGGAATGCCGGCGTATAGTGAAACTGCATAAGTCTTAAACGTCTTGGTCGGCAAAACATGAATCCGGATGCCGCCTGCGTCGCTATGATGGAACACGTGATTGGTCAAGTCCAAAACTCCTTTACGGCTTGAATGGGATGCCTATATTCCAAGTTTATGAAGTAGTATTCATTCTAAACCATTCCAAAGTAAGGAAGCAACCGGCGGAGAATCGGCCGGTTGCTTCCATGGAGCCGCGTATTCCGGAGCAACCGGGCATAGCGGCTAAGGCTTACATGCAGAAAATGTGCTGGCCGATCGTTTTCACCTGCGGCCGGGACCAAATCCATTTTGATGTTGCGGTTTTGGGATTGAAATAATACAGGCAGCCGCCAGAAGGATCCCAGCCGTTCAGAGCCTGCTGCACGGCCTTCCGGGCAGTCTCATTGGGTTCCAGATAAATCTGCCCGTCCGCTACTGCTGTGAATGCGCCAGGCTGGAAGATTACCCCCGACGGCGTATTCGGGAAGCTCGGCGACTTCACCCGATTCAAAATGACCGCAGCTACCGCCACCTGGCCTTCAAAGGGCTCGCCTCGGGATTCTCCATACACAGCATTAGCCATGATCTTTAAATCGTTCTCGGACAGTCCCATGGAATTGCCGGACGACAGCTCGGCCGCAGCGGTATTTGTTTTGTTGGACTCCTTATTTTTACCGGCTGTAGCCGTTCCCTCAGAAGGTTCGGTTGGACGCCACGCCTTGGTGGCATTGTACAATCTCAGCTTCGTCTTGGCACCGACGACACCATCGGCGACCATCCCGAATTTCCACTGAAACCATTTCACCGATTTCAGCGTGGAGCTGCCGAAGCTGCTGTCGATTTTGCCGTCATAGTAACCCAAATACTTGAGGCGGCCCTGCAGCTCATATACATCCTGCCCGGATGCGCCGTATTTAAGCGGCGTCGTTCCGAATACAGGCATGGCCGAATCATCAGTGGCTTCCGCCGCTGAAGAAGCATCCTGCCTCTGCTCTGAACGAACGGTGCTCTTAGGGGCCGAGAAGTGTTCCACCAGCGGCGCCGATGCCACAACCAGGGCAAGAACGGCGATTATCCATAGCTTTTGATTCTTCATTGGGCTTCGCTCTACCTTTCTCTTGTAAGTTCTGCATGGATGGCTACCGTTATTATGACGACACGGCGGTAATCCTATGCACTCCCTCCAAGAGAGGCAATGATGAGCACTGAGGCAGGCGGCACGGTGGTTCCAAGAGGATGTCTCCTGATTTCGGACGACAAAAAGGCGTTCCCCTCCGATGAGAAGGAACGCCTGACCACTCCTTTATACCGCTGCTCAGGAGCTAATCCGGTTCTGCTGATATTGCTCAAGCGATATCAGCACCTCGCGCGGCTTGCTTCCCTCATATGGCCCAATTACGCCCCGTGCCTCCATGGAATCGATCAGCCTCGCAGCTCTGGTATATCCAACGCGCATCCGGCGCTGCAGCAGGGAGACCGATGCCTGCTTCGCCTCAAGCACGATCTGAACTGCTTGATCATACAGTTCGTCCTGCGGCTCTTCGGCTTCCGAAGACATCTCGTCAATCTCAGGTACGATCGACTCATCGTATTCCGCTTCGCCCTGGCTGCTGACATAATGAACGATCGCTTCCACTTCCGCATCACTCATGAAAGCGCCCTGAACGCGAATCGGCTTGGAGGAACCCATCGGCATAAAGAGCATATCTCCGCGTCCGAGCAGCTTCTCCGCACCCGCCATATCGAGAATCGTCCGGGAGTCCACCTGTGAAGACACACCGAAAGCGATACGGGACGGGATATTTGCCTTGATAACGCCGGTAATAACGTCTACGGACGGTCGTTGGGTAGCGATAATCAGGTGAATGCCGGCCGCGCGCGCCATCTGGGCAAGCCGGCATATGGCATCCTCGACATCGCCCGCGGCGACCATCATCAAATCGGCCAACTCGTCAACGATAACGACGATGTAGGGCAGGACGGCGGCGGGATTATCCTTCATCAGCTGATTATAGCCTTCCACATTGCGCGTTCCCGATTTGGAGAACAGCTCGTACCGCTTCTCCATCTCGACCACGATCTTCTTAAGGGCCAGGCTGGCGCGTTTCGGATCGGTAACCACAGGAGCCATGAGATGTGGAATGCCGTTATATACATTCAGCTCGACCATCTTGGGGTCGACCATCAGAAATTTGACTTCTTCCGGCTTCGCCTTGTACAAGATGCTCGTGATGATGCCGTTGATGCAGACCGACTTGCCGGAACCCGTAGCGCCGGCAACAAGAAGATGGGGCATCCGTGCCAGATTGCCGATAATGGTCTGGCCCGAAATATCGCGTCCGAAGGCGATTGTCAGCTTGGATTCTGCCTCCTGGAAAATTGGGGTCTCCATCACTTCTCTCATGGTAACCAACGATACCTCCGGATTAGGCACCTCGATGCCGATCGCGGATTTGCCCGGGATAGGCGCTTCCATCCGGATGTCCTTTGCCGCCAGCGCCAACGCAATGTCATCCGTCAAATTAACGATCCGGCTAACCTTGACCCCGATATCCGGCTGGATTTCGTAGCGGGTAACCGCTGGTCCGCGTACGACCTCAAGAACCTTGGCGCGTACGCCGAAGCTCTCGAGCGTCGCCTCGAGCTTGCGGGCCGTCTGCATATAGTCATTCTGATCGCTGCCCTTTCCGCCGTTGTTAGGCTTGGACAACAGACGGAAATGCGGAAGCTTGTACGGCTTTGGCTTCGGCACCGGTTTGGGCTCTTCCGCCCCGGATATCGGCTCGGCAGATCCGGTCGACACTGCGTCCGTCACACTGCCCACTTCCGCTGCCAATGCATCAGGCTCCGCTTGTGACAGTTCGGGATCGCCGAAATCATTCGGCGTCTGTCCAGTGTCCAGCTCCAGATCTCCAGTACGCATGCTGCTGCGGGCCGCAGGCGAGAACTCGCCCCATTCCTCCCGCTCTTCTTCGCTCAGCCCCTCCGAGCGGATATGCTGGAAGAAATCGCGGATAATCGGCGTAACCTCTTCCAGATCCTCTTCCTCCGGATGAAAATCTTCGAAGTCATCAAAGTTGTCATTCGAAGATGCCGTGAATCCCGACATAATCGGCATGGCTTCAGCCGGAAGCGCAGGCTCTTCCTCCAATTCCGGGTTAGATTCTACACGTTCCCGGGCTGGCTTGCGCTGCATCAGCCGCTCGAAGAATTGAGGAGCCTTGCGGCTTGGCAGCGACGTCTCCTGTTCCTCCTCGTCTTCCTCATCCTCTTCAGCCTCCACATGCTGCGCCTTCCCTCTGCCGCCGGATGTACGGCTTGCTATGGGAACGGCCTTCGGCCGATTGGCCGCTCTCTTCTTCAGCTCCTTGGCCAGCTTCACCAGCCTGACGCGCAGAAGACCGAACAGCTCGATATAGGAAAGGTTCGTCACCAGCATGAAGCTGATCGCCAGCATCACGATCATGATCAGCTTCGCGCCAAGCGTCCCGAACAGCATTAGCAGCAGAGCGAATGTCAGCCCGCCCGCGTAACCGCCTCCGATATCTTTACCGAGCATGTAGACGCTATCGCTTTCAGCGCCGGGTTTCAGAGCAGCGGCCAAATCCTTCTGCGTCTGTGAAATGACATTGCCGGGATGCAGCATTGAAACGGGTCCAAGCTTCTGTTCCATCGTCGAGATGGTACTCATAAGACAGAGCGAAAGGACCAGGAGAAAGACTCCAGTATAGCGGCTCGACCAGTTGGTGGGCCATTTGCGGAAGATCATGACTGACAATCCATAATAGATGCCCACCAAGGGAAGCACGAAGTAAAATCTGCCAAGCAGGTAGCCAGCCAGGTTAGAAAGAGACCTGCCCACGGCTGCCTCGCCGGACAGAGCAATCACCGAGAATGTAATAAGCAGAATGCCGTAAATTTCGTATTTTAAGACGCTGCCGAGCAGCGCCTTCTTTTTTTTGCGTTTTTTCCGTTTTGCCACGCCAGCCACCCCCGGAACAACATTATACCATATAATGGCGTGGCGCACCTATGTTCTGTTTTTGGTCCTACATCACTGCCGGAGGTCGATAATGGCCCCTGGTGCAAGCCCGGAATCCAGATAGCGGTTCAGCGGACAATTCAGCAGCCGGATTACTCTCCCCCTGCCTTCATCAAGCGGTTCGACCTGCATCAGAATTCCCTGTACGACGACTTCGCGGGAAGATGGCGGCGCTTGAATCGCTCCTTCCCAGACCTGCTCAGCCGAGAGAACGGAGTATAGTATCATTGCGTCAGTCCTCCCGCTTCGGCCGGGGAGGCCTTGAAGGCAATGAGCTCGTTCAATTTCGACATTGCGGTTCCTATCCCTCCGACTTCATCCATCAAGCCGAACGACACCGCATCCGTACCGCCAACAGCCGTTCCGATATCGCGGTTTAGCTCGCCCGTCTTGAACATTAAATCCTTGAACTGCTCTGGCGAAATCCGGGAGTGGGAAGTGACGAAACGCACAACCCGTTCCTGCATCTTCTCCATATATTCGAAGGTCTGAGGAACCCCAATGACCAGCCCGTTCATCCGGATCGGATGAATGGTCATGGTCGCACTCTCTGCTATGATGGAGTAGCTCGAGGAGACGGCGATAGGAACGCCGATGCTATGCCCTCCGCCGACCACTACAGTTACCGTAGGCTTCGATAACGAGGCGATCATTTCAGCAATTGCCAGCCCCGCCTCGACGTCTCCGCCGACGGTGTTCAGGATGATGAGGATTCCCTTGACAGTCTTGCTCTGCTCGGCAGCAACAAGCTGCGGGATAATATGCTCATATTTCGTCGTTTTGTTATGCGGCGGCATAATAATATGCCCCTCAATCTGGCCGATTATAGTGATGCAGTAAATTTCCGGCTCGACGGTTGGAACAGCCGTCTGTCCGAATTCCTTCATCATCCCGACCGTTCCATTCGACTGCATCCCTTCGTCGGGTGGCTGAGTAGCCGGATCGGGCGTCTCGTTCACATATACCGTCTCAATTGCTTGATCATCTTTCATGCTCAGCACTCCCTTTGTCTGCCAGGCCGGTTCGGGGCCGGTCCTTTCGCATGGGTAATGGAATCTCCAGGTTAGTATGACGTTCCTCTCCCCGTATCTATGCACAGCCATAGACGCCAAAAAGCCTTTCCGCCGTGGAAACCGTCCAATATTTCCAGGCGAAAAGGCTTATTCGATTGATTATCTAGAAATGAGGTAGCTCAGGTATTACACTTCCATGATAATTGGCAGAATCATCGGTCTCCGGCGGGTCTGCTCATACAGGAAGCGGCCAAGCGAATCCTTGACGCTCGTCTTGAGCGATGCCCACTCATTCACCTTCTCGCTCATGAGGCGCTGAAGGGTGCTGGATACGATGCGGTTCGCTTCGTCAAGCAGCCCCTCCGATTCGCGGACATACACAAATCCGCGGGAAATGATGTCGGGACCGGAGACGATTGCTCCGTTTTGCTTGCTCAGCGTTACTACGACGACCAGGATACCATCTTGCGACAGCAGTTTGCGGTCGCGAAGCACGATATTGCCGACATCGCCGACGCCAAGTCCGTCGATCAGCACATTGCCGGAAGTTACCTTGCCGGCTTTGCGAGCCGATCCTCCCTGAATTTCCACAACTTCACCAAGCTCGGTGATAAAGATATTGTCCGGATCGACGCCGACGGATTGCGCCAGAAGCGCATGTCTGCGCTGCATGCGGTATTCACCGTGAATCGGAATGAAGAACTTCGGTTTCATCAGATTGAGCATCAGTTTAAGCTCTTCCTGACTGCCGTGACCTGATACGTGCACACCGGAGTTCGAACCGCTGTAGATAACGTCGGCTCCAAGACGGAATAGCTCGTCAATCGTGCGGCCAATATATTTCTCGTTACCCGGTACCGGGGTAGCCGCGATGATAACCGTATCGCCAGGCAGAATATCCACCTTGCGATGGCTGGAGCGAGCCATCCGTGTCAGCGCTGACATCGGCTCTCCCTGGCTGCCTGTGCAGAGAACGACGACGCGGTTGGCCGCCATCCGGTTCATCTCTTCAGGCTCAATCAGCATGCCATCCGGCATATGCAGATAACCGAGCTCGGAAGCGATGGACACGACGTTGACCATGCTGCGGCCGATAACGGTAATCTTGCGTCCCGTCTGCTCCGCAGCATTGACGACCTGCTGAATGCGGTGAACGTTGGAGGCGAAGGTCGCCACGACTACACGTTGCTCGGCTTTGCGGAAAATATCCTCCAGCACGACGCCAACATTCTTCTCCGAAGGCGTGAAGCCCGGCTTCTCCGCGTTCGTACTGTCAGACATCAGTGCCAGTACGCCGCGTTGTCCGATTTCGGCCATGCGGTGCAGGTTCGCAAATTGACCATTGACTGGGGTATGGTCGAATTTGAAGTCACCCGTATGGACAACGTTGCCTTCCGGAGTCTCGATGCATACGCCGACGGAATCCGGAATACTGTGATTCGTGCGGAAGAACGTTACGACGAGCGTGCTTCCGAGCTTGACTTCCGAATCCTCGTGAATCAGAATGCGCTTGGTCTCACCAAGCAGATTGGCTTCCTTAAGCTTATTCTCTACAAGTCCAAGCGTGAGCTTCGTTCCGTATACCGGAACGTTCAGATGCTTAAGCACATAAGGCAGGCCTCCGATATGGTCTTCGTGACCATGTGTCAGCACAATGCCTCTTACCTTGTCGCGGTTCTCCGTCAAATAGGAAATATCCGGAATAACGATATCAATGCCGAGCATATCCTCTTCTGGGAACTTCAATCCCGAATCCACGACGACAATGTCGTTACCGTATTGGACTACGTACATGTTTTTTCCGATCTCACCGACTCCGCCCAATGCGAAGATCATCAGTTTATCGTTGTTGTTTTTTTTGGACAAATGAATCTAACCCTCCTAAATTAATGTTGGACGTCATATGTTAT
Organism: Paenibacillus stellifer; assembly: GCF_000758685.1. Classification (NCBI taxonomy): domain Bacteria; kingdom Bacillati; phylum Bacillota; class Bacilli; order Caryophanales; family Paenibacillaceae; genus Paenibacillus; species Paenibacillus stellifer. The sequence continues at coordinate 3,357,426 of NZ_CP009286.1, forward strand.
TTAAATACAGACCTTCAATTGTACAGGCGCCATGCGCAATGAAATAGCAGAATAATCCGCCAAAACGAACTACAAAGGCCTAACGAATAACCTTAACGAGAGTCCTCCGCACCCGGGAGCACACTTCTGTGTAGGCGGACAGCTGCTATTCGGACAACGGCACTCCACCACCGCCTTCATACAATTCGCGATTGCACAAAGAAACGTCAGTAATGGTAAAAAATGCCCATGCATCCGGACAGACTTAGAGCGTTAACCAATAACGGAAAAATTGCCGCGTATTCAATTTTTAACCGCACCCAGTCACTTAAACCCATTATACATGATATTTTTGTCAAAAAACAAGTCGCGGGAATCAGATAGACATATTCTTCCCCGGGAAGCGGACAAACTTGCGTTCCCCGCCCCGAAATCATGATTCAGAAATAATCGCCTGCAATCATCATTAAGCTCCCTGCCTTTTACCTAGTGATCGAGAGCCATTAATCATGCAGCATATCAAATATGTATAAAAAAACCAGGCCCTTCTCAAGGACCCGGTTCATAAAATGATATTCATCTGATCAGTTCAAAGGACAAGCTTCTTGATAAATTCGGCCTCCGACTCATTCGGGGAGATCAGAGGCAGACGGACGGAGCCTACGCTGACGCCTTTAAGCTCCAGCGCATACTTGACCGCCGAAGGATTCGGCAGCGGATGCGGACACTCGAACAGCCCCTTGAAGACCGGAAACAGCGCTCTGTGCAGCCGGCCCGCTTCCTGAACATTGCCCTCCAAAAAGGAATTGATCATTTCAGACATGCGTCTGCCTTCGATATGGCTGGCTACACTGATAATGCCGTGTCCCCCGACCGCCATCATCGGCAGCCCCGCTGAATCGTCGCCCGAGTAGACATGGAAGTCCGGTTGGCAATCAGCGGCGATTAAGGCAACATGATCGACCGATGCGCACTCCTTGGTCGCTACAATGTTCGGAATGCGCGACAGGCGCAGCGTCGTCTCCGCACTCATGCAGATGCCCGTCCGGCTAGGAACGTTGTAGAGAATGAGCGGAAGCTTCGTCTCGCCGGCAATCGCCGAGAAATGGCGGTACAGACCTTCCTGGTTCGGCTTGTTGTAATAGGGAACGACCAGCAGAGCGCCGTCAACGCCGATGGCTTCCGCTTCCTTCGTAAGTTCGATCGAATGCTTGGTGCTGTTGGAACCGGTGCCTGCGATCACCTTGCAGCGCCCAGCCGCTTTGTCCAGGACAAAGGAAAACATCTGCAGCTTCTCTTTATCGCTCAGCGTAGGTGACTCGCCGGTTGTTCCGCAGACAACGAGCGCCTCCGACTTCTGCTCTTCTATCAGGTAATCGACGAGAGCGGCTGTTGCCTGCCAGTCGATTTCCCCCTCCTTGTCGAAAGGAGTGACCATTGCTGTAATAAGTCTTCCAAAATCCACTCTGAATTCCTCCTGTTAACGGTGTAATTCAAACTTGGAATGCAGCGCGCGTAGGCTTTGCACCATATCTTCCTTCTTGACCAGAACCCAGATTGTCGTGTTGGAGTCGGCTGATTGCAGGATTTGGATGTTATGGGCGCTAAGCGCCTCAACGATTCGGGCCATAATGCCGGGAACGCCGTTGATGCCGCCCCCGATCACGGATACTTTGACGCAGCCGGAAAGGCTTTTCGGACGAAGCCCGATTTCCTGAAGTGCAGCGATCGCTTTCTCCGAGCTGCAATCAAATACGGTATAGACGGCGCTTGTCGGCGTCACATTAATAAAATCCACGCTGATGCCGGCATCCGCCATGCTCTTGAAGATTTGAAGCTGAACCCCTGTACCGTTGCCGTCCGGGCAATCGACTGAGATCTGTGTAATATTGCTGACATAGGCGATCCCGGTAACATAGCGGTCTACAATGCCGGTTGAGATATCCTGAAACCCTTCCGGATGCGTGACCAGCGTTCCTTCGCCGTCTGAGAACGTTGAGCGCACACGGACCGGAATCTGAGCCTGCATGGCAATCTCTACGGCGCGCGGATGAATGACCTTGGCGCCCTGGTAGGCCATGTTGCAGATTTCGGTGTAGCTCACATAGGTCAGCGGCTTCGCGTCCTCAACAATACGAGGATCGGCGGTCAGAATGCCGTTGACGTCGGTGTAAATGTCGACCATATCCGCCCGGAGAGCTGCGCCCAGTGCCGTAGCGGAGGTGTCACTTCCACCCCGGCCGAGAGTTGTGAAGTCGCCTTCTTCCGTCTGTCCCTGAAAGCCGGTGACGATGACAACCTTCTGGCCGCGCAGCTCGCGCTGTATCCGTTCGGGCCGCACATCGAGAATCCGGGCATTGCTGTAGCTGTTATCCGTAAGAAACCCTGCCTGGGCTCCGGTGAGCACCGTGGCAGGGATGCCTTCGCTTACAAGAAGACTGCACAGCGTCGTTGCCGATATGATTTCACCGCAGCACAGCAGTAAATCCTTTTCGCGGTCGGGTAGGGCGTCGCCGTTCTGAACGGCCCAGTCGAGGAGCGTGTCCGTCGCATACGGCTCACCCCGGCGGCCCATGGCGGATACCACAATAACGAGGCTGTAACCGTGCTCCAGCTCCCGCTTTACATGCCGGATGACATGCTCTCTCGCCTGAGGGGTGGACAGCGAGGTGCCGCCGAATTTTTGCACTAAAATACCCATGAATGATTCCTCCAGTTAGTAAACAACAAGCTGCATCTATTTCTCGTTCGCGGGTCGATAGTCAGCTTAATAAGCATACGGACCCCCGGCCCGCCGCTGCATAACATGCAGGGAATGCGAGAAATGGGTTGCCGTCCCCCGGGGAGGAGGACGGCTGAGATCTGCGGCTGCACTAGCCCAGGCAGTCAACAGACAAATCAATTATGCTGAATGAAACCGTTCGATGATCATCGGCTGCAGCTGGGAGCCTTGAAGCGCCGCGTAGCACGCTTCGGGAATCAGCTCCATCTTCGCTACCAATGAATTCGGCTTCGCTTGCGGGTTATCCTGTCCGAACGGAACGAAATATATATTCTTCGTTACCAGAAGCTTCGCGATATTGGCTGCGTTCAAACCGAGTCCGTCGTTGGTCGAGATCGCGAGAACGAGCGGACGTCCGTTGCGCATTTGGCATTTGGCCGCCATCAGGACGGGGCCGTCGGTCATGGCATTGGCCAACTTGCTAGTGGTATTTCCTGTGCAGGGTGCAATAGTCAGCACATCAAGCAGCTTGGATGGACCCAGCGGTTCCGCTTCAACAATTGTAGAAATGATATCATTCCCCGTTATTTCTTTCAACTGTTTTAGCCAATTTTCTGATGTGCCGAACCGGGTATCCGTTGACAATACGGAAGCCGAGACAATCGGTACAACATTGGCTCCTTCCTCGACGAAACGCTTAATCTGGGGCATGACCTCCGAAAAGGTGCAGTGCGAACCGGTGATCGCGTAGCCTACCGTCTTGCCTTGCCAGTTCATCCTTTATCCCCCTTTGTCAAAGACCGTTCCGATATGGACAGCAAAAGTGCGCCCGCCATAATCATGCCAGCGCTCTTGGGCGCGACAATGCCGGGAAGGCCCGGAGCGAGAAGCGCCGTTATTCCCCGTTTCTCTGCATAACGAAAATCCACCCCGCCCGGTGCCGATGCCAAGTCGATGATGCAGGCATGCCTCGGCAGGCGGGACAGTACCTTAGCCGTCAATATCAGATCGGGTACGGTATTGAACACATAATCCGCATCGCCTACATGCTCGGGGAGTCGGTCTGTCATGAACGGCTTCCACCCCATCACCTCGGCCCGTGCAAAATGCTCCCGCTTCCGCACACCGGCCGATACCCTTGCGCCAAGCCCCTGCAGGCTCTTGGCCATGGTGAAGCCGGTCCTTCCGAGTCCAAGCACGAGAGCGTGCGAGCCGTGAATGGTGAAATCCGTATTCTGAATCGCCATTACAAGCGCGCCCTCGGCGGTCGGTATCGAATTGTAGATCGCGACATCATCGCGGTTCAGAAGCTCGACCAGATCCAGTCCGGCTTCCACACACAGCGATTTCAGGTACGTCTTCGCCATCCCGGTATAGACTGTACAGTGTCCGGGCAGCGCCCTCATCAGTTCCGCATCCAGCCGCAGCGGTCCGCTGGCGTACTTGGCGCTGATGTTGCCTTCGTCATCGCAGCCAACCGTCGGCAGCACCAGCACATCCGCCTGAGCGAGAAGAGCCCCCGACAGCTCCTCCAGTTCCACCCCATCACAGGGCGTTTCCCACATATCAAACCCGGCAGCGCTTACTGCCGCATCCATCTCCACACATTTCCGCATCACTTCGATTTGTCTTGCGTCTCCGCCCAGGAATACGATCCTGACGCCAGTCAGCATAAGGATGACGCTCCTTTCACCATTGCTACTTCAACCATGAAGCATCATATGCATCCGCCCGAATTTAGGTGAATGACACAGTGGAGCCGCACTGTCCCATCTCTTCACTACTTCATGCAGGCTGAAAATGGTATTCCAGGTTTAACTGGCAAGGCCGTTCTCCGGGCACAAAAAAACGAGCGCCATTTAGGCGCCCGCCAGCACATCTTTTCTTCATTCCGGCTATTCCTAGCCTGTCACCGGCTTCTCCTCCCGGCTGTCCCAACGCCAGGCCGCATGATATCCTTCAAGATGAATCCCGCCATACCATTGATCAATCCCCTGCTCCTGCACCCGGTCGGCCTTGTTGTCCAGAACGCGCTCACCAAGCCCAGTCAGGGATACCTGACGACCCAGAAATCCGGGTATCTGCTCCATCCGGGCGGGCCCTCCAGCCTGTTCAGCGGATTCCGTTCCGCTTATGACCAGAAGGGGATGAGGTTCCTTCGCCAGTCCCGACAGCATATGCCAGTACTCCAAATCTCCCATTCCCAGAATGCTCAGCCTGTCTGTTACCTGCCTGAACAGATCAAGCGGCGTACAGTCCCCCTGACGGAGTACACGCAAGGTCGCAAGCTCGGCGATGCCAAGGCCATTGTCCACAGATGGAAGCCTGGACAGATGGGCTTTGAATGCATCATACGCAAATGAAAGCTCCGATGCCTGCAGCTCCTCCCGGCTATGCTCAAGGAAATAGGCCATATCGAGCGGATTGGCGGAGGTATAGGCTTCCCATAGACGGCTTCCCAGACTCATTTCACGCGTGCCGATGGGCCGCCATGTCCGGTTCAGGCTCATCAGCTGGCTTACCGTCAACTGACCTAACCCATGAAAAGGCTCAATCCCCGGAAACTCGCCGATGCATAGCAAATGAAGACGCGTCTCCCCCAGGTTGCGGCTGCTGAACCAGTGAAGAAGATAAGACAGCATGCTCTGATCGAACAAATCATGCTCGAACCACAATACGATCTCGTCATGACGGTTGAACTCCTCCAGCCTGCGCTCCTGCTCGGCGCAGCCCGATTTGAAGTCTTCCGCCGAAATCCCGATACTCTTCTCCAGCACTTGAGCGCGAAGATCCATCGCTTCCGGCGCCGACAGGTTCGAAGTGAGCGGACCAGCCGAATAAATTTCTCTCCACGCCAGCACCTCTCCTTCAATACCGCCTTCCAGCAGCTTGTCCGAGACCGCATCACCATTGACAATATGCAGCATGGAAACCTCCTTATTGTTCGGTTGTTAGACCGCTAATAAAAAGCGGCTGCACGTTCCTTCTCCAGGATGTACAACCGCTTGGTGATTATAGAAATCGTCTGTTTATTTACCGGTGTGGCCAAAGCCGCCCGCGCCCCGCTCGGTTTCGTCCAGCGTCTCTACATGTTCGACCGTAACGGCCGGAACGGTCTGGAATACCATCTGGGCGATGCGTTCATTCCGCGCAATGGTGAATGGCTCCTGGCCCAGATTGATCAGCAGCACCTTGATTTCTCCACGGTAGTCGGCATCGATTGTACCAGGCGTGTTCAAGCAGGTGATGCCAGCTTTGAGCGCCAGCCCGCTGCGGGGGCGTATCTGGGCTTCCAGCCCGTCCGGCATAGCAATCGCGATGCCTGTCGGCACGAGCGCCCGCTGGCCGGGGGCCAGGGTAAGCTCGCCGGATACGGCGGCAAAGAGGTCATAGCCGGAAGCCTGCTCCGACATTTTGCGGGGAAGATTCACATCTTCATTGCCGGGAAGCTTGAGCATTTGTACGTAAATGGACAAGATCATCTCTCCTCATTGTAGCAATTACTTTATCCGAGGTGCCGACCATCGCCGCAGACAGTGGCTGCGCGAACATCCGGTCCAGCACCTGGTTGATTTCGTATATGGTCACGTTCTGGATTTTGGCAATGACATCGTTAAGAGACTCATGACGTCCGAGCATCAGCTCGTTTTTACCCATCCGGTTCATACGGCTGCTCGTGCTCTCAAGACTCAGAATCAGGCTGCCCTTGAGCTGCTCCTTGCCCTTGCGGATTTCATCTTCATCCAATCCCTTAGCCGCGAGCTCAGCCAGCATCTCCTTCGTCAGTTCCATGACATCCTTCGTCTGCTTCGGCGCCGTGCCGGCATAGACCGTGAACAGACCGCTGTCGGCCTGGGCGCTGTGGTAGGAGTACACGGAGTAGGCGAGTCCGCGCTTTTCGCGAATTTCCTGGAATAGCCGGGAACTCATCCCGCCGCCCACCGCGTTGTTGATCAGCACCATTGCATACTGCAGCGGGTCCTCAATCGAACACCCCGGAAGGGACAGGCAAATATGATTCTGTTCGGTCTTCTTCCGGCGGAAGAGCAAATCGCCATGAAAATCCGGCGGCACCAGCGGAGCAGAAGTCCCGTGATTATTGAACGAACCGAAATACTGCTCCAGCAGCTCTATGACGCTGTCGTCAAAGTTGCCCGCCACACTGATCACGGTATTTTCAACTGTATACTGAGCCTGCATATAAGCCCGAAGATCATCCGGCGTCATCGTCTCAAGCCGTTCCTTCAGCCCCAGAATGGAATAGGCGAGCGGGTGGCTGCCGTATGCGGCCATCGACATCAGATCATGCACGAGATCATCCGGCGTATCCTCATACATCGAGATTTCTTCCAGGATCACGTTCTTCTCCTTCGCCAGTTCTCCGGCATCCAGTTTGGAACGGAAGAACATATCCGCCAGCACATCGACTGCAATGGGAAGATGCTCATCCAGCACTTTGGCGTAGTAGCACGTATATTCCTTTGAGGTAAAAGCATTCACATTGCCGCCTATGGCGTCGAATTGTTCCGCAATCTGCTTGGCGTCAAAGCGGTCGGTTCCTTTGAACAGCATATGCTCGATAAAATGGGAAATCCCGTTATTGTCAGGCGTTTCGTTCCGCGATCCCGTCTTGACCCAAATGCCGAACGAGACGGAGCGGCCCGTCGCAATCTTCTCCATGACAACACGGAGCCCGTTTGATAATACCTTTTTTTCCACGTAAAAATCCTCCTGGCCCATGGCTTGCCTTGCTTGAAAGGATAAACACCTGATAACGTCATCCAAGGCGCTGTGCGTTTACCGAGAATGATAAGAGTGAGATAAGCGCTAAACTTATAACTTCTTATATTGAGCATTTTGCAGAACCCCTTGAAGCGATTTCAATCCGCAATCAAGCGTTCATCTTCGAGTGATGCAATATGCTGATCAAAAACCCGGGTGACTTATATCCTACCAGAAACATCCTCTTCACTCAACGCCGGCAGGCAAAACGCGCTCGGGCGACAGCGTCTCGCTTACCGTGCCAAGGGTCAGTCCCTTCGCCCGGATGCCGCGGATCATGCCGCGAAGCGCCTTGGAAGAGGCATTCGTCGGATGCATCAGCACAAGCGTACCTGGCTCTGCCTTGGTGGTGATCTTGGCGATCACCGAATCGGGGGAGGGGTTGCGCCAGTCCACCGTATCCACGGTCCACAGCACCGTCTTGAGTCCAAGCTCGCGGGCAATTTCCACCGTCTCCTGATTGTAATCTCCGGACGGCGGTGCGAACCAGCGGTTCTCCACACCAAGGCTCGATTTCAGCAGCGATTTCGTCTTCTCGATTTCCATGGTGGCTCTCGCCCGGCTAAGCGTGCTCATGTTCGGATGCGTATAGGCATGATTCTCGATCTCATGTCCTCGCTTCTGGATTTCCAGAGCCAGTTCACGATTTTTGCTGAGCCAGCTCCCGTCCAGAAAAAAAGTAGCCTTCACCTTCTCCTGGTCCAAAATATCGAGCATCGGAATCAGGTACTCGTTCCCCCAGGCGACATTGATCATAAAGGCAACCATCGGCTTCGCCGGATTGCCCCGGTAGATGGGCTGGGCACCCAGCTCATCCAGGCCGACAGAGGGAGGTGTCTGCTTATATACATACGGAATCGGAGAATCTGCCGGCAGAAGCAGCGCTTTCCGGTAAGTTCCCTCAACATCCACCTCCAGCCCATTGTAGCCAGGTATCGCCTTCCAGATCCGGTCCACCCTGGCGTCCACCGGCGCCTCCTTGAGCTGGGTCGCACGGGCTTCGATACGGCTGCGCAGCTCGTCTCCCTTATCCGCAAGCATTGCGGGCAGTGCGGCGACTTCGCCGCTCCGCTGCTCCGACAGCATATCCTTAATCGGTCCCGCCGTGCTGCCAAGGCCGATCACAACAGCCATACAGGCAAGCGCAACCGCTGCTTTCTCCAGTTTCATATCCGGCTTCCTCCTACGGCTGCGAGGCTGTGCCTTCGATTCAGCCGTCTGCCGCAACCTTTTTGTCCAGCCTATGAGACAGGTTCAGCCAATATGACTTGTCAGCGGAAAAGATATATGCGCGCAATAGAAGAAGCCGCCGGTATCCGAACGTAAAAATAACTCCACATCGTGGAGTTACGGCGTCTGCGGGACTCACCGCACCCCCCGAGGCGTACGGCAACAATTACCCGCATGAGCCCGCGTCCGATCAGGCGCCCGCCGTTTCCTGAGATCGGAACCGGGATAAGCGGGTAAGCTTCCCTTTATTCAACTTGATTGTTCAATTTGAAAAAAAGAGCCAGAATGGTTGATCCTGCCTCTTTTCTTGTACTCTCGATTCCAAGCGTCCGAAATCGAAGCTGCCACTAACCACAGGCTATTAAGCCTTGGTCTCAGCGGTAAGAATCGCTTTGCGGGACAGGTTGACACGGCCCTGCTGGTCGATTTCGGTAACCTTGACGGTAATCGTATCGCCGATTGCGACAACATCCTCAACCTTGCCAACGCGCTCTGTGGAGAGCTGGGAGATGTGCACGAGTCCATCTTTGCCCGGTAAAATTTCTACAAATGCGCCGAACTTCTCGATGCGTTTAACCGTGCCGACATAGATTTCGCCTACAACAACTTCGCGAACGATGCCCTCGATGATGGAACGGGCCTTCTGGTTCATCTCATCGTTCGAGGAAGCGATAAATACGCGGCCATCCTGCTCGATGTCGATCTTCACGCCGGTTTCTTCGATGATCTTGTTGATGATCTTGCCGCCTGCTCCGATAACATCGCGGATTTTATCCGGATTGATCTGCATGATGATGATTTTAGGCGCATACTGGGAGAGGCTCTCTCTCGGCTTCGAGATGGCTTCCATCATTTTGCCCAGAATGAACATCCGGCCTTCCTTGGCCTGCTCCAGCGCTTCCTGAAGAATCTTCCGGTCGATGCCGTCGATCTTGATATCCATCTGGATCGCCGTTACGCCTTCTGCGGTACCTGCAACCTTGAAGTCCATATCGCCGAGATGGTCTTCCATGCCTTGAATATCCGTCAGAATGGAGACATGCTCTCCGTCCTTGATGAGACCCATCGCCACGCCGGCAACCGGCGCCTTGATCGGCACACCTGCATCCATCATCGCCAGAGTACTGGCGCAGATGCTCGCCTGAGACGTCGAACCATTCGATTCCAGCACTTCGGATACAAGACGGATCGTGTACGGGAATTCTGTTTCATTCGGAATCACCTTGGACAATGCACGCTCGCCGAGCGCTCCATGACCGATTTCGCGGCGACCCGGTGCTCTAAGCGGACGGGCTTCACCTACGCTGAACGGAGGGAAATTGTAATGATGCATGAACCGCTTCGTTTCCGTCAGATCGATGCCGTCCAGAATCTGTACATCACCAAGGGCGCCAAGCGTACATACGCTGAGTGCCTGGGTTTGACCGCGTGTAAACAGACCCGAACCATGCGTACGGGGCAGCAGAGATGTATCGCACTCGATTGGACGGATTTCGTTCAGTTTACGGCCATCCGGACGAACCTTCTCATGCGTGATGAGGCGTCTGACTTCCTCTTTGACGATGTCGTGAAGCACTTCCTTCACATCGGCAATGAGCTCAGGCGTCTCGATGTATTTCTCCGTGAAGACTTCCACGGTTTCATTGTTGATGGCATCGATCGCATCCTGGCGGGCATGCTTCTCGGCGATTTTAACCGCCTCGACGAGCCGACCATGCGCAAATGCACGGACTTCGGCGTTCACGTCTGCGTTGACGGCATGCAGTTTGACCGCCATTTTTTCCTTGCCGGCGATCTCAACCAGCTCTTCGATCTTCGCAACAATGCTGCGGATTTCTTCATGGCCGAACATAATCGCTTCGAGCATGACTTCTTCCGGCACTTCATTCGCTTCCGCTTCCACCATCATGATGGCGTCTTTGGTTCCCGCCACAACGAGATAGATGTCGCTCTCTTCCTGCTGGGCAATCGTCGGATTGACGATAAATTCACCGCCGATGCGTCCTACGACAACACCGCCGATCGGACCGCTGAACGGTACATCCGAAATGCTCAGCGCAGCCGAGGTTCCGATCATGGCCGCGATTTCAGGCGAGCAGTCCTGGTCCACACTCATTACAAGGTTCAGTACCTGGACGTCATTGCGGAAGCCTTCCGGGAACAGCGGGCGAATCGGCCGGTCGGTCAGTCGGCTGGACAAAATCGCCTTCTCGCTCGGTCTTCCTTCGCGCTTGATGAAGCCGCCGGGAATTTTGCCTACTGCGTACAGGCGCTCTTCATAGTTGACGGTCAGCGGGAAGAAGTCCAGATCCTTCGGCTCGCTGGAGGCTGTAACCGTACAGAGTACCGAAGTATCGCCGTAACGGACCATAACCGCAGCGTTCGCCTGCTTGGCAAGCCGCCCCGTTTCCAGAACGAGAGTTCTGCCCCCGAGCTGCATTTCTACTTGTTTTTGCATAAAGTCCCTCCTTGGATGTTCAAGATAGCTTTATCTTAGGATAGGACTGTTTGTCCTCTCCCTATTCATTGATGCAGCGGCTTGGCCTTGCTGTAAAGATATATCATGGTTAATTGCAAGCAAAAAGACGGCCCGGCCTTTCGCTTCAGGGAAAAGCAGCCGTCTTCTCACGTCCAAATGGCCGCATACGAATTGCTAAATTTTTCCTTAATTTTCAAAAAGCAACCCAGCTGTCCCGCTGACGCTTCTCGGAAGCACATACGGTGAACAACCAGGCTGCTTTCTGGTAACCTTATGGATTATTAACGACGCAATCCCAGTTTCTCGATCAAAGCACTGTAACGCTGCACGTCTTTGTTCTTCAAATATGCAAGCAGCTTACGGCGTTGGCCTACCATCTTCAGCAATCCGCGACGGGAATGATGATCCTTCTTGTGCGTACGCAGGTGGTCGGTCAGATTAACGATGTTCTCCGTAAGGATAGCAATTTGTACTTCAGGAGATCCGGTATCGGACTCGTGAGTCTTGTGCTCGTCGATCAGTTGTTGCTTGCGTTCTTGTGTCAATGCCATCCTGTTCACCTCCTTCATTATAATCGCCTGTGGCCTCGTCACCGTCCGGTGACCTCGAATGACCAAGCCAAGGTTAGAGTTGTCTGGGCTCGCCCGGCAACGTTAATCAGTATAGCACTATCGGATACAAAAGTAAACGCGCAAAGAGGAAAGAATAGGAATGATTCCATCATACGGTTTAACTGTGCTTGTGTCTGTATAGCTAGACTTTCTTATTCTTCAAAAGATTCTCTGCTGTCTCGGCATCCAGACGGATCTGCGAGACGAGAGCGTCGATAGAGTCGAACTTGCGCTCCGGACGGATAAACTCAACGAGCTCCACCGTCATCTCCCGGCCGTACACATCTCCGGAGAAATGGAGTAAATGCACTTCGAAGGTCGGCGCCGTCACGCCTTCATGAAAAGTCGGCTTAACTCCGACATTCATGACGCCCGGCAGTACATCGCCATCAAGATGGGCTAGAACAGCATAGACGCCTTTGGCGGGGATAACGTACCTGTCCTCCAGCCGCAGATTGGCGGTTGGGAAACCGATCGTCCGGCCCCGCTGCTCGCCGTGCTCCACCACGCCGCGAAGATGATAACAGCGGCCGAACCACAGGTTGGCCAGCTCCATAGCGCCGGTCTGCAGAGCCTTGCGGATGCCGGAGCTGCTCACCTTCTCACCGTTCAATTGAAACGGAGGGACGGTCTCAACCTGCATGAAGTCAAGGCCCAGTTCCCGAAGCTTGTCAGCGTCGCCCTCCCCCTTGTATCCGAAATGGAAGTCAAAACCGACCACCGCCATCGAAATATTCAGGGGACGCAGCATATTCGCGACAAATTCCTCCGGGCTGACCTTTGAAAGCTGATCGTTAAACTCGATGACATACATAATGTCGACACCCATCTCGTCGAGCAGCTGCGCTTTGTCGGCCGGAGGAGTCAGATAGCCTTCATAATCGCCTTTGCCCATAACATCTTTGGGATGAGGGTAAAAAGTGATCACAGCCGCGGGAACACCTTCTTCGCGGGCTTTCGATACCGCTGCGGTGATCACGCTCGCATGCCCGCGATGCAGGCCGTCGAACTGTCCCAGAGCAGCAATTTGCGGCTGCTGCGGGATTCCTTCCGCATTCCCGGGCGGCACCGGATAGGTTAACGTTACGGTTCTCACGCTGCATTCACCTGCATTTCACTAATATAATAGCAATTCAAGCTGCCTGTTGATTCAACAAGGCATTTATTAACGGAGAGCCGAGGACTCCCTGGCACGGATACAAGCCCTCTATGCTTCGCTCTTACTTCTGGCCAGCCTCCGAGAACACCTTCACAGGTGCAATCGAGCCCGTCTCCTCGCGCTCATAAATGCCAAGAAAGACTCCCGTCCGGTCGTAGAGACGAATCGGGCCCTTCTCTTGTACCGCAGGGTTGACCGCTTGTGCGGACAGCCGCTGTCCTTGTAGAGCCGCTGCCCGCTTCTCGTCCGACACGGTGAAAGCAGGCATATGCGAAATGGCTTCATCCGCCGGAATCAGAAAAGGCTGCAGTGTTCCGTTCAGGCAGTGTTCAGCGATCTGATCCAGTGTCAGGCACCGCTCTTCCCGGATTCCAGCAGACATCGTCCGCTCAAGCCTGACCATCACGCCAGGGAGCGACAGCGCGCGTCCAATGTCCACGCACAGCGTACGGATATACGTTCCTTTGGAGCACAGCACCCGAAACGTAATATCAGGGTATTTGCCGTCCCAAACCATATTCAGCATTTCGATTTCGTAGATTTCGACTTCCCGGCTTTTGCGCTCTACCGTTTTGCCTTCCCGGGCAAGTTCGTAGAGCCGTTTGCCGCCAACCTTGACCGCGGAGTACATCGGAGGCGTCTGGGAAATGACACCTTTAAACGAATTCAGTGTCTTTCTTACTTCTTCCTCGCTGATGTGAACCTCGTCTGCCGCTTCCGTGATGGTGCCCGTAAGGTCCTCTGTGTCGCTTGACATGCCGAGCCTTAATGTTGCGACATACTCTTTGGGCAGCTCCTGGATATATTCGACAACCCGGGTAGCCCGTCCAAGACAGAGCGGCAGTACGCCGGTAACCTGGGGATCGAGCGTACCGGTATGGCCGATCCGCTTCATACCGAGCAGACGGCGCGCTTTGGCGACGACGTCATGCGAGGTAAAGCCCGCCGGCTTGTACACGGCAAGTACGCCTTCGTAGTCGCTCATAGAAGCCGGCTGACCTCCTTCACTACATGAGGAATCGCCTGCTCCAGAGGCAGATCAACCTTCGCTCCTGCTGCCCGGGTATGCCCGCCTCCGCCGAAGGTCTGCGCAAGCGCCGCGACGTTGACTTTGCCCGCCGACCGAAAGCTCACCTTAACCGCCTGGTCATGAATTACCTTGAAGAGCATGCCAACCTCGACGCCCCGGATATTGCGGGGATAATTCACAATTCCCTCCAGATCCTCGTTCGCTGCTCCGCAGTCCAGCATGTCCTGCGGCGTCACGCTGACCCAGGCAACATCGCCGTTCGGCGACATCTCAAGCGTCTGGAGCGCACGGCTCAGCACCTTCACCTGAGGCAGGGTCATTTCTTCAAGCAGCGTTTCGGCCAGCTCCGGACCCTTGACGCCATGTGACAGCAGATCCGATGCGGCTTCCATCACTTTCGGGGTCGTATTCGTATAGCGAAACCCGCCGGTATCCGTCAGGAGCCCCGTGTACAAGGCGGTTGCGATGTCGATGTTCCAGGCGATATCGAATGTCTTCAGCAGATCATACAGGATTTCCGCCGTTGCGGCGGCGTCCGGTTTGATCAGCTGAACGGCTCCATATCCGTTATTGGTAGGATGGTGATCAATATTGACGATGGACGCTCCCGGCTCGAAATAGCGCTGGGTCAGACCCACCCGCTGAAAATCGGCGCAGTCCACACAGATGACGTTGCTGAAGGTGCGTTCCGGGGGATTGACCGACATATTGGCAATTTTGTCCGCTTCCCACAGATAGTTCATGCGTGTAGGAATCGGCCCTTCATTCAGCATACTGAATTTCTTGCCCAGACATGAGAGAAGCCAGCCCACCGCTAGGGTTGAGCTGACTGCATCTCCGTCCGGCTGAATATGCGACACTACAAGAAAATCATCGTGGTCCAGCAGAAATTGCTTTGTCTGCCGAAGACTTTGTTCATAGCTCTGCATTCGCCGTCTCCTTTATTATTCCTTACTTTCATCCGGTTTGCCGATATCGCCCAGCAGCTTCTCAATCCGGCTGCCATATGCGACGGACTCGTCAAACTTGAAGATCAGCTCCGGCGTATGCCGGAGGCGGATCGCCTTGCCAAGCTCCGTGCGGAGAAAGCCGTTCGCCTTCTCGATCGCTTTAAGCGAAGCGTTCTTCTGCTCGTCGTCTCCGAAGACACTCAAGTAAACCTTGGCCTGGGAGAGATCGTTCGTGACATCGACACCTGTTACGGTGACGAAGCCAACTCGCGGATCTTTGAGCTCGCCCTGAATCAGCCGGCTCAGTTCCTTCTTGATTTGTTCGCCGACGCGTCCGGCTCTAATTTTGGACATATTTCTTCACCTCTTTAAGTTAGCGCTCCACGGTTTCCATGATGAACGCTTCGATGACGTCGCCTTCTTGGACGTCATTATAGCGTTCCAATGTAATGCCGCATTCATAACCCTGCGCTACTTCCTTGGCATCATCCTTGAAGCGTTTCAGGGAGTCGATCTTGCCCTCGAACACGACGATGCCGCTGCGGATAACGCGTGTCTCGGCATTCCGCGCGATTTTGCCGTCCGTAACCATACAACCGGCAACAGCGCCCACCTTGCTGATCTTGAAGACGTTGCGCACTTCGGCGTGTCCGATAACGCTCTCCTTGTACACCGGCTCCAGCATGCCCTTCATGGCTTGCTCGATCTCCTCGATGACATTGTAGATGATGTTGTGCAGACGAACGTCGACCTTCTCCTGCTCGGCGGCAGCCTTCGTCTGGGCGTCAGGACGGACGTTGAAGCCGATCACGATGGCATTGGAAGCGGCAGCCAGTGTAATGTCGGATTCAGTGATTGCGCCGGCACCGCTATGAATGATCTTGACGCGCACGCCTTCCACTTCAATCTTGGCAAGCGAGCTCTTGAGTGCTTCGACCGAACCCTGCACGTCACCCTTGATGATAACGTTAAGGTCTTTGATTTCGCCCTCTTTAATATGCTTGAACAGATCATCCAGCGTTACGCGGCTGTTCGTGTTAAGCTCGGACTGACGCTGCGTGATCGCACGCTTGTCGGCGATTTGACGCGCCTTCCGCTCGTCTTCGAACACCATGAACGGATCGCCGGCTTGCGGCACTTCCGTAAGACCCGTAATTTCGATCGGAGTGGATGGTCCGGCTTCCTTCAGTCTGCGTCCCTTGTCGTTCACCATGACGCGGACACGTCCGAAGCAGTTCCCTGCAACGAAGGCGTCGCCTACCTTCAGTGTACCGTTCTGCACGAGAATGCGGGCAACAGGTCCGCGACTCTTATCCAGCTCGGCTTCGATAACAGTACCGCGAGCCCGTTTGTCCGGATTCGCCTTGTATTCGTTGACCTCTGCCACGAGCAGGATCATTTCGAGCAGGTCTTCAAGACCGATGCGCTGTTTGGCCGACACATTAACGAAGATCGTGTCGCCGCCCCACTCTTCCGGCACCAGCTCATAATTGGTGAGCTCCTGCTTCACACGGTCAGGGTCTGCACCCGGCTTGTCGATCTTGTTGACCGCTACGATAATGGGAAGTCCAGCGGCTTTGGCGTGGTTGATCGCTTCAACCGTCTGCGGCATAACGCCGTCGTCGGCCGCTACAACGATAATGGTCATATCAGTAACCTGTGCTCCGCGTGCGCGCATTGCCGTAAAGGCTTCGTGACCCGGAGTATCGAGGAACGTAATTTTCTTATGGTTGATTTCGACCTGGTAAGCGCCGATATGCTGGGTGATACCGCCTGCTTCACCGCTTGTCACGTTCGTGGAACGGATGGCGTCGAGCAGGGTTGTTTTACCATGGTCGACGTGACCCATGATGGTTACAACAGGAGGACGGGCCTTCAGATCTTCCGGAGCGTCATTCTCCTCGACCGTCTCGAAGCGGTCTTCCTCTACCGGAATCTTCACTTCGACTTCAACGCCGAACTCGCCGGCGAGCAGTTGAATGGTGTCGATATCGAGCTCCTGGTTGATGGTAGCCATTACGCCCATCAGAATGAGCTTCTTGATAACCTCGGAAGCATCCTTATGCAGCAGCTTGGCGGTCTCGCCGACCGTCATGTTGCCGCGAACAATAATCTTCTTCGGCGTATTGTCGATCTTCTCGCGGCGTTCCGTCTGCTGCTGGTACTTGCCGCGCTGGTTCTTGCCGCCGCGTCCGTTATTCCGGAAGCCGCCGTTCTTGCCGTCTTCAAAGCGCTTCTGGCCGCCACCGCCGCCGGAACGGTTCTTGTTCCGGTCGCCGCCGCGGTTGAAGTCCCCGCCCTGCTGGGAACGGCTTTCACCGGAACGCGGTGCGCTGCCTTGTCCCTGCGGGCGATTTCCGCCGCCGCCAAAGCCGCCTTGGCGCTGGCCTCCGCCCTGTCCCTGCGGACGGTTTTCGCCCTGGCGCGGCGCTCCGCCTTGTCCTTGCGGACGGTTGCCGCTGCTCGGACGAGGCGCGCCGCCTTGTCCCTGCGGACGGCCTTCACCCTGGCGGGGAGCGCCGCCTTGTCCCTGCGGACGGCCTTCGCCCTGACGAGGCGCTCCGCCTTGTCCTTGCGGACGGCCGCCACTCTGGCGCTGTGCTCCGCCTTGTCCCTGCGGACGCTGCTGAACGGAGCCTGATTGATTTCTGCGGGAATCCTGCCCGCTTTGAGGTCTGGACGACATGGTCGATTGGTTTTGGTTTGGTTTGTTCATACCTACCTGCTTTTCTGTTTGATTTTTGTTATTGGCTGGAGCATCTGCAGTTGCGGTTGCCGCTTGCTGGACCGGACGGCCTCCGCCGGCGTTCTCCCGTTTCGCCGCCGCATTGCTCTTAATATCCTTAAAGAACTGCTCCACCTTCGATACGGCGTCATTCTCCATGACGCTCATATGATTATTCACCGGAACGTTCAGTCGTTTCAGGATTGTAATAATTTCCTTGCTGCTCATGTTCAGTGATTTGGCATATTCGTACACACGCAGCTTATCCTTGCTGTCTTGTTGTTTAGTCAATCATTCCACCTCCGACATTGTCTCCGAGCTGCTTGGAGATCATTTCCGCGAATCCTTTATCCGTGACCGCCAGTACGACGCGTCCGTCTTTCCCGATTGAGGCTCCAAGCAAATCCCGGTTAAATTCGATCACGAGCGGAATATTGTAGGTCCCGCATTTGTCGCGGAATTTCTTCTGAGTATTATCCGAAGCGTCTCCCGCCAGGAGAACCAGCTTCGCTTCCGCCGAACGGACCGCTTTCAGCACACTTTCTTCGCCGGTCACCACTTTCCCGGCCCGCATCGCGAGACCGAGATTGGACAACGCCCTACTCATCGTCACCAGCAGCTTCCTTGGCGGCTAAGAACTGCTCCTCCACAGATACGAAATCCCGAGCCAGCTGTTCATAGATTTCCTGGCTTACAGGAACCTTCAGCGCCCGGTCCAGCGCCTTGGTCTTCTGTGCAAGCTTGAAGCATTCCAGCTTACCGCAAATATAAGCTCCGCGGCCTGATTTCTTGCCGGTCAGATCGATAAGCACTTCTCCATCCGGCGTTCTAACGATTCGGATCAGCTCTTTCTTCGGCATCATTTCCTGACTAGCGACGCATTTGCGCAGCGGCACTTTTTTCTGTTTCATCTACAGCCACCCGCCTTCTATAATTAGTCGATGGAGACGGAATCCTGATGCATTTCATCACTTGGCGTTTTGGGTCTGCCGAATTCCTGCTCCGCCTGGGTCTCGCTCTTGATGTCGATCTTCCAGCCTGTCAGCTTGGCCGCCAGACGCGCGTTCTGCCCTTTGATGCCGATGGCAAGCGACAGCTGATAATCAGGCACGATTACGCGGGCCATCTTCTCGGCTTCGAACACTTGAACCTCCAGAACCTTGGAAGGGCTGAGCGCATTCGCCACATATTCCTCGACGGATTCCGAATAGCGCACAATATCGATTTTCTCGCCGCGCAGCTCCGTTACGATCGTCTGGACGCGCATGCCGCGGGGACCGACGCAGGAGCCAACCGGGTCCACTTCGGCATTGCGGGAATAGACGGCGATCTTGGAGCGGAAGCCCGCTTCCCGGGCTACGGACCGTATTTCTACGACACCGTCGAAAATTTCCGGAACTTCAAGCTCGAACAAGCGCTTCAGGAGGCCCGGATGCGTGCGGGACAGCAAAATTTGCGGACCCTTGGTCGTGTTCTCGACCTTCGTAATATAAGCCTTGATCCGTTCGCCATGCTTGAATTTCTCACCCGGCATCAATTCGTTCAGCGGAAGAACCGCTTCGATCTTGCCAAGATCGACATACACATTGCGAAGATCCTGACGCTGCACGATACCGGTCACGATATCTTCTTCCTTGTCGATAAAAGCATTGTAGATCAGGCCGCGTTCCGCCTCGCGAATGCGCTGCGTCACAACCTGCTTGGCGGTCTGGGCAGCGATGCGTCCGAAGTCTCTCGGGGTTACCTCAAGCTCAGCCACATCTTCCAGCTGAAAATGCGGGTTGATTTCGCGTGCCGCCGGAAGAGAAATCTCAGTGCGCGGATCCAGCACCTCTTCGACAATCAGCTTGCGCGCATACACCTTGATAACGCCGGTATTGCGGTTCATGTCGACACGAACGTTCTGCGCGGCGTTGAAATTTCGTTTGTAGCTGGAGATCAGCGCCGCCTCAATGGCCTCGAACAGCACATCTTTGCTGATGCCTTTCTCTCTCTCCAGTTCATTCATAGCTTCGATAAAATCCATACTCATGAAAAATCCGGTCCCCCTTTCAAAACCTAAACAAGAAGTTTTAATTCTTTAGAAAATAATGGCCAATCTCGCGCTGGCGACTTTGGCGTACGGAACGACATGCTGTTTTTTGCCTGCAGAGATGAGCATTTCCCCGTCTTCAAACGAAAGCAGCCGGCCTTCAAATTCCTTCAGGCCACCGATCGGCTCGTAAGTCGTGACGAACACGTCCTTACCGACAGCCTTGGATACTTCCTCCGCCTTCTTAAGCGGACGCTCGGCCCCCGGAGAGGATACTTCCAGGAAATAGGCTCCCGGGATCGGGTCGTTCTCGTCAAGCTTTGTGCTGAGGTACTCGCTGATAACTCCGCAGTCGTCGATATCGATGCCGCCGTCCTTGTCCACGAATACGCGCAGGAAGAAATTGGAGCCTTCCTTCACATATTCCACATCCACCAGTTCGAATCCATTCTCGTCCAGATAGGGTTTCAGCATCGTTTCAACAGTGTCCTTGATTTTGGATGCGCTCAAATACAACTAACCTCCACGTACTTGTCTTATGCTCTATGCAAGGATAAACGCCTGACGGCATCATTCAGACACCAGGCGTTTAGTGAGAAATATAAGGCTCTAAATAAGCAAAACGCTTATAAATTCTTATATTTCAAATAAGAAACGGCTGCGCCGCCATCCGGCCATAGCCTTGGGTGCGGCATGATGCGGCGTTGTTGCCGTCAGGGCTTCCCCTACCTTGGAAGCACGGCAGAAGCATCACTGTACCATCCGCTTCCCGTTAAAATATAAGATATCTCATAAGCGGGAGGCTTATAACTCTTATATTTCAAAGATAAAGAGTGGGTTTCCCCACTCTCTGCGCAACGGATCTTATCTCATTATTACCAGAAAAATTATACCATAGCCTTACATCACTGACAAGTGCCGGCCCTTTACTCCGCTCACCTAGAACAGGGACAGCTGATTGCTCTCCGGAAGTCCGCGGAAGCAGCCCATATTGGTCAGGAGTTCGACAATCGTCTTGCTCGCTTTGGACTTCTGCTGGAAGTCCTCAATTGACAGGAACTCACCCGCATCCTTAGCAGCCGCGATGTTCTTGGCGGCGTTCTCGCCAATTCCCGCCAAAGCGGAGAAAGGAGGGATCAGGCTGTCTCCGTCAACCGTAAACTTGGTTGCATCCGACCGGTACAGGTCAAGGGTCTTGAAGGTAAAGCCCCGCGCCGTCATTTCCAGCGCCATCTCAAGAATCGGAAGCAGCGCCTTCTCCTTCGGCAGAGCCTGGAATCCCTTGCCTTCGATTTCGATGATCGCCTTCAGAATGGCATCGTAGCCCTGGCAGCACAGCTCGATGTCGAAATCAGCCGCCCGAACGGAGAAGTAGGTCGCATAATACTCGATCGGATGGTAGAGCTTGAAGTAAGCGGTCCGTACAGCGGATATTACGTAAGCTGCGGCATGCGCCTTCGGGAACATGTACTGGATCTTGAGGCAGGAATCAATGTACCAGGCCGGAACCTTGCATTTCTTCATTTCCTCAATCCATTCCGGCGTAAGCCCCTTGCCCTTACGAACGCTCTCGGTAATCTTGAAGGCCAGGCCCGCGTCCATACCAGCTTTGTAAATCAGATAGAGCATGATGTCGTCGCGGCAGCCGATTACGGTCTTGATGTTGCAGGTGCCGTTCTTGATCAGCTCCTGGGCATTCCCGAGCCATACCCCGGTCCCGTGGGACAGACCGGAAATCTGAAGTAAGTCAGCGAAGCTCGACGGCTTCGATTCGATGAGCATCTGGCGAACGAACTTCGTGCCCATTTCCGGCACCCCGTAGGTGGCGACCGGCGTCCGGATTTGCTCCGGCGTCACGCGCAGCGATTCCGTAGAGTTGAACATGCTCATGACCTTAGGATCGTTCATCGGAATGGTCGTCGGGTCAATGCCCGTCAAATCCTGAAGCATACGCATCATGGTCGGATCGTCGTGCCCCAGAATATCGAGCTTCAAGAGGTTCGAGTCAAATGCATGATAGTCGAAATGGGTTGTCTTCCACTCGGCGTTGACATCGTCGGCCGGATACTGCACCGGGGTGATGTCCTCGACCTCCATATAATCCGGAACGACGACTATACCGCCCGGATGCTGTCCGGTGCTTCGCTTGACGCCCGTGCAGCCGGCGGCGAGACGCTGAAGCTCCGCGCCCCGCCAGCGCTTGTGATGGTCTTCCTCGTATTTCTTCGCGAACCCGTATGCCGTCTTCTCGGCGACGGTGCCGATTGTGCCGGCACGGAATACGCTCTTCTCGCCGAACATGACCTTCGTGAAATTATGCGCCTCCGGCTGGTATTCGCCGGAGAAGTTAAGGTCAATATCGGGGACCTTGTCTCCCTTGAAGCCGAGGAAGGTCTCGAACGGGATATCCTGGCCCTCTCCCTTCATGGGCTGTCCGCAGTCCGGACACAGCTTGTCCGGAAGGTCAAAGCCGCTCGGCACGCTGCCGTCGAGAAACCATTCGCTGTGCCGGCACTCGGAATTGCGGCAAATATAGTGGGCCGGCAGCGGATTAACCTCAGAGATGCCGAGGAACATTGCGACGACGGAGGAACCGACGGAGCCCCGGGAACCGACGAGATAGCCGTCGCGGTTTGACTTTTTGACAAGCCGCTCGGAAATCAGATAGTTCGCCGAGAAGCCGTATTTGATGATCGGCGCCAGCTCTTTTTCCAATCGGGCAGTGACGACCTCGGGCAGCTCCTCGCCGTAAATCTCTCTCGCCGTGCGGTAACAGGTTTCGCGGATCTCTTCGTCCGCCCCTTCGATGTTCGGGGTGAACAATTCGCTCGGAAAGAGCGGGTACTCCTCGAAGCGTTCGGCCAGCTCCACCGTGTTCGTGACGACGACTTCCATTGCCTTCTCGGTACCGAGAAACGCGAACTCCTCCAGCATCTCCTCCGTAGTCCGGAAATGGGCGTCCGGCTTGCGCTGGTCCTTAAGCGGACTGAACCCGGTGATGCCATGGATCGTAATATCGCGGAACAGCTTGTCGCGCGGCTCCAGGTAATGCACGTTCCCGGTTGCGATTACCGGCTTGTTCAATTTCTCCCCGATCTCGCAAATCCGTCTGACGACATCCCGCAGCTCCTCGGGGCTGGCCACGAATCCTTTGTCCACCAGATGCATGTACATCGTCAAAGGCTGGATTTCCAGCACATCGTAGAATTCGGCGACTTCAATCGCCTCTTCAACCGTTTTGTTCAGCACAGTCTCGAAGAATTCGCCGCGCTCGCATCCCGAGATGACCAGCAGTCCGTCGCGCAGCTCCGTCAGCTTCGATTTAGGTATGCAGGGAACACGTTTAAAGTATTCCGTATGCGACATCGAAATCAGCTTGTACAAATTCTTCTTCCCTGTTGCATTGAGTGCATAAATCCCGCAGTGGAACGGTCGGGTGTTGGACAAATCGGTGCCGACATAATCATTCAGCCGGTCCAGCATCGTCAGGTTTTTCAGCTTCTCGGCGTCGGCCAGCAGCCCGTTCAGGATGCCTCCGAGCGCAACGGTATCGTCAACCGCCCGGTGATGGCTCTCGAGCAGCACCTTGTACTTATCGGCCAGCGTGTTCAGACGGTGGTTCTTCATCGTCGGATGCAGCAGGCGGGCAAGCTCCAAGGTATCGAGGAACGGGTTCGGCAGCTCCTTCCGTCCGTACTTCAGCAGCGATGCCTGAATAAAACCCATATCAAACCGTGCGTTATGCGCGACCAGGACGCCGTCACCGATAAATTCGACGAATTCGCCAAGGACCGGCTCGAGATCGGGCGCATCCTTGACCATTTCATCCGTGATATTGGTCAGCTGCTGAATATGATACGGGATTTTCTCATGCGGATTGACGAAAGTTGAATACCGGTCGATCTCTTGACCGCCCTGCATCTTCACGGCTGCAAGCTCTGTAATGTTGTTGCGGGTAATCGACAGACCGGTGGTCTCGATATCGAATACGATATAGGTCGCATCCTTCAGCGAAATCGGCAGCGGATTCTCGACGACGTTGACCGCATCGTTGACCACATTCGCCTCTACGCCATACAGCATCTTGATCCCGTTCTTCTTGGCCGCCTTGGCGGCATCAGGATAGCATTGGACCCCGCCGTGATCGGTAACCGCAATCGCCGGATGGCCCCACTTGGCGGCTGTCTTGATATAAGCGTCTACCGGCGAAACGGCGTCCATTGTGCTCATGGTCGTGTGAAGGTGGAATTCGACCCGCTTGTTGGCGGCATTGTCCTTTCGTGCAGGAGGAGCCACCACCTCGGACAGATCCGATGGGATCATGACAAGCTCTGGCGTCTGCATGAAACGGTCGTATTCCACACGCCCGCGGGCTCTGACCCATTTGCCATTCGCCAGCTGGCTCATGATCTTCAGGTCATCCTTGGTCTTCGCGAACATTTTTATCTGAAGCGAATCGGTAAAGTCGGTCAAATTATAGGTGAACAGCGTGCTGCCGTTGCGCAGCTCCTTGCTGTCCAAGCCGAATATCGTTCCTTGTACGGCGATCTTCTTCTCTTCATCCTGGATTTCGATGATGGGGACAGGTTGTTCCTTGATATCATAACCAATCTGAAGCGGCACGGCTTCCTCGTCACCGCTGTCCCCTCCCGGCACCTCGGCCTCCATCGCCGTCATCATCTGTTCGATAAATTCCCGCTGCTCCTGCTGAAGCTTCTGCTGGAATTCCTCAAACTCTTCGGCCTTGTTCTCCTTCGCTTCCAGCAGGACTTTGACATTCAAGTGCAGTCCGAAATACTTCTCATAGAATTTGACGATCGCACCGTCGATGCCCTTCTTCTTCGCCAAGTCCAGCGACATCTGGTCCCTCATCTTCAGAAGCAGGTTCTCGCCTTGAATCTCCTGAGTAGACCGGGTCAGCCAGCCGTTGACCGAAGGAATCTCGCGGTGAACCCATTCCAGGAACAGACCCCAGTATTCTTGAACAATATCGGAGCGGCTCACCTGTTCCTCATACAGAAATAGAAAGCCAACCTTCGCGATATGCTGCAGCCGCTCCCGCATGCGGACACAGAACGTCCGGTATGCCTGTGCGGGTACTAGACTCTGCTTCGCAACGACGATCATCCAGTCCCGATTGCCCCTGCTAATTTCGACCCGTTCGATATAACCGTCGAGGAAATACGGATCGACCAGCGCGGGCGGCACATCTCCCTGCTTCATGAGCAGCTCGAATCGTTTTCTTTTCTCCTCGCTAAATGCCATGCTTCCCCCACCTTTACATTCCCCGATAAAGCGAGGTCTATGCTGATGCATATAGGCAGGGCAAGCTTCTTCGGCTTATCCCTGCCTATATAGGTAATTGCGTCCGGTTATCCCTGTAAGCTTACAATCTATCTCTATGTTAATCGAAATCCGGATTCCCTTCCAGGGTCCCCGGCACTTTTAATAGGCTTTGGCAAAAACTACTGTATGCTGCGCCGGCTTGCCGCAGCAAATACAGGTGCTCTTCGTCTCAGCCGGCTCGAACGGAATGTTCCGGCTTGTCGCGCCGGTCTCTTCCTTCACCTTCGCCTCGCAGGCATCGTCGCCGCACCAGCCAGCAAGTGCGAAGCCGCGCTTCTCTTCCATCTCGTTCTTCAGCTCGTCCATCGTATCTGCGGAATAGAAATGCTCCTCACGGAATTTCAAGGCGCGCTCGTACATTTCCTGGTGCACCTGTTCCAGCATCTCTTTCACTTCTTCAACGAGACGGTCCTGTTGAACAACCTTCTTCTCGCCGCTGATCCGCGATACAAGCACACAGACGCCGTTCTCCATATCACGGGGTCCAAGCTCCAGTCTTACCGGTACGCCGCGCATTTCATATTCGTTGAATTTCCAGCCCGGCGTTACATCGGTACGATCGTCCACACGGACGCGGACACCGGCGGATTTCAGTTCCTTGAACAGCTCGTCGGTCCGGGCTACAACCGCTTCCCGTGTCTTAGGCGGACCGATTGGGATCATGATCACCTGGGTAGGCGCCACCTTCGGAGGCAGTGCAAGGCCGCGGTCATCGCCATGAACCATGATCATGGAACCGATCAGCCGGGTGCTTGTTCCCCACGAAGTCGTATGCACGTACTCAAGATTGTTCTCGCGGCTTAAGTACTGGATGTCAAAAGCAACAGCGAACTTGGTGCCGAGGTAATGGGAAGTGCCTGCCTGAACGGCTCGTCCATCTTTCATCATCGCCTCGATCGAATAAGTATCCACCGCTCCGGCGAAGCGCTCGGAAGGCGTCTTCTGTCCCGTAATGACCGGAATCGCCAGATAGCCTTCCACGAAATCGCGGTAGACTTCCAGCATCCGCATCGTCTCTTCGCGGGCTTCCTCTTCATTCTCGTGGGCCGTGTGGCCTTCCTGCCACAGGAATTCACTCGTCCGAAGGAACGGAAGCGTCCGCTTCTCCCAGCGCACCACGTTCGCCCACTGGTTGATCAGAACCGGAAGATCGCGGTAGGATTGAATCCATTTGGAGTACATATGGCCGATCATCGTCTCCGAAGTCGGACGTATCGCCAGACGCTCTTCCAGCTTATCGCCTCCGGCTTCCGTTACCCACGGAAGCTCCGGATTGAAGCCTTCGACATGCTCTTTCTCTTTCTGGAAAAAGCTCTCGGGAATGAACAGCGGAAAGTAAGCGTTCCGATGTCCCGTTTCCTTAAAGCGCCGGTTCATCTCCTCCTGGATATGCTCCCAGATTTCAAATCCGTCCGGTTTGAACACGATGCAACCGCGGACCGGAGAGTAGTCCATGAGGTCCGCTTTCTTGATTACATCGATATACCATCGCGAGAAGTCTTCGCCCTGAGGCGTGATCTCCGTAACAAACTGCTTGTCTTTAGCCATATAATGGTATTCCTCCTGTTAATAAGCCTTGCCCGGGAGTTCGCCGGACAAGGCCGAAGCAATATTAGCCGCTGATGAGCCGCAGAATATCATTGTACGTCACGGCAATCATCAGAAGAAAGAGCATAGCGAAACCTACGAAATGAACCATCCCTTCCCGTCCGGGATCGATAGGCTTGCCCCGGAGCGCCTCCACTCCAAGAAAGACGAGACGGCTGCCGTCAAGCGCCGGTATCGGCAGAAGGTTGAAAATACCGAGATACAGACTGAGAATCGCCGTCCAGTGGGTGAGATAGACGATGCCCTGCTGGGCAATCCGTCCCGTCAGCTCCATCGTTCCGACCGGACCGCTCAAATCATTCATATTGAAATGATTGATCAGCTGACGGAATCCGAGGAAGATTTGTTCCGTTGTATCCACCATCATATTTCCAGACAGCTTGAAGGTCTCTCCAATTCCGGCGTCCCTTGTCGGAAGCATCGGAGTTATGCCGACCTTGCCACCTTCCTGTCCTTCCATCGTACGCGGCGTCATTGTGACTGTAAAAGTCTCGTCTCCGCGCTTGATCGTCCAATCCATCGGCTTGCCCTTCGACTCAGAAGTCAAATCAATCATCTTCTGATAATCCGCGCCGATCTTCTCGCCGTTAATTGATTCAACAATGTCGCCTTTCTTCAAGCCTGCTGCCTCGGCAGGCATGCCCTTGGATACGTCGCCCACCTCCAAGTAGGTCGGATTCTCCACGGCGACGCCAGCCATCTGGATGTAGACGCCGAACAGGATAAAGGCGAGCAGGAAGTTCATCACCGGACCTGCAAGAATGGCAATCGCGCGCTGTCCAACGGTTTTGCTGCCGAACTGCCGGTCTCGCGGGGCGATCTGAATCTGCTGGCTGCCTTTGACCATCATCGCCTGCGGATGCACGGCATAAGTCTCGACCTCGCCGTCAACATCAAGCCGAATTTGCAGATCGTCCTCCAAATCGACGCTCTGGGCTTCTCCGCGTATCACATTGCGGCGCGTGTCCAGCTGATCCAGATAAATGCTCTTGATGACCTTACCTTCTCCCAGCCGGACCGCTATGGTCTGGCCGGACGATATTTCCACAATCTCCGGGTCCTCGCCCGCCATACGGGCATAGCCCCCGAAAGGCAGAAGACGCAGCGTGAATTGGGTCTCTCCCCTTTTATACGAGAACAGTTTCGGACCGAAACCGATAGCAAACTCCCGGACCAGGATACCGGCTCGTTTGGCGAAGTAAAAATGCCCCCATTCATGCACGGTAACCAGGACAAAAAACATGAGCACCGTCAAAAAGACGACTCGAGCCATTTCCAAGTTTGGCAACCTCCTTCTGGTGAAAGACCGAAGTATGTCCTTTTAATTTATCATTATTCTCCGATCCGGCACAAGAGAATCAGCCAAGCCCTGCTAATTTGTTATAGAAGTTCCGCAAGCTTCCGGACGCTCCGGTCGCATTCCTCGATTTCCTCGAGATTAGGGTGCAAAACGGGGGTATGTCCGGCAATCGCCTTCTCCAAAATTTCCTCAATACGGAGAAATGAAATTTCACGGCGCAAAAAGCGGGCTACCGCGATCTCATTCGCCGCGTTGAATACCGTAGTCGCCGTTCCGCCCAGCTTGCCGCATTCAATCGCCATTCTCAACGCCGGATAACGTTCAAGATCCATCTCACGGAACGTCAGCTGCCCCGCCTGTGCCAGCGACAGCCGCTGTGCCGGAGAAGGCAGCCGCTTCGGATATGTCAAAGCATATTGAATCGGCACTCTCATGTCAGGACTGCCCAACTGGGCGATAATGCTGCTGTCCTTGAATTCCACAAAGGAGTGAACGACGCTCTCCGGATGCAGCAGCACGTTGATCTGTTCATAAGGGAGACCAAACAGCCAGTGGGCTTCAATTACCTCCAGGCCTTTGTTAACCATCGTTGCCGAATCGATCGTGATCTTCGCGCCCATGGACCAGTTCGGATGCCGGAGTGCATCTTCAACCGTGACGTCCCGCAGCTGCTCTCTCGTCCGGTCGCGGAAGGAACCGCCCGAGGCGGTTATCGTAATGGAATGAATATCATCAGGGTCTTCGCCATTCAGGCATTGGAATATCGCGGAATGCTCGCTGTCGATCGGCAGCAGTGATACTCCCTTTCGGCGAACCGCTTCGGTTACCAGATGCCCTGCAGTGACCAGTGTTTCCTTATTGGCTAGACCAATATCTTTTCCCGCTTCGATAGCGGCTAAGGTGGATCGAAGACCTACGCTGCCCACAACTGCCGTAACGACATAATCCGCGTCGCCCCCTGCAGCAATCTCCACCAATCCTTCTTCGCCGTAATACAGCTTGATGTCTCCAGGGATCTCCAGGCGAATTTGCTCAGCGAGCTCTCGGCTCGCTACAGATACCCGGCGCGGCTTGAAGCGTTTGATCTGTTCCAGCAGCAGCGCCGTATTGTTGCCTGCCGCCAGCCCGTCCACTTGAAAGCTCTCCGGATGAAGGGCCACAACATCCAGCGTCTGCGTCCCCACTGAGCCTGTAGAGCCCAGGATGCTTAGTTTCTTCAAGGAACGTGCACCTTCTTTCCCACTCTAGTCTTAGTGATAGTACGGCAGCAGCGTCAGGATATGTATGAACGGAAAGACGATGATCCAGCTGTCGCAGCGGTCCAGAATACCGCCGTGCCCGGGGAGCAGCGAACCCGAATCCTTGATGCCGTACACCCTTTTATACGCCGATTGCACGAGATCTCCCAGCTGTCCAACGACTGCGCTGACCAGGCCAATCATTAACGATTGTCCATAGTTCAGCAGACCGGAAGACAAAGCCGCAAAAAACATCGCAATGACGATAGAAATGATGACACCCCCGGCGGCCCCTTCCACGGTTTTGTTGGGACTAATCGCCGGCCACAGCTTGTTCCGGCCAATTGCTTTTCCGACGAAATACGCGCCGGCGTCGCTGCCCCAAATGCAGCACAACAGCAAAAAAGTCCAGAATACGCCATGTCCGTCGGGAGCAGACCGGGATACCGCCATATAGGAAAAACCGGTTCCTATGTATAGCGCGCCGATGAACAGCATCGCCGCTAAGCGAATATCGGTTTTATTCTTGGAGAACACTGTAATGCACAGGAACAGAAACATGAGCAGCCACACACCTTGTATCCAGGTCAAGGGCGCGGACATGTCGAGCTTCTCCCATGGAATCATAAAGCCAAGCACCGCAGCATACCCGAGAGCCGCGCTTCCGCTCTTAGTCGAAAGGCCGGTCATTTTGACGAACTCATAATAGCCGATCAGTGCCATCGCGGTCAGCAGGAGCTGGAACCACCATCCTCCAAGGAGGCATAGTCCCAAGAACAAGGCTCCGGCCACCACTCCGGTTATCAGTCGCTGCTTCAAACATCCTCACTCCTACCTTGCTACTTAAGCCCGCCGTAACGGCGCGAGCGCCGCTGGTACTCAGCTACAGCCTGCAGCAGATGCTCTCTGCCGAATTCCGGCCAGTAGACGTCGGTAAACCATAGTTCACTATATGCCAGCTGCCACAGCATAAAGTTGCTGAGCCGCATTTCCCCGCTCGTACGAATCATCAAATCGGGATCAGGCAATCCGCCGGACAGCAGTCGGCTGTCAATCAATTGGGAATTGATATCATCAGGATTCAGCTTTCCTTCCGCTACTTCAATCGCCAATTCCCGCATGCAATCCTCAATTTCTTTGCGTCCGCCGTAATTCAGGGCAAAATTCAGAATAAGGCCGGTATTATTCTCCGTTCGCTGTACCGCTTCTTCCATCGCCTTGCGGGTATAGGAGGGCAGCGCTTCGCTGTCGCCCATCACTCTAACCTGGACGTTCTTCTCGATCAGCTCATCCAGTTCAATGGCTAGAAACTCCACAGGCAGGCGCATCAGAAAATCGACCTCTTCTTTGGGCCGTTTCCAATTCTCTGTGGAAAAAGCATACATCGTCAAAAATTCGATCCCCAACTCGTCAGCAGCAATCGTTACGCGCTTGACCGCCTTCATGCCATTCTGATGGCCGACAATGCGGGGCAATCCGAGCCGTTTGGCCCAGCGACCGTTGCCATCCATAATGATGGCCACATGCCGGGGAATATTGTCCGGCGAAATATCAACCGGCTGCTGCCGATCTTCCCGGCCCAGCCAAGATTGAACCCGTTTGATCATTACCGTTTCCTCCATCTTTGCTTGCGAGAAAGAGACAAACCCCACCAATTGAGGAGGGGCCTTGATCTTTTGCGCTATCTTATACTTCCATGATTTCTTTTTCTTTGGACAGGAGTACTTTTTCGACTTCGGCGATGAACTTGTCCGTGGTCTTCTGGATGTTCTCCTGATGTCCGCGGGATTCGTCTTCCGAGATGCCGTTCTTCTCCATCTTCTTGATCTCGTCGTTGGCGTCGCGGCGGATGTTGCGGATCGCAACCTTCGCTTCTTCACCAAACTTCTTCGTCAGCTTAACGAGCTCGCCGCGGCGTTCTTCCGTCAGCGCAGGAATCGTCAGGCGAATTGTCGTGCCGTCATTGGCCGGTGTCAGTCCGAGATCGGATTTCATGATTGCACGCTCGATATCGTTCAGCGACGATTTATCCCAAGGCTGAATCAGCAGCGTACGGGAATCCGGCGTATTGATGTTGGCCAACTGGTTGACCGGAGTCGGCGCTCCGTAGTATTCCACTTGAATACGATCGAGCAGCGACGGGGTTGCGCGTCCGGCACGCAGAGTCGCCAGGTCGCGCTTAAGAGCCAAAATTGCTTTCTCCATGCGTTCTTCGGCGTTTTTCTTAACCGATTGCGGCATTATTCTACACTCCCTTTAACAATCGTTCCGATGCGTTCACCCAGAACGACTCGTTTGATGTTGCCCTGTTCCGTGATTGCGAACACGATAAGCGGGATATTGTTGTCCATGCAGAGAGAGGAAGCAGTGGAATCCATGACGCCCAGATTCTTGTTCAGCACATCCAGATAAGTCAGTTGATCGTACTTCTCGGCGGTACTGTCCTTGAACGGATCGGCGGAGTAGACTCCATCCACCTTGTTCTTCGCCATCAGAATAACTTCCGCTTCAATTTCGGCGGCGCGAAGCGCAGCAGTCGTGTCGGTAGAGAAGAAAGGATTGCCCGTACCCGCTGCAAAAATGACGACACGGCCCTTCTCAAGATGACGGATGGCACGGCGGCGGATATAGGGTTCCGCGATTTGCTGCATGGAGATCGATGTCTGTACGCGAGTCGGCACGCCGCTCTGTTCCAAAGAGTCCTGCAGAGCCAGTGAATTCATAACCGTTGCCAGCATGCCCATGTAGTCAGCGGTCGCCCGGTCAATACCGCTCGCACTGCCGGCGATACCCCGCCAAATATTGCCGCCGCCGCATACGATTGCAACCTGCACGCCAAGCTCGACAACTTCCTTCACCTGCTCGGCGATCGAGGTGATTGTAGCCGCATCGATGCCATAACCGTTTTGTCCAGCCAGCGACTCGCCGCTGACCTTGAGGACTACCCTTTTAAATACCGGCTGTTCCAATTTTATACCCTCACTTTGCAAGGTGCCTTGAAGGGCCCCAGGTTGATCGTGCTTTTCTTCTCTTTGCAAAAGACGGAACACCATTTGCCCGTGTTCCGCTCTCGAAAGATATATACGGTAAGTCACGGCGATTGCCGCGGCGCCGATATTATTGTTTCACTTGAGCCATTACTTCTTCAACGAAGTTGTCGACTTTCTTCTCAAGGCCTTCGCCCAGTTCGTAGCGAACAAAGCGACGGATGGAAATGTTCTCGCCGATCGTGCTGATCTTCTCATTGAGCAGGTTGGAGATCGTCTTGTCAGGATCTTTAATGAAGGCTTGCTCAAGCAGGCAGTGCTCTTCGTAGTACTTGTTGATGCGGCCTTCAACCATTTTCTCAACGATCTTCTCAGGCTTGCCTTCGTTCAGGGCTTGAGCCTTCAGAATTTCCTTCTCTTTCTCTACCTCTTCAGCCGGAACTTCTTCACGGCGAACGAAGCGAGGAGCTGCTGCTGCGATCTGCATGGCGATGTCGCGGGCGAACTCTTTGAATTGATCGGTTTTGCCGACGAAGTCGGTTTCGCAGTTGATTTCCACCAGTACGCCAATACGGCCGCCGGCGTGGATGTAGGACTCGACAACGCCTTCGGTTGCTGCGCGTCCGGCTTTGTTGGCCGCTGCGGAAAGACCTTTTTCGCGAAGAATTTCAACGGCTTTCGTCAGATCGCCATTTGCTTCTTCCAGAGCCTTTTTGCAATCCAGCATGCCGGCGCCGGTTCTTTCGCGAAGCTCTTTAACGGATTTTGCATCTACTGCCATGATTTAATCCCTCCAGGTATTTTAAAAAAGGGCGGTGAGAAGGTTATCCACCTGCCAACCACCCTTTTCATTTAATTTCTTATTTCAGCACAGGTCCGCCAAATTAAGCGGAAGTTGTGTCTTCGCCTTGGTGTGCTTCCACAACCGCGTCGGCCATTTTGCCAGTCAGCAGCTTAACGGCGCGAATTGCGTCGTCATTGCCCGGAATGACATAATCGATTTCGTCCGGATCGCAGTTCGTGTCAACGATAGCCACAATCGGGATACCCAGCTTGCGGGCTTCGGCAACAGCGATACGCTCTTTGCGAGGATCGATGATGAACAGGGCGCTTGGCAGGCCCTTCATGTTCTTGATGCCGCCCAGGAATTTTTCCAGACGATCTTTCTCTTTGCGGAGAATGATGACTTCCTTCTTAGGCAGAACTTCAAACGTGCCGTCCACTTCCCAAGCTTCCAGCTTCTTCAGACGGTCAATACGCTTCTGAATTGTTGAGAAGTTCGTCAGCGTGCCGCCCAGCCAGCGTTGGTTGATGAAGAACATGCCGGAACGTTCAGCTTCTTCTTTAACCGAATCTTGTGCTTGTTTCTTTGTTCCGACGAACAGGATAGTACCGCCTTCGCCTGCTACACTCTTAACAAAGTTGTAAGCTTCTTCTACTTTCTTGACTGTCTTCTGCAGGTCAATAATGTAGATTCCGTTTCTTTCAGTGAAGATATAACGATCCATTTTCGGGTTCCAACGACGAGTCTGGTGACCGAAGTGTACCCCAGCTTCAAGAAGCTGCTTCATGGAGATTACTGCCATCTTCACACACCTCCTAGGTTTGGTTTATTGTGTGTCCCTCCGCCGGCTTCATCTTGCAGCAAGACTTTCTTCGGAAGAAAGCACCGCTTGCTGTAATCAGTCGACGTGTGTTTTAACACCGTCAATTAATATATCATAAGACCCGGGTGAGATGCAACTTCCAAGTGAACGATTTTTGTCAGATTCGGTAATTCGCCGTCGGAGCCGGGAAGAGAACGAAACACCGCCCGAATGGGCGGTGTTCAAATAGCCTACGCGTTATTCTTTGATAGTGATTAGCTGCTCAATGATCGAATCCAGGCTTTGACCGGATTTAAAGCTGTATAAGCCGTACTGGATCCTTCTCTGAATCTGACGGTTAGTCGCTGCCACCAGGAAGGCATCCTTGTCTTTGATCACCCCGGCGCCGGCCAACAGATCGGCGACCTGGCTAAGCGTAACGCCGCTTGGAATGCGAAGAATAATAGTGGCTGGGGCTGGTTTGGCTGCTGCCGGCGTTGACGGCGCAGCAGCCTTCGCAGGAGCTGTAGCCGACGAATCCGGTTTCTGTGCTGGCGATGATGGTTTCGATGGTGCAGTCGGAGAGGATGCTTTGGACGGTGCCGAAGGAGCTGTTCCTGACAACGAAGACTTGGTTCCAATGGCGGAAGGTGATGCAGTCATACTAGGCGTAGGCGCCGGAGTTGCTGTAGGCCCTCCCCCTGTGCCGGCTGCAGCCGCTTCTTGGGTAGTCTCCAGCTGAGGCGGAGGCGACCCGTTCTCGCCGTTCTGAGCCTTCCACTCTTCCTCCGTCATCAGCTTCAAGGAAGCATCAGATACTTTTAGATTCAGTCTGGCCGCTTCCTGAATAAGCTGGCTCTTTGTAGGAGTAGACATGCCTGCAGAAATCATCAGCTGCAGCAAAAGGCCTCCGAATACTAGACCTGAACCGAGGCCAATCCAAAAGGAACGATTCTTGATCACACCGATTCCTCCTGCTTGGCCAATTGCAGAATAAGTTGAATCTCACCGCGCTGCATCCCGGTCTTCTTGGCGATGACATCGATGGACTTGCCTTCCTCATGCAATTCAAATAACTGGGGATAGCGAAGTTTGATCGTACTAACCGGTTTGGACTTCGATTCCGTCTCTTCCCCCATGTCCTCCGATTCCTCGCGAGGAGCCGGACCGGAAATCGCCAGTTGAAGGAGTCCGCTCTCCGTCGCGGCTGTCCGGTTCTCAAGCTGGGCAATGCGGTGATGGAGAGAGTCCAGCTGCCCCTTCAGCTCGCCGATCTGCTCCTGGAGTGCCGCCTGGTTATTCTGGCTCTGTGTCTTGATCGTTCCCAGCACCTCCATCAGCTCCCGATTCTCACGCTCGATGTCGGACATATACAGCTCAAGAGCCGCCTCCACTTCCTTAACGGTCTGCTTATCTCCGCCGCCTTCCTTTTTTCGGTTACGGGAAGGTAACAAGAGCGCATATGCCAAGGCACATCCGCCAAGCAGAACAATGTACGCCCATGGTTGCACTTGTCTTTCTCCTTTAATTCAATTAGATGTTGCCTTGCACCCGGCCTGCCCTTTGTCAGAGCTTGAGGTCGATACTGTGACCTTTGTACGGATGCTCGGCCTCCTTGTCTTTGGCCTCTTCTTTCGTCTTCTCGTGCTGATTATGTCTTCCGCCTCGGCCGCGGTTACCGTCGTCCCTAATGGCCGACTCCGGGGTCTCGTCCACCTCAGGGCTGCGCTGTCCCATTTCCTGAGAATGCTTAACAGTCTGGTCAGCAAGCCCCTGCTGCTCATGGGTTGAGCGGTTATAGAGATTCTGTTGGTCCCTGCCGAGTTCCGTCGTTCTCGGTACCGCTATTTGCAATTCCACCGGTCTGAAACTCACTGCAATCCCCTCCCGCTTTACACATTCGGGCTCATGCTAATGTCTCCGTCGGAGAATCGGAATGTAACCCGCTCAGCCGTATCTTTGACGAATTTGGTATATCGGCCAATCACAATTTTGGAACCGCCGTAGATGGTTCGCACAACCTCCACCTTGGCCCGGTCTGTGTTTTCCAGCACCTGCTCAATCTCCAGAATGCGTTCACGGGTATGCGCCAGCTCTTTTTGCTGCGACTGTTTGGTGGCATTTAGCTTAATACGCATGGCTACTTTGTCAGGTCCCAGTGCTCCGCTCGCCGCCAGCTGATCCAGCAGATGAAGCGCCTTGGTTGTCTTATCATCGTTCTCGATGAGAACCCGAAGCTGTGTGCGAAGCACATTCATTTCGTTGCGCAGCTCAGGGAGCACACCTACCTCAATGGCTGTTGCAGTCGACATCGTATTGCCGATCGTTCTCGCGACTACTTTTTCTCCTGCCTGGACGGTACCTCCGACGATAAAACCTTTAGGCCCGTTGCACAGCACATTTCTGCCCGCTCTTACACTGGAGTGCATAATGCTCTGCGACACGATAATGTCCTGAGAAGCATTAACCGTGCCATCCTGAACGAACGACACCTTAACGTCCATGCCCGCACTGACAATCCCCTTGTTGTACCCGATAATGCCGCCGGTAATCTCAATGCTGCCTCCGGCAATCAGCTCGGCCCCCTCGACTCCGCCGATTACACGTATGTCGCCTGCCGATTTGACAGTAAATCCGGACAGCACATTGCCCCGAATGACGACTGTACCCACAAAATCGATATTGCCAGTCGTATAGTCCACATCGCCCTTCACTTCATACAGCGGAAAAACGTTGACTTTGCCGTTATCCGTTAAGGACACCAAACCGTCAATCGCCGAATACATCGATGTTTCTTCCTGATCAACCACGACATTCTTTCCTACCTTGAAGCGGGCGGCCTTTCCGGGCTTGGCCGGAATTTGATCGCCTGTAACCGACATACCGGGTTCCCCGGTTTCCGGAAGAACCAGCGTTGCGATCAACTGACCTTTGCGCACATTATTGAGACGAATAAGTTCTTTGTAGTCGACTCTGCCATCGTCTTTTTCTAAAGGCTTCAAGCCGTCAGCTTCCATATTAAAGTGCAGATCCACTCTGCCGTCGCTGCCATGCTGCGGAGCCCGTCCAACCGCAATCGTCACCTTGCCGGACAAATATTCCTCTGGATGGCTGACGAACCGTTCGACAATCTCCCACTGGACTCCGAAGCGTACATTATATTTCTCTAAAAAAGCACCCATCTCGTCCACCGTACAGGAAAAACCTTCTTCCCGTTTAAAGAACTCCAGATAGGCTGCATCTTTATCATCCGAAAAGCTGATATTAAAATAATCGTTCATTGCATAATGGACGACCATTTTCCCCCTCCTCCAACCGCTATGGCTAGTCGTTTTGCATCAACAAATCCCGGTTCTTTTCAAGCGTTCCCCGAAGCCTGAGAATTGCCTTAGAATGCAGCTGAGAAATTCGTGACGGAGATAGGGACATCACTTCAGCAATCTCGCTCAGGGATAAATCTTCATAATATAAAAGGGACACGACGGTCCTTTCTTTCACGGTTAGTTTCTCTATGCCTTTAGTTAAAGTTTCCCGTAAATAGAACTCATTGACCTTACGGTCAGGATTCTTGGCCTTGTCGTCCACCAATACCGACATGCGGGTCTCCGACTCCTCTTCACGAATCGGGTCCTCCAAGGAACACAGCGTCATAACGGATACATCTTGAAGCATGCTCTGAAATTCCTGCTCGCTCACATTCAAGTACTGGCTCATTTCCTCATCGCTTACGGATCTCAAGTATTTCTGTTCCAGCTGCTGGTAAGCATCTTCTATTCTTTTGGCTTTCTCCCGTACGGAGCGCGGCACCCAGTCTCCCTGGCGAAGCGAATCGAGAATAGCGCCGCGAACACGCCAGGAGGCATAGGTTTGGAACTGCAATCCTCTTTTGTAATCGAACTTCTCGACCGCATCAATTAGTCCCATAACGCCATTGCTCGCTAAGTCATCCTTGGATACGTTCTTGGGCAGGCCTACGGCCAGTCGCCCCGACACATAATCCACGATGTGGAGATATTTCTCGATCAGCTTTTTTTTGGCTTCAGGATCGCCCTGTTCCTTCCATTGCTCCCAGAGTTCCTGATGCTCCAATTGAGAAGCTTTATGCTCGTTCAACGGCTTTCACCCTTCCCAAAGTGTAGTCGGCGAGTGGGCGGACCAGGTGCATCTAGTTGTTTAGCAGTACCCTGCTTTACCCGCTTATTATTCTTCTTT
The DNA here is from genome assembly GCF_000758685.1 of Paenibacillus stellifer. Taxonomy (NCBI): domain Bacteria; kingdom Bacillati; phylum Bacillota; class Bacilli; order Caryophanales; family Paenibacillaceae; genus Paenibacillus; species Paenibacillus stellifer. The sequence continues at coordinate 3,395,402 of NZ_CP009286.1, forward strand.
CAGGTGACGAACGGCTTTTGCCAATTCTTCCGGATCTTTCATCGAAACCAGTTTGGGAGGCTGGAGAGGCTTAAAATCGCCACTGCCCTGGTCTGCAGCCGCCGGCTTGGGTTTGAGCAAATCCTTAAGCTCCTCTTCCTCATCCGGTGTGGACAAATCCACGGCTCCTCCGAGTGACTCGGAATCGCCGCCGGATGATGAGAAACTGCCCTGATTTGCGGAGCCATCAGTAATGAAACCCAATACCCATCTTAGGACGAAGGCAAGCAGAAACCAGAGTATAAATCCGAATAACCCCCGATACAGGCTGGTCAGGATCAAGTTGTTCTGCAGCGAAATCAAGAAAGTAAAGGCAAAACCCAGCAACCCGCAGATTATGTTCAGCAAGATTGTTCCAATCATCATTATAATTCCTTAACGCCCTTTTGCACACTGCGGATATATAACAATCCCGAACTGCAGGCAATTTCAATCGTACGTCCGTAACTGCCGCCTGTATCTTCTGCAATCAGCGGAATATTCAGCTGCTCCAGCGCCAGCTTGCAGGATTCCACATTTCGTGGTCCGATACGCATCGTATCATTTCCGCCTGCAAAAGCGAACATCTGAGAGCCGCCTGCCATTTTCGCCACAATTCTTCCTCTAGTTGCCCCCAGTTGCAGCAGGCGATTGAGCAGTTCGGGGATTGCGGTATCCGCAAACTTGGCAATATTGAGCATCCCTTCTCGAGCGATTTCAGAAGATGGAAGCATGACATGCGCCATGCCGCCGACTTTTTTGCCGGGATCGTACATGGTTAGGCCTACACATGAACCAAGACCGGTCGTTCGGATGATGTTGTCTTGAATGCCTACGTTGAGATCGGCCATTCCTACCTTGATTACACTTTGTTCATCAATCATGCTCAAACGGCACTCCCAGGGATGTAAAGATTTTTGGGAATGACTCCGGATCGGGGATCAGAAAAAACTGGCCTTCAATTTCGTCTTTGCCCTCCAGAAATGTCGTATCGATCAGCAGCGCGTCGTCGCCCATTTGGCCGAACTGCAGAAGCCCGTAGCTCAAAATTGCTCCAGCCATATCCATAGCCAGGGCCGGAACTGTCGGATACATGGTGAGAGAAGTAAAATCAGCAAGCGACGAAAGGTAGGAACCCGCCAGAATATTGCCGATCTCGTTAAGCGCCGACAGCTCCATTTCGCTCAGTTCATCCTCTGAGACTTCGGAGATGCCCGCCACCCGGTTCAGTAAGCTGCGTGCAGCATCAGGAGTTAGAATAAAGAACAAATTCCCCGGTGCTTCACCCTCTACCCGCAGAAAGACAGCGTAGACCAGCTCTTCCGCTCCTCCGACTTTGTCTGCGATTTCTTCAAAGCCCAGCAATTGAACTTTGGGGACTGCCATGTCGATCGGTTTATTCAGGAGCTGGGACAACGCGGTGGCTGCGTTCCCGGCTCCGATATTCCCGACTTCTTTAAGCACGTCCATCTTGAAGTCTTTCTGGTGCTTGAACAGTTCCACAGAATTAACCCTCTAGACTTTCCAACTGCACGATTTCGCTCTTATTGAGAACTTCCGCCAGATTAAGCATAATCAACAGGCGGTCATCTCCGATCTTGGCCACCCCGTCAAGATATTTGGCCTTGATCCCACCGACTACTTCAGGCGGAGTATCAATAGAGTCGCGGTTCAGATCGATTACATCATTGGCAGAATCCACAATAAAGCCGACTTCCATTTCGTTCACGTTGACAATAATTACCCGGGTCTGGTCGGTATGCTCCGACTCATCGAGTCCGAATCTTCCGCGAAGATCGATTACCGGAATAACCACTCCCCGCAAATTGATGACGCCTTTGATGAAAGCATAAGTCTTGGGAACACGGGTAATCGGCATCATACGTTCAATCGTCTGCACCTTATCGACTTCAATTCCATATTCCTCGGTACCCAGTTTAAAGACAATCACTTTGATATCTTCAGCCATTTGATGAACCTCCCTATGGATTTCCCTTATTTAATAAAAGCGTTGGGGTCGACAATTAAGGCAACTTGTCCATCGCCAAGAATCGTGCCTCCCGAGATGCCCTGGACTTCCGGCAGGTATTTTCCCAAGTTCTTGATAACAATTTCATTCTGGCCGATAAAGTCGGACACAGTAAGCGCCGCAAGCTTGTCTCCTTTGCGGATCACAACGATCTCTGTCTCATCTTCCGTGCTTTCATCGTAATCCGGCACCGCAAAAATGGTTCCGAGCGACAGTAGAGGAATATGGGAGCCCCGGAACTCGACCATTTTGGAACCGTGAACGTTTCGAATCTGTGCACGCTTGATAATACCGGTCTCTACGATGGAAGAAAGCGGAATGGCATACTTCTCCGTGCCGATCCGCACCAGCATCGCAGCGATAATCGACAAGGTCAGCGGAAGCTGTACCGAGAAGTTGGTTCCCTTCCCCTGAGTCGAATAAATGGTGACATTGCCTCCGAGGGAAGTGATCTTCGCCTTCACGACATCGAGTCCGACGCCGCGGCCCGAAATATCGGAGATAACCTCCGCTGTACTGAAGCCGGCAGCGAACAGCAGCTGATGTACTTCGCTATCGCTCATCGATGCCGCTTGGTCGGCGGTTACGACGCCTTTTTTCAATGCGGATTTCAACACTCTCTCACGCGAGATGCCTGCACCGTCATCCTGAATCTCGATAAAAACATGATTGCCGCTGTGGAAGGCGCGCAAATGGATGGTGCCTGTCTCCGACTTGCCGGATGCAATGCGATCCGCTATGGGCTCAACACCATGGTCCAGCGCGTTGCGGAGCAAGTGAACGAGCGGGTCGCCGATTTCATCGACAACCGTCCGGTCTAGCTCAGTCTCAGCGCCCGTAATGACGAGGTCAACTTTCTTATCCAGCGACTTGGCCAAGTCTCTCACCATGCGAGGGAACCGATTGAACACGGTATCGACGGGAACCATGCGCAGCTTCATCACAATATTCTGAAGATCGCCGCTCACCCGGCTCAAATGCTCAACCGTCTCGGTCAGTTCAGTGCTTTGGGTATCCGAAGCCAACTGCTCCAGCCGAACACGATCGATCAGCAGCTCGCTGAGCAGATTCATCAGAACGTCCAACCGGTCAATATCAACGCGGATCGTTCGGGAAGGAGTACCGCCCGTCTTGGCCGGTGCCTTCTTGGCCTCTTCTTTCGGAACGGCGGACGTCTGTGCCGAAGCTGCCTTGGGCGCTTCCGGATGAGCCGCTTGCGCGGAAGGAGCGGGAGCTTCTGCCGCAGCCGCAACAGCGGGTTGTCCAACCTGTTCCAACGATTCCTGATCAAGCGCCACTGACGTTACGGTGTCGACCTCGGACACACCCAGAATCATGCTCTGTATTTCCTCGGCCGTCTTCTGGGTTATGTAATAGAGTGAAAAACTGAACTCGAACTTCTCCTGTTCGATATCCTGAACGGAAGGGAAGGATTTGACGACTTCGCCGTATCGCTCCAGCAATTCAAAGACCATATACGCCCGGACTGCACGAAGCTGACAGTCACTGCGCAGAGTCACCTCGATAAACAGCACCTGATGGCCTTCCTGGACGGACTGCTTCAGGACAGACAGCTGAAATTCATCTAGAAGCGCGCGGCCTTCGGAAGGAGCGGCAGCTGCCGCATTTGCAGCCGGGGCCGATCCTTGAGCAGAAGGATTCTCTCCGCGGACGATCGCCTGAAGAGAGGCGACGATAGCTCCAACATCCGCCTTCCCGTCACCTCCACCAGTGATATCCTGCACCATGGATTCCAAGGCATCAAGGCTCTTAAACAAGGTGTCGAAGATAAAATCTTGCATCGCGAGCTTCTCGTTACGGACAAGGTCGAGCACATTCTCCATTTGATGCGTCAATGATGCCAGATCTTCAAAGCCCATAGTCGCCGCCATGCCTTTTAAGGTATGAGCGGAACGGAAGATCACCTGCACGATGCTGAGATCCTCCGGACTCGCCTCCAGGCTCATCATATTTTCATTCAACGCTTGCAGATGATCGTTCGACTCATCAATAAACATGGATAAATATTGATTCATGTCCATGTTCAGACACCTACCCTTCACGTTCGCTTTTCGTTATTTCACGACTTGAACCAGCTTTGGTGCTATGTCTTGCAAAGGTAAAATATAGCTGACGCATTTCAATTCAACGGCGGAACGAGGCATACCGTAAACTACGCAGGTCTCTTCGCTCTCCGCGAAGGTTGAGGTGACGCCCGAGTCATACAGGGACTTCATCATCCTGGCTCCATCGCTTCCCATCCCGGTCATAATAACCGCATGCCGCTCAAGCGAAGTCAGTGAGAGCAGCGATTCGAAAAGCGTATCGACAGATGGACGATGACCGTTGCGAGCTTCCTCCTTCGTCAAGTTGATGGAGAGTTGCCCGCCTGTCGATTCAGCCACTTTCATATGAAAGCCTCCCGGCGCAATATATGCCGCCCCTTTACGGAGAACCATGCCTTGCTCGGCTTCCATCACATCTAGAGGACTGAAAGTGTTCAGCCGCTGAGCCAGGGACTTCGTGAAATTAGGCGGCATGTGCTGCACAATGAGAATAGGCGCCGGAAAATCCGCTGGAATCTTCTCCAGAAAAGCCTTCAAGGCTCTGGGACCGCCTGTTGAGCATCCAACTGCCACAAGCTTGCTCAGCTCTCTTCCGCCAATCTTTCTTTCCCGTGAGCCAGCAACAGGTATTCCTCCTGCCGCAGGCTCAGCCGAAGCTGGCTTCGGCTTGGCCGCCCCCCCTAAGGCAGGCTCATTCTTGGGAGGCGGGGCCAACCTGCCGCCACCCGGCGGTGCAGGCCTCGCCTTGGACGCATCCGGTCTCAGCGGTTTGACCGTCCGGCTAGCTGGCGCAGGATTATCCGGTTTGGAAGGCCCGGACTTCGCTCCCGGGGCCGGATTTTCTAACTTCGTATCTTTGTCTTTGCGGACGCTTCCGGCGTACGGGCCAGTCGCTTCCTTCGGAATCGTTGACGACAGATTCCCTCGTTTCTCAATCGGTTTATCTGCCGGCGATATCGGTGCTGCGGGTGATGTCAACGTCGCCGCCACAGGCGCTTCGGGAGTAAGAAGCGCCGATGCGGACCGCGCCTCTCTTCTCTCACGCGCCATCATAGCCTCGTTCATCTGCTCTCTCAGAGCATCCCCGACACTGTTAATATCGTTGGAGTTGGAAATGGAAGGCTTGCGGATAAAGTCAAAGGCTCCGCTCTCCAGAGCCATGATCGTCTCCTTCATCCCTTCCTCGTTAATGCCGGACAACATAATTACCGGCAGAGGATAATGCATCATGATCAGCCCAAGAGCTTCGAGGCCGTTCATTTCCGGCATCTCAACATCCATCGTAACGAGATCCGGCTTTAGTTCCTTCACTTTCTCCACAGCTTCCCGGCCGTTAACGGCGGTCGCGGCAACCTGAAACATATTGTCTTGCTCGATTAAATCGGAAATGATCTTGCGCATAAATGCCGAATCATCTACAACCAATACTCGATATGGCTTCATATCATTTCCACCTTTGTCTTAAAGTCGGAACATGTCGTCTATTTTCGGCGAAGCCACCTGCTGATAAATCCTTTAATTCCCTCCGTAGAGGAACTTGCGTAAGACCTGTCTGAAGATAAATATTTCATCGCAAGCCTGTGAACATCCTTGGATGCGGCGCTTTGCGGATATGCCATTGAAAAAGGAACCTGTTTCTTCACCGCTTGCACAACATGGACATCGCTGCTAATATAACCCAGATAATTGATGTCCATCTGCAAAAAACGCTTAGCTGCCATTCGGATCTTGTCGCTTGTCGCATTCGCTTCCCGGATATCGGATGCTTGATTCACAATCAGCCTGAACTCCACCTGCGGATGGCTATTATGAACCACTTTCATCAGCGCATAAGCGTCAGTGATCGCTGTCGGTTCCGGCGTCGTTACGACGAAGCATTCGTCGGCGGATACGATGAACTTCATCGTCTCCTTGGACAATCCGGCACCTGTGTCAAACAGGATATAATCCATCTCATCCGCAATATCGGATATCTGTGAAGAGAAATAGTCCAGGTCACGATCTGAAAGGGAGAACAATTCCTCCATCCCCGAACCGCCGGCTATAAACGGAAGGTGATCCGGACCAAGCTGAATTATTTCTTCAATAGGAGCTTCTCGGCCTAAAAGGTGATACAGATTATATTTGGGCGACACACCCATCAGCACGTCCAGATTGGCCATGCCGATATCGGCATCGAACAGCAGCACTTTTTTGCCAAGACTCTTGAGTGTTAGTGCAAAATTTAAGGTGAAATTCGATTTGCCGACACCTCCCTTACCGCTGCAAACGGTAATAATGCGGGCCGAATCCGTCTTCCCCTCGCTAAGCTTACGATTCTGTCCGGCAGCAAGCTCTCTCAGCGACTGGGCCTGATCCATTACGCATCACCCGTACCAAGCAGCAGATTACACAGAATCGCGCTGTTAGGCATCAATAAATCATCCGGAACGGTCTGGCCATTCGTCATATATGCCAATGAGAGCGGATAATCATAAAGAAGATTAAACATCGGGCCAAAGGTTCCGGTTTCATCAATCTTGGTCAAGATCACTTTATCAAGCCGGTACTTGCTGAAATGTTCTGTAATCAACTTCATATCCTTGCTCTTTGAAGTAAGACTTAGCACGAGATAGGTTTCACTCTTAAGCGTTGGAGCAAGCAGGCTCTGCAGCTCTGCTACCAGCATTTCGTTCCGGAAGTTACGCCCGGCTGTATCCATCAGAATCAGATCGCAGCTCTCAAGCCTGGACATCGCCCGCTGCAAATCACCGGGAGATTGGACAACTTCAAGCGGCACGTTCAGTATGGATGCATAAGTGCGAAGCTGCTCAACGGCCGAGATCCGGTACGTATCGGAAGTGATCATCCCGACCTTTCGTCCATGACGGAACATCTGATCCGCCGCCAGCTTGGCTAAGGTTGTCGTCTTCCCAACCCCTGTAGGCCCTGCAACATATAGCAGTCTCGTATCAGGAGCGATGCCGCTGCCAATTCTTGGCGTAATGAAATCCATAACGACTCCGCTGAGCGATTCTTCAAAATGCTCGATCCCCCAAACCCTTCCCGCTTCATTCCAGGCATCCAGCACACGGTCAATCCACTGATCCGCAAGCCTGCTGTCAACTTCCTGATCCTGAAGCCTCTCTCTGAGAAGGACTAATGGCTCAGGCAAATCCATTGAAATCGGAGTCTGTCTGGCAAGCCTTTCCATCCACTGCTTCATTTCTTTAATTTCCGCAAGCACCGCTTGCTCGTTCGACGGAGGACTTGCCTCTTTCTCAGACGGAACCGTTACAGCTGCCACTCGAGCCAATTCCCGGTCCGGAGAAATAATAGGCTGCTCTTTCATCTTAACGCTGTCAACGGCATCTTCAATACGGGATGTTTCAGGTATGGCTTCCTTCTCTTCCAAGACCGCAACCCCGCCTCGGCGCTCTGCTTCCTGGCTAAGCGCTGCTGCAATCTCCGCGAAGCTTCGTGGCGCAGATTCGACAGTCTTGGTTGAGCCTGCATCGGCTGCCGCTTCGTATGCCCGGCGATAAGCCGTTGGCACGCCGCTTCTTGGTGTTGATGAGGAAGCTGGCGTCTTAACGGGCGCTGCCGACTGCTTGGGTTCATTCTCTACAGCGGCAACCACTTCAATTTTCTTCTTCTTGAACATACCCATGAAACCGCCGGTTTTGATCTCTTTGGTGCTTAAAATTACAGCATCGCTTCCCAGCTCAGTGCGGATCGAATGCATGGCGTCAGGCATATTATCCACCACATAACGCTTCACTCTCACAGGTTCACCACCCCTACGCTCTGAATTTCAATATTGGGCTCAAGTTCACTATAGGACAACACTGGAATATCCTGCATGGTCCGTTCAATGACCTGCCGCAGGTACATCCGTATTGTGGGAGAGGTCAGCACAATTGGCTGCTGACCAGACTGCAGAAGCCGGTTGATTTGTTCCGTCAGCCGCTGGTATACCGTCTGGGTCGAGACAGGGTCCAGAGCGAGATAGCTTCCATGCTCCGATTGCTGAACGCTTTCTGCAATCTTCTTCTCAAGCGACGGTCCCACCGTAATTACGCGCAGCGTTTCTCCAGGCTGGGAGAACTGCTGGCTGATTTGTCTGGAGAGTGCCTGTCGTACATACTCAGTCAGCACATCCGGGTCTTTGGTATAGGTCCCATAATCGGCGAGCGTCTCAAAAATAGTAACAAGGTCCCTGATCGAAATTTTTTCTTTCAACAGTTTAGCAAGTACCTTCTGCAAATCCCCAATGGTAAGTACGGACGGAATAAGCTCGTCCACCAATACCGGGTAATTCTCCTTGACATTGTCCACCAGAAGCTTCGTCTCTTGGCGGCCAATCAACTCGTGTCCATAACGTTTGATCAGCTCGGTCAAGTGAGTGGCTACTACGGAAGGCGGATCTACAACTGTATATCCAGCCATCTCCGCCCGGTCCTTGACAGATTCGTCAATCCACAATGCTGGCAATCCGAATGACGGCTCAATCGTTTCGATACCGCTGATCGAATCGTCATCGTACCCGGGACTCATTGCCAAGTAGTGGTTAAGTAATAATTCACCGCCACCGACCTGATTTCCTTTTATTTTGATGACATATTCATTCGGTTTTAGTTGAATATTGTCGCGAATTCGGATAACAGGGACGACAAGTCCCATTTCAAGTGCGCATTGACGTCGAATCATGATGATCCGGTCCAGAAGGTCTCCACCCTGCTGCGTATCGGCAAGCGGAATAAGACCATATCCGAACTCAAACTCGATAGGGTCTACATTTAGCAGGCTGACAACGCTCTCCGGACTCCGCACTTCTTCGATCTGCTTCTCTTCGACAAGCTGCTCCTCCGCAATCGCTTTGCGGCTTAGGTTCTGCGTCATCCGGTATGCCGAGAAAGCCAATAATGCTGCGAGCGGCAGTGTACTGATAGCATGGATCGGTGTGAACAGCCCCAGGAAAGCAACTGTAACAGCAACGATATAGAGAAGCTTGGGATAAGACAATAATTGCCCTGTCAAATCTTCCGCAAGATTGCCTTCCGAAGAAGCTCGGGTAACGATTAACCCGGATGCGGTCGAAATGAGCAGAGCAGGAATTTGACTGACAAGACCGTCCCCGATAGTAAGAAGGGAATAAGTCGACAGTGCGTCTTGAAAGGAAAGGCCGTGAATGGCGATCCCGATTATGAAACCGCCGATCAGGTTAATCAGCAGTATGATGATGCTGGCGATAGCGTCGCCTTTGACGAACTTACTCGCACCGTCCATCGCGCCGTAGAAATCCGCTTCGCGTTCAATAATATTCCGGCGCTCCCGGGCTTGCTGCTCATTGATCAGGCCCGCATTCAAGTCCGCGTCAATACTCATCTGCTTACCCGGCATTGCGTCGAGCGTAAATCTCGCTCCGACTTCGGCCACACGCTCCGAGCCTTTGGTAATAACGATGAACTGTACGACAACCAGAATCAGAAAGACGATAAATCCGATTGCGATCTGGCCTCTTGCAATCCAGCTCCCGAATGTGGCAACAACTGAACCGGCGTCTCCGTTAGCCAGAATCAGCTTGGTTGTGGAGAGATTGAGCGCAAGACGGAAGAGCGTTGTAATGAGCAGCAGGGATGGAAAGATGGAGAACTGCAGCGCATCCTTCGTATTCATCGCAACCAGCAGAATGGTCAGCGCTATGGAAATATTAATAACGAGCAGTAAGTCGAGCAGCCACGTAGGAATCGGAAGAATCATCATCAGCACAATGCCGATTATACCAAGAAGAACTGTTAAATCCTTTGCTTTCAATGCTTCCTACCTCCCGTTGGATCTTGGTCTGCCCTTTAGTTTATATACGTAAGCCAACACTTCAGCAACCGCCTGGAACAGATCAGTGGGAACCGCATCCCCGATCTCCGCCCGCTGAAACAGCGCCCGTGCAAGCGGCTTGTTTTCCATCGTAATAATGCCATGTTCCTTGGCCAGTTCGCGAATGCGAAGGGCAACAAAGTCCTGGCCTTTGGCCACAATTTGCGGAGCCTCCATGGTTGATCCGTCATATTTCAATGCGACGGCAAAGTGAGTCGGGTTGGTTATGATTACGTCCGCCTTCGGAACTTCCTGCATCATTCGCTGCATGGCCATCCGGCGCTGACGTTCCCTGATTTTGCCTTTGATTTGCGGATCGCCTTCCATGTTCTTGTACTCGTCTTTGATTTCCTGTTTGGTCATCTTCAGACTTTTTTCATGCTCATAGCGCTGGTACACATAGTCCAGTACGGCCATAATCAACAGTGCAGCTCCGATCTTCATTCCTAAGTTCAATGTCATTTTTGAAGCAAAATGCATAATTCCTTCAACATCCACATGGGACAGAGCCAAAAATTCCTGTTTTTTTCCCCAAAGCGTGCTAAAGACCAAATATCCGATGATAATCAGCTTCAGAATTGATTTGAACATCTCCACCAATGAACGCATCGAAAAAATGTTCTTCAAACCTTTGAGTGGATTAATCTTGCTGAATTTTGGCGTCAGTCCTTCGCCGACCATCTTGAAACCGATCTGACTCACCTCGGCGACGATTGCCAAGATCAAGGGAATTAGAAAAACCGGAGCCAATATGACCAAAATTTGAACTCCATACCCGCTCATCAGGTTCATCACATTATCCGGTGTCACTTCCATCGTCAGCCTGTTCATCAGGATATCCCTGAACAACGAAACGACCCGATCCTTTAGAAAGCCTCCGAAAATGAGCAGCGTGGACACCGCAGAAAGCAGGACAATGGCTCCGGACAGCTCATGGCTTTTGGCGACCTGGCCTTTCTTCCGGGCATCTCCGCGCCGCTTCGCGGTAGGCTTCTCCGTCTTGTCGCCGCCGAACATTTGAAGGTCGAATTTATACCGCTTGTTCATTCGTCCCTCCCAGTCCGGCTTAGGCGCCCATAGTCGTTAGCAGATTGCGCATGGATTCAAACATAATGCTGAACAGATTTTGGAACAAAACAGCCATGGTCGGCATGAGAATCATGAGAAGAGCCAGGCCGACTATGATTTTTAAAGGCACGCCTATGACAAAGACATTGTATTGGGGCGCGGTTCTGGCCAAGAAGGCAAGTCCGAGATCCGTTAGGAACAATGCCGTTACAAGGGGCGCCGACATTTGAAGTGCAAGCATGAATGCCTGTCCAAACGTACGAATAAGGAAATCCGACAGAGTGCCGTCCATCATTCTCTCAAGCACCGAATTGTTCAAAGGAACCCAGTTGTAGCTGTTGACTATGGCGTCCAGCAAATAGTGATGACCATTCATCCCCAGGAACAGCAGCAACGCGATCATATACTTGAAATTGCCGAGCAGTGGCGCCGACGCACCGGACAACGGGTCAATAACGTTCGCAATAGAGAAACCGATCTGCAAGTCAATAAAGGAACCGGCCGTCTGTATCATCATAAACATCAGGTATCCGATAAAACCGAGAAGCAGGCCGATCAGCACCTCGCGCACAATCAACAAAACAAGGTTCAAATCCTCTTGAACAACAATACCCGTCCCTCTGACAGTAAAAACGACCAATGAAACGAAAAAGGCAAGGCCGATCTTGAACGACATTGGAATGTTGCGTGAAGAAAACACAGGAACCACAACAAAAAAAGCTGTAATTCGACAAAAAATAAGCAAAAAGACAGGAAATCCCTGTAAGATGGAGTTTATCATAACGTCAACCGATGTACAGATACAGATTTCCCAGTATGTGGGATGTGAAATCAATAAGCTTCGTTAGAATCCATGGCCCGAACAAGAGCAGAGACAGCAACACAGCTACGATCTTCGGAACAAAGGCCAGCGTTTGCTCTTGAATTTGGGTTGTGGCCTGAAAGATACTGACAAGAAGTCCGACTACAAGACCGAACACAAGCATCGGCGCGCTTATCTCCAGCATCAGATATACCGCTTGTCCCGCAAGTCCGATTATAAATTCCGTACTCATGGATATCGCCCCTCCTTTCGTCAAGTACTGTAGCTTAGAAGCAGCGACTTGACGACAAGATACCAGCCGTCTACAAGCACGAACAGCATGATTTTGAAAGGCAGTGAAATCATAACCGGCGGAAGCATCATCATCCCCATGGCCATTAGTGTGCTGGACACAACCACATCAATAATCAGGAATGGTATGAATATCAAAAAGCCCATCTGAAATGCCGTCTTCATCTCACTCATCGCATAGGAAGGAATAAGAACCGTCAACGGAATATCCTTGTAAGTATTGGGCTTATGCTCCCCTGTATAGCCGTTATATTTCATGAACAGGAGCAGATCCTTCTCATGCGTATACTTGAACATGAACTGCTTCATGGGTTCCTCGGCCTTTTTCAATGCTTCCGTCTGCGAAATCTCGCCTTTGATATAAGGCTGAAGCGCAACCTGATTCACGTTCGACAGCGTAGGCGACATGATGAACAGGGTCAGAAACAATGCCAACCCGACCAAAACCTGATTGGGCGGCATTTGCTGAGTGCCAAGCGATGTACGGACGAATCCGAGGACGATGACAATTCGTGTAAAGCTTGTCATCAACACCAGACACGCAGGCGCGACGCTCAGTACGGTAATAAGTAAAATGATGGATACCGAGCTCGTCCCGCTCTGCGAGCCCTGTCCCCCTACCTGAATATCGATATTCGGAATCGGATCAGCTGCAGCCGCGTAGATCGGTCGCAGAACCAGAATACTAAACAGACCGATAAGCAGGAAGGTGAGCAGAATTTTCTTCTTCATGTCTCCTCCTGCCTGTTCTTCTTGTCATCCTCGTCTAGCAGTTCCTCTAATTCCTTCTTTCGGTCAGGAGCGGAGCGCAGTTTGGAATTAAGCATTTCATAGAATGCCGAGTTATCGTTCAGATTAATTTCCTCCGACGACACTTTGCCTTGAAATCTCCCTTTCAGCTTATCTCCAACTGTCTTGAATAAATGACCGGCAGATGAGGACTGTTCCTCGAATGCCGCCATAATGACCGCCGCTTCCTCGGGATCGGTTATTTTGTCGAGCATGGTGACATTCTCTCCTACCCCGATGATATACAGGCTTTCGCCAATCTCAATAACCTGCAGCGATTTGCTGGGACCAAGTCCGACTGCTCCCAGGGTTCTAATGGACCGGTTGCTCATCCAGCTTTGATTTCGCCGTCCAAGAAACCGGATGAGCAACACGATAAGAACAAGGATAACAATAAGAGCCAGGATTACATTGATTAAATTCAGCGTAGTGCTTCCACCGTCAAAGCCGGAGTTGCTGGGCATGGACTACTCCTAAACGCCAAGCGTTTTGTTAATGGCTTCGATAACGCGGTCAGCTTGGAATGGCTTAACGATAAAGTCCTTAGCGCCGGCTTGAATGGCGTCGATTACCATAGCTTGCTGGCCCATTGCGGAGCACATAATGACTTTCGCGTTAGCGTCAACCTTCTTAATTTCCTTCAATGCTGCGATGCCGTCCATTTCAGGCATGGTAATATCCATTGTAATCAAGTCGGGGCGCAGTTCTTTGAATTTTTCAATCGCCTGGGAACCGTCCTGGGCTTCCCCTACTACTTCGAACCCATTTTTGGACAAAATATCGCGAATCATCATTCTCATAAAAGCAGCATCGTCTACGATCAAAATTCGGTTAGCCATTTAAGAAAATCCTCCCTAATTTTTGCTTATTGTAATTTTTGCATCCGGTCCCATTGGCTTACGATATCCGTTACGCGAACCCCGAAGTTCTCGTCGATTACCACAACTTCTCCCTTGGCAATCAGCTTGTTGTTCACCAGGATATCAACAGGCTCACCGGCGAGCTTATCCAGCTCGATGATTGAGCCTTGAGACATTTCAAGAATATCCTTAATTTGCTTCTGGGTCCTTCCTAATTCTACGGTGACCTTCAGGGGAATGTCCATCAATAAGTTTAAATTATTTTCGTCGACGTTGCCGTACACGTTGCCGCTCAAATTGCCGAACTGCACCGGCTGTACGTTTACGTTCCGGGCTGGCGGTGCGGCAGGAGGAGGCGTCTGCGCAGCTTGTGGATACGGCGTTCCTTGAGGCGGCGCTCCATAAGGAGGCATCGCTCCAGGCATTCCGTAAGGCGGCATTCCATATGGCGGATAGTAATAGCCGCCTTCCGGCATTCCCGGATAAGGCTGCTGACCTTGCGGAGGCGTCTGGGCTTCAGGCGCACCTGCCGGAGGTGTCTGCTGTACAGGAGCCTGAGCCGGTTGAGAAGCCGGTTGAGCCGGCGCTTCGACCGCTGCGGCCGGTTCTTCAGCTGCTGCATCCCCGATCAGCATTGACACCATATTCTTGGAGAATGAAACAGGCAGAAGCTGCATGATGGTGGAATCGATCAAATCCCCGATTGTCAGACGGAACGAGATTTTGATCAGTGTCTCCTCTTCAGGAAGACTTCCCACTCCTTCACCGCTCGACATGTTCAGGATATCAATGCCCGGCGGCGAAATATTAACGAACCGGTTAAAGATCGTAGACATCGAGGTTGCGGACGAACCCATCATCTGATTCATCGCTTCCTGAACCGCGCTGATATGAATCTCGTTCAATTCCTCATCCTTGGGCTCTCCGCTTCCTCCAAGCATAAGGTCCGCAATAACTTGAGCATCGCGGATTTTGATTACGAGGGAGTTAATCCCCTGGAAACCGTCCACGTATTGAACATGTACGGCAACATGCGGCTTCGGAAAAGCCACTTCAAATTCACTGCGTGTAATGATCGAAACCTGCGGTGTCGTAATATCGACCTTTTTACCAAGCAGGGTAGATAAGGCCGTTGCCGCGCTGCCAAACGTGATGTTCCCGATTTCACCCAGGGCATCCTGTTCAAAAGGCGTCAGAAAGTCATCCACAGTCTTCGCAGCTGGCGAGTCTGTGCCTTCGGCAGATTGTTTTAAAAGAGCATCGATTTCTTCCTGGGATAAATAGTCCTTACTCGTCAAGCTCTTCAACTCCTTCATTGACAATCTCGTCAATCTGTACAGCGACCCGATCTTTAACTACTCCCGGGCTTCCGATAAATTTCGGTATGTTGCCAACCTTAATTGAAAGACCAGTTTCAACAGTCCGGTTCAGTGATATTACATCACCTACGCTCAGACCTAAAAACTCGGAAACAGAAATTCTCGACTCGCCAAGCTCGGCAACGATCGGAAGCTGTGCTTTCGTTACGTTATCTCGTATGGCTTGAATTTCCTGATCGTCCCGTGTCTTCTTCTCGGAGACAAACCATTGATGCACCGAGAGTCTTGCCATAATTGGTTCAAGCACAACATGCGGGATACATAGATTGATCATGCCTGTCGTATCCCCGATCTTCGTGCTAAGGGATATCAGAGCAATGGTCTCATTGGGCGACACAATCTGCATAAACTGCGGATTAGTCTCAAGAGCCTCTAATCGGGGCTCAATATCCAATACGGTCTTCCAGGCCTCCTGAAGGCTCTCGAAGCAGCGGCTGAATATACGCTCCATTATGGTAGTTTCGATTTCAGTCAGAGTGTTTACCTTGGTAGGCGCGGTTCCAACCCCGCCTAACAGCCGGTCCAGCATTGCATATGCGATATTGGGGTGAACTTCCATAACCATTCGGCCTTCCAATGGCTCGGCTTCAAAGATGTTCAATATCGTCATTTTGGGAATGGAACGGATGAATTCATCATAGGGCAGTTGCTCTACCTGAACCACATTGATCTGAACAAAGGTCCGCAGCTGTGCTGAAAAATATGTCGTGAGATATCGTGCGAAATTCTCGTGAATCCTCGTCAGACTTCGGATATGGTCCTTGGAGAAACGCAATGCCCTCTTGAAATCATAGGAGCGGATTTTTCGCTGAGTTTCTTCTTTTTTTAGTTCGTCTGCGTCCATCTCGCCAGATGAAAGGGCGGCAAGCAGAGCGTCAATTTCATTTTGCGATAGTACATCAACCACTCAATCACCCCCTTGGCTGCTTTAATCCTGTTACATGGATGCCAATATATAATTGGTTATTTCTACCTGAGTCACTTTACCCTCTGGCAGAGTCTTATTGATCAGATTAAGCAGCTTGCTGCACAACTGATCCTTGCCTGCTGCTCCGCTAAGTTCCTGCGGTTTCACATCGGCCAGGGTCTTGATAATCAGCGGTTTGATTTTGATATCCTTGATTTTCTCAAACTCTTCTTTCGCCTTTGCTGTATCCAGTTGGAACGCGAAGTTTATTTGAACGATGTAATCGGGGTCTGCAAGGTTAGTCTTGATCTCTGATATTTCAGAAGTCAGCTCAACGATTTGATCAGCCGTCAGGTTCTTGGTTTCGACCTGCTGAGCTACTTCATTTACAGGATTGTTCGTGTCACTTGGGAAAATCTTGTTCAATAACAGAAATGCGGCGACCACGATCAAAGTAATTGCGAGTAAAATCGTAATCAGCCAAGGCAGCATCTTTTTCATGAAAGCTCCTCCAGTGTTTGGACTTTAATGGTAGCGGAATTTGCGCCGATATCCTTATTGTAGTCCCTGATTTTGGCTATAACCTCATCGGCTTTTTCAAGAACAATCAGCCTTTTGCCCGTTACCAGTGTGATATAGGTGTCCGGGTTTTCCTCCACCATTTCTACCAGAAGGGCATTAAGCCACATTGGCGATCCGTTTAATCGTGTTACCGAGATCATACTAGGCCTCCTATGTCAGAAGAGCGCGCGTCTGCAGCAGACTTCGCAGCATTTCTGGTAAATAGTAAAACGGATAATCGGCGTGCGGCTTGTATCCCCACTATCCGGCCAAAGGAAGCTTTGACCGGATAATGAAGATAATGCTATAAAAAAGCGAAACGAGTCTATTATAATGCAAAACTTGCAGCTGCGTATACCAAAAACTTCCCGGCTCTATAAGCCTACTTACCGTTTCAGATTAACGACTTCCTGAAGCACCTCATCCGAAGTGGTAATAATGCGGGAGTTAGCCTGGAAGCCGCGCTGCGCCACAATCATTTCTGTGAACTCGCCTGTCAAATCAACGTTTGACATTTCGAGCTGTCCGGCGACGATTGCGCCAGTTCCTGATTCTGTGTTGTTGGCGGTTGTAGGCTCAAGGGCGCCTTCCGCATTGGCATTCAGCGTCATACGGTAAAGATTGCCGCCAATCTTCTCAAGCCCCTGTGGGTTGCTGACCTTCGCCACGCCGATCTGTACCCCAGCCTGTGTAGTGCCGTCGCTCATTGACTGAATAATGGTGCCGTCACTGCCAATGGAGAAGGAGGTTACATCGTCACCCAGAACAATGGCTTCGCCTGAGGAATCCAGTACATGGAGACCGTCCGAGTTAACCAGATTTCGGCTCGCATCAACATGGAAATCACCTGCGCGAGTCAGGAACGGAGTCTCTTGATCGTCATTAAGTTTGACAAGAAAGAAACCGTCGCCGTCGATCCGCAAATCGGTAGGGTTATTGGTAGTTTGGGCACTGCCTGCCAGGTGAAGCGTGTCTACCGATCCGATGCTTACGCCCAGACCGATTTGTTTGGCATTGACACCGCCGGCTCCGCCGTCAGTTGGAGCGGTAACGCCGGATACCGTCTGGCTCATAATATCCTTGAACATTACCCGCGAGGATTTGAAGCCTGTTGTGTTGACATTGGCGATGTTATTGCCGATGACGTCCAGCTTCGTCTGAAAGCCGCGCATGCCTGAAACACCGGAGTACATTGATCTTAACATTTAATAGATCCTCCCATTGGTGGAGCTAATCTTAGCTCCCGGATGTTTATTGTTATGAACCGCGTCTGTCGGTCGGCGGTTCTCCGGCATTCCGTTAGGGCCAGCCGGTTAAGAAATAACTACAGTACTGTCGATCTGCGTAAAAACATTGTTCTTCATTGAACTTCCATCCATGGCTGTCACGACGGTGCGATTCGGAATGTTGACGATGAACGCCAAGTCCTTCATCAGGATGAGCGATTCCTTGCTTCCTTTTGCCGCCGCTTGTTCAACGGCCGAGTTGATCTGGTCCAATTGCTGTGTTCCGAGCTGAATCCCCCGCTGCTCTAGACGCTTGGCAGCATGATTGCTGAACTTCAGCATATTCTGCTGCAGCATGCTCTCGAAAGACACATCGGATGATTTAGCCGAAGCTTGGCTGCTGCCCGGGCGCGCTACTATTCCCGGATGGCGAACGCCGGTATACATTTGACCGACTGTCATTTTTTCATTCATGAAGATGACCCGCTTTCCGTAGAAGCCGCGGTATCCGCATTCTGGATCTTCGTAATATCGGTTAGGGCAATCTTATCCTTGCCTACAATCGCATATTGAACGCCGCTGCTGACAACGATCGAATCTACGATTCCCGATTGTTCCAGAGAAGTCGAAGCGTCGAGCCAGCTGACATTTTTCCCGATTAGACCGGAAACCGCGCCAAGTGATTGATTTAACGTATTAAGCTGAGTGGAGATATTCATTAATTGCTCTACCGACGAGAACTGAGCCATTTGAGCGATAAACTCTTTGTCTTCCATCGGCTGCATCGGGTCCTGATTCTGAAGCTGGGTAATCAAAATCTTCAGAAACTGGTCTTTGCCAAGTGTCGAGCTGCCGGTCTTGTTGGTGGAAGAGTTGACATTGGCTACGTTCGATGATGAATAGTTCGGCCAGACATTCGATGTGGAAATGATACTGTCCGTGGATGCCATTTGTGTTCACCTCCCTTTTGGTAGACTTAGGCTTTCGCTGAGAATTGGCCTGCATGACTCTGCAGGTTCTGTCTCTCAGTCGCACGCCATTCCTTCAACTCTCCATCAAGTTCCGCTGCGAGAATGGCATCCTCGCTTTGAACGTTGCGCTCCTTGGAACGCCGTTCAGAATTCTGTCCGCCAGAGTTAGACTGCCGGCCTTCCTGGAACAGCTGGGATTGTGGTGAAGACGTGTTCTGTGTGACCTCCAACTTCTCAACCTGCAGTCCTTGCGACTGAAGCGCTGCGCGAAGCTGAGACATTTGATTCTCAAGCAGGCTCTTTGCATTGGAGTGTTCTGTCATGAATTGTGCGACGACTTGACCGTTCTGAAGAGTGATCTTGACGTCAACCTGCCCCAGATTCTCCGGAAACAAAGAGATCGTTGCCTCGGCAACTCCATTCTTCTTGACAATTTCAAGCTTGCCGGTGATCAGTTTGGTCATTTCTTCAGAGAACTTTCGAACGGGCACAGGCTGTTGAATCTCGGCTTTAGCCGATCCGGTAATACCATCTTTCATCAGAAGCTGGCCGGCTGTAACAATTTTCCCATCGTCCTGCGCACCCTTATTCGTATCTTCCTGGTTGAGCGCCCCGTCTTGACCTTGGCCGTTTGAGGATTCCTTCGCGGCTGTGCTCAGGCTAGCCTTAAGCTCCTGAAGCAGTGTAACCGGGTCCGAGTTGTCTGACGACACAGCGGTTTCAGAATGATTCCCGGCAGCATTCGCGACAACCGGATTCTGATGTCCCTGCAGGACTTGAACCAATTGACTGTCAATTTTCACATTTTTACTCTGAAGCGGCTGATTGATTTCTTCAGTACCTAACACCTGAACAGGTGCAAAGGCATTATTAACAGAGTTAGGCTGTACGTTGTCCATGATGGGTTCAAAGATTGAAGCAAAGCTTGCAACTAGTTTCTGAGCCTGAAGCTTGGTGGTCTCAGTTCCCGCTGAAGCCTCATTAAGTATTGCAGCCAGATTGTTCAGTTGATCTTGAACGGCAAATCTTACTGTCGCCGGATTCTCCGCGAGAGCAGTCAATTCTGTCTGTTGCCCGGGTTCAGCCTGATCATTGCCCGCCAGCACTGCGGCAGCTTGTGCAAGCCAGCCTTGAAGTGCAGCCAACAAAGCAGGATCTGACTCGATTGCATCATCTAGCTTCCCAAGCTCCGGGATGATTTCTTCCACCAGTTCTCCCAGGGTTGCCGGTTTAGTATCGTCGCCCTGATTGGTGTTGTTCGCTCCCTGCAAAATAGCCGCAAGGCTTTGCAGATTGATCGCCGTTTCACCATCGCCGAGCTTCCCGCTCAGACTTTGGCCGCCCAGGGTCTGAATCAACGTTTGCGAGAATAACCCTGCTGCTGACGTTCCCTGAACATTGGTCTGGTTAGCGGTGCCTGTTCCAGAGGTTTTGCCTGTCATTCCTGCACCTAAAGACATCATTTGAAATACGAGACTCATATTTGTTTTCACCTCCTTTCAAGTACAGTTTTATAATCTTATTTGCCGCCCATCAGCCTGTTCACAATCTTGGCCGTTTCACCGTTGGTGTCGTTCTTGGTCATCTCGGCAAGAATCGAAGATCTCACGCTGTCACTTACCGAGCTGAGAATCGTGACTACCTTATCCGGGCTGACGCTGTACATGGAAGACAGCAGCTTGGCTGCCTCGGTTGCAGGCATTGAAGTGAATGTCTGTGTTAGCGTCGCCTTGTCGAGATTTCCGCTGCTGGTTGATCCTGTCGATGCGGACGATTGCTGATTGAGTCTCGATTGAAGGGCTGCAATAGCCATATCGGAAGAATCGGTCGATTCTTTTAGCTTTACTGAAACATCCGCCGCCGTTTTGGGATCCATTTTTTCGAGAATCGCCAATTTGCTCTCATTGTTCATACCGCTAAGCAGTTGTACAACCTCATCCGTAGTCATATTCTTCATGATATTAGCAGCGTTTGCCGGCTTCATTCCCGCATACAGCTTGGTCATATCTGCAACAGCTTTCGCGTGAGGATCCTCCGTAGGCGAAGGAGTAGGCGCGCTTGCATCTTGAGCGGTCTGAAGCGACTTGATTTGATCCTGCAGGCTCTTGACCTGCTGATCCTGCGCCGTCTTCTGCTTCGTCAGCTCTTTAACTTTAGCCTCTTGTTCCGCAAGCTGACTCTTCAGCTTCTTGATCGTGGAAGATGAGCTTTCAGTCTGCTTGTCCTTCGTATCCGCGCTGTCCGCCTCTGTCGTCTCAGGATCGGGAATCCATTTCTCCACAATCGGGATTTTATTGGCCAGCTTAAGCATGTCATTTCGATAATCCATATTAAAGAGCGCCAGCAGAACGCCGATCAGCACGAGCGTAAATAGAATTGGAATCATCAGAAAAAGAAACCGTTCAAATTTGCCTGCCGCCCCTTCGTTCTCCAGCTCCATATCGTTCTGTGCCAAGAGTTTCAAGACCTCCAAATCTTACAGGGACTTCATCGCGAAGCGGACCGTAGCCATCTCGTCCAAATCATTCTGTTCCCGCAAGTTCATATTGTGCTGGAAAAGGGAAAGCGCCTTTTCTCTGGCTTTGAGCCACACCTTTTCGTCCAGAGCCTTCTCGTTGAGTTCGTCCTGCTTACGCACGACCTTTTGATGCGCAGCGTTGATTTGCTGATGCTTATGGACGATACGGTTTTCCAAAAAGTCGACGTAGTCCTGTAATTCCCTGATCTTATTCATGGATGAGCACTGCTCTGCCGCCGCCTGAAGTTGAAACAGCATTTCGTTCCGCTGTTCCATTAGTTCCGCCAAGCTCTTCTCTTGTGCTTCAAGCTCGCCTAACGCACTGGACAGCATCCACTCGGCTTGCGTGCGTTCATTGCCCTTCAAATCAACGACCTTCTGGAAATTATAATTAAATTTCATGAATTACCATTCAACTCCTTGAGAACTGGGAGATTAAATCCTGCTGGACTTCGGAAAGGGTCGTCTTCTCGTCAACTTTTTGTCTGGTGAACTCCCAAATCCGGTCTATATAAAAGATTGACTCGTCGATTTGAGCGTTCGATCCTCTTTGGTAGGCTCCAATATTAATTAAATCTTCCGACTCCTTATAGACAGCCATCAACCGCTTCACATTCTCAGCCGCTGCGATCTGATCCCTAGGAGCGATGTCTTTCATAACCCGGCTGATGCTTGACAGCACATCAATCGCCGGAAAATGTCCCCGGTTCGCAATACCGCGGTTCAGAACAATATGCCCGTCCAGAATACCGCGCACCGCATCGGCAATTGGTTCATTCATGTCGTCCCCGTCAACAAGAACGGTGTAAAAAGCCGTTATCGATCCGGTTGGACCGGTACCCGCACGTTCAAGCAGCTTCGGAAGGCTTGCAAACACCGACGGTGTGTAACCTCTCATAGCCGGAGGCTCGCCGACCGCCAAGCCCACTTCGCGTTGAGCCATTGCATAACGGGTGACCGAGTCCATCATGAGCATGACGTTCAACCCGCGATCTCGAAAATACTCGGCGATTGTCGTTGCGATAAGGGCTCCCTTGATGCGGATTAGTGCGGGCTGGTCAGAAGTTGCAACAATGACAACCGAACGCTGCAAGCCTTCTGGCCCCAAATCCCGTTCTATGAAATCCAGCACTTCTCTTCCCCGTTCGCCGATCAACGCGATCACATTGACATCAGCAGAAGTATTTCTGGCGATCATCCCCATTAACGTACTCTTGCCAACGCCTGATCCTGCAAAAATACCGACACGCTGACCTTTGCCAATCGTTAGCAGTCCATCAATAGCCCGGACGCCGATGCTGATCGGCTCCTGCACTCTCGGGCGATTAAGCGGATTGGATGGCGCGTTAAAGGTGGAACTATAAGGCATTCGTGCCGGGATAAGCGAACCGTCCAAAGGTTGTCCAAGTCCGTCAAGCACTTTGCCTAGGAGTTCGGAGCCAACCTGAACATTCAAAGGCTTGCCTGTCCCGACGACATCACAGCCAGGTCCAATTGCTTGAAGCTCACCCAACGGCATCAGAAGCACCTTATTGTCGCGAAATCCGACTACCTCTGCCTTAAGCGGTTTGCTTCCTTTTGCCGGATAGATGTAACAGACATCGCCTATGCTGGCATCCGGCCCTTCCGACTCCACCATCAGTCCGATAACCTGAGTAACTTTTCCGTTAATACGAACGGGATCAAAGCCCCTCAGCTGCTCTTTGTATTTGCGGGTATCAAGCATGCTCTTCACCATTTCTGTGATCCTCATTGTCAAGCGCCACTCTGATCAATTCTTTCTTGATTTCCTGCAGCTGGGTGTCAATTCGAGCGTCCACGCTTCCAAAAGAAGACCGGATCACACAGCCGTGATCCTTGACCGTCGAGTCAGGAAGAATTTGAAGCTCTGCCTGGGAATCGATGGCCAGTGTAAGTTCCTCGCGAGCCGCGTTAACAAAAGCGAACTGGCTTGGCGCGACGCACAAGGAGATAATTCCTTGCTCCCGTTTGCGGGCGAGGTTTCTTTTTATCAGTTCGACGGTAAATGCGGGCTCGATCGTCAGCTGCTTCTCGACTATTTTCTCGGCGATATCGCAGCTCAGCTCCACCAAAAAAGGCTCCGCTTCCTGAATGATCAAATCTCTTGCCTTATACGCCTCAGTCAGAACCGCCTGCGCTTCTTCCATTACAATAGCAAGTTTCTCGCGCATTTCTTTCTCGGCTTCCAACAGCCCTTCCTCATAGCCCTTGCTAAAGGCTTCGGCCTTAACCGCTTCGACCAGGTTCTCATCCTGATCTCTCCGGCTCTGCCACCACTCCTCCGCTTCGGCGCGGGCGGCTTCGATTATCCGCTCCGCTTCCATTGAGGCATCCCGCACTTGGCCCTCCGCAAATTCCTTGGCATCATGCAAGATTTGTCTCCGGGATTGCTCTGTCGCTTCGTAAGCGGGATCTACAAAAGCTGCAGAAGCATGATTTTCGGACTGAAGGTTCTCTTCTTCCTGAATGCCGGCATGCTGCCTGGCTATTTCCAGCCTTTTCAGCACATCAACAGGAACGTATTGGGAGTGTTTGATCAGTTTAGACAATAATGTCATCTCCTCCGCCGCGGGCAATTATAATTTCACCCGATTCTTCCAGTCTTCGAATCGTGCCTACGATGCGGGTCTGTGCCTCTTCAACATCACGCAGCCGAACCGGCCCCATGTATTCCATCTCTTCGCGGAACGTCTCCGCCATCCGTTTGGACATATTCCGGAAGATGACATCCCGGACTTCTTCGCTCGCAACCTTGAGCGCAAGCTGCAGATCGGAATTCTCGATATCCCGGATAATCCGCTGGATGGACCGGTTATCCACATTGACGATATCTTCGAATACGAACATCCGCTTCTTGATTTCTTCGGCAAGTTCCGGGTCCTGAATTTCCAGTGAATCCAGAATTGTACGCTCTGTCCCGCGGTCGACGCCGTTCAAAATTTGAACAATCGATTCGATGCCGCCGGCATTTGTATAATCCTGGGTTACGGTAGCGGACAGCTTCTGTTCCAGTACTCTCTCGACCTGGGATATAACTTCCGGCGAAGTGCTGTCCATGACTGCAATTCTTCTTGCCACCTCCGCTTGCTTCTCTTGGGGAAGCGACGACAGGATGGATGCAGCCTGATCGAACTGCAGATAGGACAAAACGAGAGCAATAGTCTGAACATTCTCATTCTGAATAAAGTTCAGAATCTGATTCGGATCCGCTTTTCGAGCGAAGTCGAATGGTCTAACCTGTAGTGTAGCAGTAAGCCTGTTGATAACTTCCAGAGCCTTTTGCTGACCAAGCGCCTTCTCCAGAATTTCCTTGGCGTAATTGATCCCGCCCTGAGAAATATACTCTTGAGCGAGGCAAATCTGATGAAACTCCGACATGATCATTTCCTTCTCGCCGCTGTCCACCTTGCGAACATTGGCGATCTCAAGCGTGAGCTGTTCGATTTCCTCGTCTCTTAAATGTTTGAAGATTTGGGCCGATACTTCAGGCCCCAAAGTAATAAGCAGTATCGCTGCTTTTTGTCGGCCGCTAAGACCCTGCTGTGCAGCCTTTGCCATAGGTTCACCTCTGTTCATCTGCAAGCCACGTGCGCAGCAGGTTTACGAATTCTTCCGGCTTTTTCTTAGCCAGGCCTTCAAGCTGCTTGCGTACTTGGCTCTCGTTCGTTACACTCTCGAGATTGATAGACGGGAACTCCGTCGGCATTTGAAGAGGTTCGTCTTCGGTTTCCTCTTCCGCATCGCTGCGACGTCGGCGTAAGAAGAAGTATCCTCCGCCCGCGCCGAGCAGCAGCGCCGCTCCTGCAATTGCCCAAATCATCCATTTCGCCATACCGCCCGCATTCTGAGCAGATGTGTTTACACCAACTGGCTGCACGGAGACCGAAACTTTTTTTGTTAAGTCAGCGTCTGTATAAGTAACTCCTGAATCCGCAAGCGATGCTCTGACAATATTGACCAAAATCGTACGAATAGCATCATTTGTTGCGGTATCCAAACTTGTTTGGCCATCAGGTGGTTCAACTGCAACATTAATGGTTAAATCTTTTACAGTATATGGCGTTGCAATGATATCCTTCGTAATTCTGTTGACCTCGTAGTTTCGCGTCTCGGAGGATTCCTCGGATGTACTGTTCCCGGTATTGCTGCTCGTCGGATATCCCGACACATCTCCTGAGCCGGTTCCCGCTACCCCGCCATCTGTGTTGCCAGTTCCCGTATACGTGTTGCTGATGATCTGCGAGCTGATTTCGATGCCCTTCATATTCTCGTTATCAACAGGTGTAACGAGATCCTCTTTACGGCTCTCTTTATCGAAATTAAGCTTGGAGAAGACCAGGACATCGACTTTGTCGGGACCTGTCAGATTAGCAAGAAACGCTTTTACATTTTTCTTGACTTCATCTTCAAATTTTTTCTGAAGAGCGAAGTTCTCTTCAACCTGGTTGGATACGCCGTTCTGGCCGCCCTTGGCCGATGGCATAAGTTCCGTCTCGTCGTTCGTAATGGTAATGTTATCGATCGGCAGATTCGGAATAGCAGTCTTCACCAGATTGAAATAACCGTCGATATTGTCCTGACTCGGCCGGAATCCCGGTTTGAACGAAAGGACAACAGATGCCGAAGCTTTCTCCTGGTCATCCTGGGTGGCAAACACAGTTTCTTTCGGCAAATTGACGAGCACCTTGGCGTCCTTGACTCCCTGCATCTTCTGAAGCAGCTGTTGGACCTCGCCGTTAAGCGCGTTGTTATACTTCACATTAAACTCGCTGTCAGTCGTGCCGATCATGGATGAACTCTCGTCAAAAACCTTGAAACCGATCGATCCATCCTGAACGATACCTTGTGAGCCGACATCCACTTTCACCCGAGCGGCGTCGGTGCTCGGAACGGAAATGCTGTGTCCGTCCGCGCTCAGCTTGTAGCTGATTCCGGAGGTATCCAGGTAATTGATAACCCCCGCCGCATCGGTGCTGTCCAAGTCCTGAAAGGCGACTTCATATTCGGTTCGGGTGAGTCGCATCGTAACAGCGATAATGATAATAATCATGATCAACAGCGTCGAAAAGAACAGAACCTTCTGTTTAACGCTGAATTTGTTCCAATACTGGGATATCCTGTCCCTGTATTGGGCGAATCTTTCATTCACAGTGTCACCTCATCCGAAACCAAGCTGGGATTATTTAGATCTGCGTTCTCATAATTTCCTGATAGGCTTCAATGACTTTGTTTCGGACCTGAGTAGTCAGCTGAAGACTGAGAAGCGCTTGCTGAGAGGAAATCATCGCTTCATCCACATTCACTTCTCCCAAAACAAACTTGTTATTCATGTCTTTTGCATTTTGTTCCTGAGCCGCCACCTGATTCAGGGCATCTTCAAGATAAGCGCCAAAGCCTTTGGATTCCCCATCCGCGAGTCCTGCCACTGACTGGGTTTCAGTCGTCTTCATCTGTAGAGGGGTTACGACCTGCTGTCCAATCGCAATATTCAACTTGTCTCCTCCTTGATTATTAATTGCAGTCTATACCACAATACTTTGTTACCCGCAAATCTGATTACTTGCCGATTTCAAGCGCCTTCGTAACCATCGCCTTGCTTGCATTGAACATCGTTACATTGGCATCATAGGAGCGCGAAGCGGATAGCATGTCCACCATTTCCTTGGTCGTATCCACATTCGGCATGTACACATATCCATTTTCATCGGCATCAGGGTGGGTCGGATTGTAGACCGGCTTCAGTGGTGATGAATCTTCGGTAATTGCGCGAACGCGTACCCCTTGAGTCCCACTGTTCATTTGCGATTGGAGGATATTGGAGAAGCTGTCGCTTTTCACTGATTCCAGCTCAACCATCTTTCTGCGATAAGGCACAGGCTTGCCGTCGACAACGGAAGCGCGTGTTGTTTCGGCGTTGGCGATATTGGATGAAATGACGTCCATCCGCAGCCTTTGAGCAGTTAAAGCCGAAGCGCTGATCCCAAAACTACTGCCAAAATTCATGTTTTACTATCTCCCTTCAATAGCCGATCGCATCATCGTAATCTGATTGTTAATCAGCGATACGTATGAATTGTAGCGAAGCTGATTCTCTGCGCTCAGGGCCATTTCCCGGTCGATGTCAACATTGTTTTCGTTGTTGTTCATGGACGTTTCCGTGTCGGTTTGCGTGGTCGGTGTTGGAACCGAACCAGCACTACCGAACTGGATATGAAGAGGATTGGTTGTTTTGGCGTTCAGAGTCGACTTAATGCCTTTTTCTTCCTGCTGCAACAAACTTTCGAACGAAACATCGGAACGTTTAAAACCGGGTGTATCGACATTTGCTACATTATTCGCCAGCGCGCTTTGTCGCAACGTGGCGGCGTCGATTCCTGTCTGCAGCCTTTGAAAGCTGATGCTGTTGAGCAATCCCATGTTTTTCTCCTTTCCAAATACTCATCATGAAAAGAATTCCACATTTTTTCCTGAAATCCTTCTGTATCGACAAAAATTGATAAAAAAAGCGACCTTTCCCGGATTTTCACCGAAAAATTAGCGATCGACAATTTCCAAACACTATGAAACTCGAATTGGTATATATTGATTCTCTTAGAATTTGTATAATATTACAATAAGAAAATAGCCCTATCTTTTTAAAAAAGAAAGGACTTTGCGATCTTTTTATCCAATTTGTGGCAATTTTTAACCAGATATTTCTTCTCTCTTTCATAATGTTCCGAAAATTCCCTTATTTTAGACATCAAACTCCAATTAACCGTTACTTCTTACCTAGACAACGGGTAGAAGCGTAGGGAAATCAAAGAATATACTGGCTTAAGTCGCGATCTTGCGCGATATCTGCCAGTTTTTCCCGGACATACTCCGGCGTAATTACCATTTTATCAAGTGTCAACTCCGGAGCCTCGAAAGACAAATCCTCCAGAAGTTTTTCCAAAATGGTATGCAGACGGCGTGCCCCGATATTCTCCATGTTCTGATTAACCGTAGCGGCGATTTTGGCAATTTCATAAATGGCCTCGTCCTGGAATTCAATCTCGATATCCTCAGTCGCCAGCAAAAGCGCATACTGTTTCGTCAGCGCGTTCTGGGGCTCCTTCAAAATGGACACGAAATCCTCCAGTGTCAGGCTGTTCAGCTCCACCCGGATCGGGAAACGGCCTTGAAGCTCGGGAATGAGATCGGAAGGTTTGGCTACATGAAATGCGCCTGCCGCAACAAACAGCACATAATCGGTCTTAACCGGGCCGTATTTCGTCACGACGGTAGAGCCTTCAACAATCGGTAGAATGTCACGCTGTACACCCTCACGGGAAACGTCGGGACCTGCACCTTTTCCCTGGCTGGCCACTTTGTCGATTTCATCGATAAAAATAATGCCTGACTGCTCCGCGCGCGCAACAGATTCCTGAATGACATCATCCATATCGATCAGCTTGTTCGCCTCATCCTGGGTCAACACCTTGCGGGCTTCCCGAATCGGCAGCTTGCGCTTCTTGGTCCGTTTTGGAAGTAGGCTACCGAACATCTCCTGCATATTCATGCCCATCTGATCATTGCCCTGCCCGGCGAACATATCGAGCATGGTAGGGGATGTGTCCTCAACATCGATTTCAATGATATCGTCCTCGAGCTGTCCGGCCAGCAGCTTGAAGCGGATGCCCCGGCGCTGTTCTGCGAGCGATGCATCGCCTTCCGAATCGTCTGCTTTGGCATCCTCCTGAGAGTTACCCCCGCCAAACAGCATCTCCAGCGGATTGCGTTGACTTTTGCTCTTGGATGAGGAAGGAACGAGAATGCGGACGATCCGCTCATTGGCCATTTCCTCGGCACGTTCCTTCACCTTCTCCGTCCGTTCCAGCTTCACCATACGGATCGCTGTCTCGACAAGATCACGAACCATGGATTCCACGTCGCGGCCAACATAGCCGACTTCGGTAAATTTCGTAGCCTCCACCTTGACAAAAGGCGCATTGACCAGCTTCGCGAGCCGTCTCGCAATTTCGGTCTTGCCCACCCCTGTAGGTCCGATCATCAGAATGTTCTTAGGCACAATTTCATCACGAACGTCTTCCGGAAGACGTCCCCGCCGGAACCGGTTGCGCAGAGCAACAGCCATCGATTTCTTGGCCTGCTTCTGGCCGACAATATACTTATCCAGCTCGGCAACGATCTGCCGAGGAGTGAGCGATTGGTTCGCCATGTCGATTTTCCACCTCTCCTGAAGTCGGTTATGCCTTCAACTCTTCGACAATAATATTGGAATTCGTATACACGCAAATTTCCGATGCAATCACAAGCGCTTCTCTTGCAATTTCGGCTGCGCTCAAATTAGTCGCATGGCGCTTAAGCGCCCGGGCCGAGGACAGGGCGAAATTCCCTCCAGAGCCGATAGCCAGCACATCGTCGTCCGGCTCGATGATTTCCCCGCCTCCGGAGATAAGCAGCATGCCGTTCTTGTCCATCACGATCATGAGTGCCTCAAGCTTGCGCAGCACGCGGTCCTGACGCCAATCCTTGGCCAGTTCAACCGCTGCTCGCTGCAGATTGCCGTGATGCTCCTCCAGCTTCCCTTCGAACTTCTCGAACAGCGTGATGGCATCCGCCACCGAGCCGGCAAAGCCGGCAATGACCTGCCCTCTGTACAACCGCCGGACCTTCTTGGCCGTCGTCTTCATTATCACATTCTCGCCAAAGGTAACCTGCCCGTCGCCTGCGATGGCGGCTTCACCGTTATGACGCACCGCACAGATTGTCGTTGCATGAAATTCCGGAATCATGCTCTTACCTCCTTTATTGCCTGCACTTGTTTAGCTATTCTGCCCGATATCCTCATTCACATTATGCGGCAATCCCGTCTTCCCCGCAAATTCGGCCAGACTGTCCAGCGCCCGGTGTGCCAGCATCTCGTTTTTCTCTTTTTTGTTGCGAATCCGGCGTTCCGGTTTAGGCAGAAGACCGAAGTTGGCATTCATCGGCTGGAAATGCTCCGGATCGGCCGACGTAATGTAAGCCGGCATGCTGCCGAGCACCGTATCTTCCGGGAAGACCAGCAGTTCCTCGCCAAGTGCGGCTCTGGTCGCATTGATACCGGCGATAAGCCCGGAGGCAGCTGATTCCACGTAGCCCTCCACCCCCGTCATCTGGCCTGCGAAGAACAGCCGTCCGCGCTCCTTCAGCTGGTAGGTCGGATGCAGCACTTTCGGCGAATTGATGAAGGTATTGCGGTGCATGACCCCGTAACGCACGTATTCCGCATTTTCCAGTCCGGGAATCAGCGAGAAGACCCGCTTCTGCTCTCCCCACTTCAGATGCGTCTGAAAGCCCACTAGGTTATAGAGCGTTCCGGCTGCATTATCCTGGCGGAGTTGAACGACCGCGAAAGGAAGCTTGCCCGTGTGAGGGTTGAGCAGACCGACCGGCTTCATCGGTCCGAACAGCGCTGTCTGCTTGCCGCGTTTCATCATGATCTCGATCGGCATGCAGCCTTCAAAGTATATTTCCTTCTCAAAGTCTTTTAGCGTCGCTGTCTCCGCATTGACCAGTGCATCGTAAAACACATCAAACTCTTCTTCACTCATCGGACAATTCAGATAAGCGGCTTCGCCCTTGTCGTATCTGGAAGCCAGATAGACTTTGCTCATATCGATGGAGTCCTTCTCCACGATTGGCGCCGCCGCATCGTAGAAGTAGAAATACTCCTCGCCAAGAAGTTCCTTGATTTCCGCGGACAGCGAAGGGGAAGTTAAAGGTCCTGTGGCGATGACGACAATCCCTTCATCCGGTATATGCTGGAGTTCTTCATTTATAACTTCGACGAGCGGATGACTATGAAGCCGCTCAGTGATTTCGCCAGAGAAGCCGTCACGGTCAACAGCAAGCGCACCCCCTGCTGGGACAGCATGCTTATCTGCCGAACCCAGCACCAGAGAGCCAAGGCGTCTCATTTCTTCCTTGAGAACGCCGACCGCGTTCCCGAGGCCATTAGCACGCAGCGAGTTGCTGCATACGAGCTCGGCGAATTTATCTGTGTGATGGGCCGGCGTCTTCACAACCGGTCTCATCTCATACAGCCGTACCGGCACTCCACGCGAAGCGATTTGCCAGGCTGCCTCGCTGCCGGCCAATCCTGCTCCAATGACGGTGACCGGCTTAACCGGGCCGGATGTATCCTGCAATATTTCTGTCAACTTGATACGACCTCCGTAACTCTTGATGATTAACAGGCCGCGGCTTCAGTTACTCCGCCGCTTCTTCCTCATTCTCTTCCAGCACTTCGCTGTGGTCACAGGATGTGCACTGAAGCTTCACGCCCTGCTTATTCCGTTTCTCGATCATCCAGGAGCCGCATTCCGGACAAGGTTTCGCGGACGGCTTATCCCATGAGACGAAATCGCACTCGGGATAATGGTCGCATCCGTAGAAGACGCGGCCCTTCTTGCTCCGGCGCTCCACAACCTTGCCTTCATGGCATTTCGGACATTCCACACCGATATCCTTGATGATCGGCTTGGTGTTCCGGCACTCCGGAAAGCCCGAGCAGGCCAGGAACTTGCCAAAACGGCCTAGCTTATATACCATCGGCTTGCCGCATTTCTCGCAAATCTCGTCAGAGACCTCATCGACAATCTCGATCTCTTTCATTTCTTCTTCGGCGACTTCCAGACGCTTCTCGAAGGATTCGTAGAATTCGCCCAGTACCTTAACCCAATCTTCGACGCCTTCCTCCACGTGGTCGAGATCACCTTCCATATGGGCTGTAAACTCGACATCCAGAATTTCCGGGAAGAACTGCTCCATCTGCTCGATAATGAGCTCTCCGAGCTCCGTCGGCATGAACTTCTTCTCTTCGATCGCGAC
This sequence comes from Paenibacillus stellifer, assembly GCF_000758685.1. Classification (NCBI taxonomy): domain Bacteria; kingdom Bacillati; phylum Bacillota; class Bacilli; order Caryophanales; family Paenibacillaceae; genus Paenibacillus; species Paenibacillus stellifer. The sequence goes on from NZ_CP009286.1 coordinate 3,427,645, forward strand.
ATAGCCGCGTTTCTGGATTGTCTCCAGAGTCGGAGCGTACGTACTAGGACGACCGATTCCCAGTTCCTCCAGCGTCTTCACGAGCCGTGCTTCCGTATATCGCGGAGGCGGCTGTGTGAAATGCTGCTTCGGGTCGATTTCCTTAACAGAGAGCTTATCCCCCGATTGAAGCTGGGGCAAATATTTCTCTTCCTCCGTCGTTCCGTCGTCGTTCCCTTCCACATAAACCTTCATGAAGCCTGGAAACGACACTTTGGAGCCGACCGCCCGGAAAATGGCATCGCCCGCCTTGATATCCACCGACAGCGTATCGAGTACGGCAGAAGCCATCTGACTGGAGACAAAACGTTCCCAGATCAGCTTATACAGTCTGAATTGGTCGCGGCTGGTGAACTCTTTAACGGATTCCGGTTCCCGCAGGGCCGATGTCGGACGAATCGCTTCATGCGCATCCTGGGTCCCGGCCGCTTTCTTCGAATATTGGCGTGGAGTCTCCGGCAAGAAGTTCTCGCCGTACTTGCCTGTAATCAGCTCCCGGGCTTCATCCTGTGCCGTAGTCGAGATCCGGGTGGAGTCCGTACGCATATACGTGATGAGACCAACGGTTCCTTCCTTGCCAAGCTCCACACCCTCGTACAGCTGCTGCGCGACGGACATGGTCTTGGCCGCCCGGAAGCCCAGCTTGCGGGCCGCCTCCTGTTGAAGTGAGCTTGTCGTAAACGGCGCCGACGGGTGACGCTGTCTTTCTTTCTCCTTCACTTCGGAGACAATAAAGTCGGAGCCTTCAATCGCTTGTAATACTTTCTGTACGTCGCTCTCCTTGCCAAGTTCCAGCTTTTCACCGTTCAGCTTATAAAATTTCGAGTCGAACAAGGTGTCCCGGATGGCAAGCTTAGCCGTAATCGTCCAGTATTCCTCAGGCACGAAGGCCGAGATTTCATTCTCACGGTCCATAATGATCTTAACGGCAACGGATTGCACGCGACCTGCGGAGAGGCCTTTTTTGACTTTCTTCCATAAAAGAGGACTGATCTTGTAGCCCACGAGCCGGTCCAGAATGCGTCTGGCCTGTTGGGCATTGACAAGGTCCATGTTGATTTTGCGGGGAGTCTTGAATGCGTCCTTCACTGCCTGCTTGGTGATTTCGTTAAAGACAACCCGACAATCCTGGGTATCGTCCAGTTCGAGAGCATGCGCCAGATGCCAGGCGATCGCTTCTCCTTCGCGGTCCGGGTCAGCCGCCAGATATACTTTTTTAACTTTTTTGCTCGCATCCTTAAGCTCTTTCAACACAGAGCCTTTCCCGCGGATTGTAATGTATTTGGGATTGAAGCCATTTTCGACTTCCACGCCGATCTGGCTCTTGGGCAGGTCGCGAACATGTCCCATCGATGCTTTTACGATATATTTGCTGCCTAAATATTTGCCAATCGTCTTCGCCTTGGCCGGCGACTCGACAATGACCAATGAATCCGCCACAGAATCGTCCTCCTAAAAGTTTTGTAAGCGTTGCTCCTTGAATGTTCTTCGCAAAACTGACTTCGGAAGCACGTGCTTAGTTTTGTAAGCGTTGCTTCATGAATGTTCTTCGCAAAACTGACTTCGAAAGCATCCGCTAAGTTTTGATAGCACTACTCGCTGAAATTACTTCGTTAAATTGATTCAGAAGCATTCGCTTAATTCCCAAAGTGCTGCCTCTTTGTTCTGACATCGCAGAATTAGATTCGGAAGCAGGCGCTTCGTTTTGTTTACATAGCCACTTGTATGTTCTTCGTAGAACTTTCTTCGGAAGCAAGCGTTAAAATTGTTATAATAACTTCCCTGAAATCACTAAGCAAAGTCACTGCGATAGCACCCTCACGTATCGAAAGCATAATCCTCCGACCTTAGTTTGTCAGCAACCAGCAGCCGATTATCAGGTGCTCGATCAACCAGTGGATGCTGCATTGCTGCACACTTGATTGCGATCTATAGACTAAGCCTTTACAGCTGGTTCTCTCTCTCGCATCCTGTCCTATCCAAGGGGAATTGAAACCAAGTTCCCTATCCTATCACTTTATATACCGAGCCTGGAAGGGATGTTACCGCTTTTTTTACGATTAAAGATAACAGAACCGAATGCAAATGTCCAAAATCGAGCCCGGTCTTCTCCAGAAGCTCATCCAATGTACATGGCTCCTGATGCAGTATATGGTATAGGCGAAGCTCAGCACTTGTCAAATTCTTTTCCGGCTGAAGACGGTTGGAATCTGTTTGTAAGACCGATGAATCGCCACTACTTTTCTCTTTTTCAGGAATATAATGGCTGTAAAGATCCAGAATATCGCTCGCTTCCGTAACCAATCCAGCCCCCTGTTTAAGCAGTTCAAGTGTCCCTCTGCTCTTGGGAGAAGTAATAGGTCCAGGAACGGCAAACACATCGCGGTTGGATTCAAGCGCTGCTGCCGCTGTAATTAGAGAGCCGCTGCGGTTATCCGCTTCCACCACAAGAGTTCCAAGGGTCAATCCGGCAATAATCCGGTTGCGCTGCGGGAATAACCCCGGATGGCTCTTCGTCCCAAAAGGGTATTCTGTCACGACAAGCCCATGACGTACAATGCGTTCCATAAGCTCCCGGTTCTCCGGGGGATACACCTTGTTCATCGGTGTCGCCATTACCCCAATTGTTCCTCCAGCCCGCTGCAAGGAGGCCTCATGACATACGCTGTCAATTCCGCGTGCCAATCCGCTAACAACGCTCAGACCTCCATCCGCCAGTTCTTCAGCAAGAACGGAACCCACCCTCCTGCCGTACGCTGTAGGAACCCGGGTACCGACGATTGCGATTCCCGGAGCATGCATAAGCTCTTCACGGCCGCGAAAGTACAGCACCCACGGAGGCTGGGCGATCTCCTTCAGCCGAACCGGATAGCCCGCGTCAAGCAAAGTTATGCAGCCGATCCCGGCGGACCCGTTCTGCCGGATTCGCTCACTGACCCATTCGGGAGTGAAGCGCTCGGCAAGTTTTGCCGATAATTTGGGTGTTAATCCGATATCTTCCCAATCCTCTTGTTTCAGCTCAAACGCCAAATCCGACAAAAATCCCGCCTTGCGGATTTTGTCGATGCTCTTCCAGCCAATCCCCTCCACCTCGTGAAGTCCCAGTAAAATGTCCCGTTTATTCATATGCCATGCACTCCTGTCCGGAAGGCGCACCTCCCCTATTTTGGTCCAAGCTATTAGCAAAAGCAAGACTGTTGCGTCACATGATCGATCCTGACAGCAAAAAAGCAACCTTTTATCCCCATTAGGAAATAAAAGGTTGCTTACCTTTGCCGCTATTATACCTGAAATCCGTTGATGCGGACAGCGGAATTAGTGTGACGTGCAGGCGTTAAGAATTCCTTTTTCCTCCAGAATCCGAACCAAAGTGGAGCCCATTTCGGCCGGAGTCGGGGCTACAGTGATGCCGCACTCCTCCAGCACGGCAATTTTCTCAGCGGCGGTGCCTTTGCCACCGGAAATGATAGCGCCAGCATGCCCCATCCTTTTGCCTGGAGGCGCAGTTGTGCCGCCAATGAAGCCGACGACCGGCTTGGTCATGTGCTCGCGCACCCAGTAGGCGGCTTCTTCCTCGGCTGTCCCGCCAATCTCGCCGATCATAATGACCGCCTTCGTCTGCGGGTCTTCATTGAACCGTCTTAGAATATCGATAAACTCCGAGCCCTTCACCGGGTCGCCGCCAATCCCTACAGCCGTCGATTGACCGATGCCGCGGGCCGTCAGCTGATGAACAGCCTCGTAGGTCAGCGTTCCGCTGCGCGAAACGACTCCGACGTATCCCGGCATATGAATGTAGCCCGGCATAATGCCGATTTTGCACTCGCCCGGCGTAATGACACCAGGACAGTTAGGTCCGATCAGCACCGTAGAGCGGCCTTCCATAAAGCGCTTTACTTTGACCATGTCCAGCACCGGAATGCCCTCGGTAATACAGATAACGAGATCAAGCCTGGCATCCACAGCTTCCATGATCGAGTCCGCAGCAAAAGCCGGCGGCACATAAATGACGCTTACGGTTGCACCCGTCGCAGCCTTGGCTTCAATTACTGTGTTGTAGATCGGCAGGGATTTGATTTGTCCGTTATCCAGCTCGATATCAACCGTCGTTCCGCCTTTGCCCGGTGTGACGCCGCCCACCATCTGCGTACCGTATTCCAAAGCGCCCTTTGTATGAAAAAGTCCCGTAGATCCCGTGATGCCCTGGGTAATCACTTTCGTATTTTTATCGACAAGAATGCTCATGTGTTCACATCCTATTCTTATAGTAAAAACGCCGAATTTGCCCGGGACGGGTTATTGTACGAGCGCGACGATCTTTCGGGCGCCGTCTGCCATGGAATCGGCCGATACGATATGGAGTCCCGAGCCGGACAATATTTGCTTGCCCAGCTCCACATTGGTTCCTTCCAGACGGACGACGAGCGGCTTAGTCAGACCGAGCTGGCGAGCCGCCTGCACCACGCCGCTGGCAATGACGTCGCAACGCATGATTCCGCCGAAAATATTGATGAAGATGCCTTTGACGCTCTCGTCGGACAAAATGATTTTGAACGCTTCCGTAACCTTCTCCGCCGTGGCGCCGCCGCCGACATCCAGAAAATTGGCAGGCTCTCCGCCGTAATACTTAATTATATCCATCGTGGCCATTGCGAGGCCCGCCCCATTCACCATGCATCCGATATTGCCGTCAAGCGCAATGTAGCTGAGATCAAACTTCGATGCCTCGATTTCCTTCTCATTCTCTTCATCCAGATCGCGCAGCGCCACGACATCTTTATGCCGGAACAAGGCGTTGGAATCGAAATTCAGCTTGGCATCCAAAGCCAGCACGTTGCCATCGGCTGTAACGACGAGAGGGTTGATCTCAGCAATGGAGCAGTCCTTGTCGACAAAAGCTGAATAGAGCGCTTGCATAAACTTGACCGCTTTCCCGACCAGCTCGTTCGGAATGGAAATGTTATAGGCCAGTCTGCGTGCCTGAAACACCTGCAGTCCGACAGCCGGATCTACAATTTCCTTATAGATCTTCTCGGGATGCTTCGCCGCCACTTCTTCGATTTCGGTTCCGCCCTCCTCGGAGCCCATGAGGACAATTCGTCCCGTGCCCCTGTCGACGACAAGCCCGATATAGTATTCCTTCACAATCTGGCAGCCTTCCTCAATAAGCAGGCGCTTGACCTCCTTGCCTTCCGGTCCGGTCTGGTGCGTCACCAGCGTCTTGCCCAGTATTTCGCCTCCATAAGCGCGGACTTCATCCAGGCTCTTTGCAACCTTGACGCCACCCGCCTTGCCTCTGCCGCCCGCATGAATCTGCGCCTTGACCACGGCAACCGAACCGCCCAGCTCCTGCGCTGCGGCTACGGCTTCCTCCACCGTGTATGCAACCCTTCCATTCGGGACCGCAACCCCATAGCTCCTTAGCATTTCTTTGCCCTGATACTCATGGATATTCATTCTGGAAGCCTCCTAATGTGTGGCGAACAGCGCAGCTGTCTTTCGCACTTGTTCGCTTATACGTTTGGATTGCCAATGAGTCGGGTCATAGGATTGCTGCATCCTGTATTCCTATGGCACACGGAAGAAACCTGCCGTTCCCCCCGCATGCTGACAATGAAGAACACTGTCAAATTAGGAAACCCAGAATATTGTAACATGAATTTTAAGCGCTTTCCTTAAAAATATTCACATTTTATACACAGATTTTCGCATGATTTCATGCCGAAATGCGATTGATCTTATTGCAAAATTAATCACATTCTCTCCGCAATATTCGCCTGGTGAACACGGTTCAGCAAAGAACGGAACTGGCCCAACAATTCGGCAAATTCGTCCTTCTCCATGGTCATTCCCTCAGCCATGAGGGACGGTATGCACTTCGCGTCATCTTGCAGCGCCCATCCGTTCCCGGTTGGAGAAATAAGGACCTTACGCTCATCCTCCTGCGAGCGCTCCCGCACAATGAGACCAGCGGCCTGAAGACGTTTCAGCAGCGGAGTAAGCGTCCCGGAGTCCAGATACAGCGCCGTGCCCAGTTCCTTCACCGTACACTGCTTCTTCTCCCAGAGCACTAACATAACGAGATATTGGGAATACGTGAGTCCGAGCTTGTCCAGCAGAGGCTGGTACAGCTTGGTGATCTCCCGAGAACACGCATATATGGTAAAACACAACTGATTCTCCAGCAGCAGTTCCGGGATCGGGTTCGAATTGGATGATTGGTTCATCGAGTATGTCACCTGCTTTCTTGAATTGATTTTATCACAAATTGCGGATAAATTCTTGTTAATTGCGAAAAAATAGTTTGACACAACTTATTTTTGTGTTAAATTAGATTGTGTAAAATATAATTGTTAAGAGGAGATTGATGTTATATGATGACCATCCAGCAAAAAATGTACGAAACAACCGTAAAAGCCGTCGGAGGCCGCAGCGGCTATGTAGAATCCGCCGCCCCCGTTTTCTCTCAAAAAATCTCTACACCTCGCGAAATGGGCGGAGCCGGAGGAGAAGGCACCAACCCTGAGCAGCTGTTCGCCGCAGGCTATTCCGCATGCTTCGACAGCGCATTGAACATGGTTGCCCGCCAAAGCCGCATCAAGATCGAAGGCAGCGAAGTAACGGCTACCGTGAGCTTCGGCAAGGTGGAAGACGGCGGCTTCGGCATTGGGGTCAAGCTGGATGTGCTGGTCAAGGGTGTAGACCATGACACAGCCGTAACTCTCGTTAACGGCGCACATGCCGCATGCCCGTACTCCCGCGCCACTCGCGGCAACATCGCCGTGGAGATCAACGTCCTGGAAGAAGAACATTCCTTCGGCGGCGGGTATTGATTTCGGCTCTTTCACGATTATAATGGAAGAAGATTAAACTTTGGAAAATGAGGAAGCACCTCTTGACCGAAGCCCGGCGCATTTGTTCTGCGCCGACTTTGGATAAGGGGTGTTTTGTATGTATGGACAACTGAACAGCGCCTGCCTGTACGGCATTGAAGGCGTCATGATCAGCGTTGAAATCGATCTGGCCAATGGGCTGCCGCAGACCCATATCATTGGCCTGCCGGACTCCGCCATCCGCGAATCGGCGCTGAGAGTCCGCTCCGCTGTCCGCAACTGCGGCTTCCGCTACCCGCAGCAGCGGATTACCATCAACCTGGCGCCGGCCGATCTGCGCAAGGAAGGCTCTGCCTTCGACCTGGCTATTGCGGTCGGCATCCTGACTACGAGCGGTCAGCTAATCATGCCTTCCGCGAAGCGAATGCTGCTGATCGGCGAAGTGGCTCTCGACGGTAGTCTAAGACCCGTCACGGGTGTCTTGCCAATGGTGGAAGCCGCGCGGCGCGAAGGCTTTGAAGCCGTTCTGCTCCCGAGGAAGAACGCGGCGGAAGCAGCACTCATCAGCGGGGTGAAAGTATACGCTGCCGGCCACATTAACCAGCTTCGGGACAACTCTCTTGAGCCGGAATACAAAACGGCGGGAAGTGCAAATCGGGAAGCTGGTTCCTATCTGGCTCTCCCCTCGGACAATCCAGCGTCGCCTATTGCGGAGGACACGCCGGACGGAACAGCCTCACTTCCATTCCCGGTAACAGTGGACGGCGCTCCCGGTTTGAAGGAACCGGTAACAGCCTATTCATTGGAGCATCTTCGCTACATCTCTTCGCCCATTATCACGGAGCCGGCTGCTAATGCCGAAGAGGCGATGAAGGAAGACTACAGCGACGTAACCGGCCAGCATCATGTGAAGCGGGCGCTGACGATAGCCGCCGCCGGAATGCACAATATATTGCTGATTGGTCCACCCGGAACCGGCAAAACCATGATGATCAAGAGACTTCCCGGAATTCTTCCCGCCTTATCCGACAGTGAAGCGCTTGAGGTAACGAAGATCTTCAGTGCAGCCGGCAAGCTAATCGACGCCCGGCAAGGCTTGATCCGGGACAGGCCCTTCCGTTCCCCTCACCACACCATATCAGGAGCGGGGTTGATCGGCGGCGGAAGCGTTCCGAAGCCCGGCGAGGTAAGCCTTGCCCACCGGGGCATTCTGTTCCTCGACGAGCTTCCGGAATTCTCGCGCAGCGTTCTCGAAATGCTGCGTCAGCCGCTGGAGGATCATATTGTAACGATCAGCCGGGCGAGAGCCGCCTTCACATTCCCCGCCAGATTGATGCTGGCTGCGTCTATGAATCCCTGTCACTGCGGACTATTAGGAAGCGGCCATCCGGCGCAGCGCTGCACATGCAGTCCCGCACGCATCGCACAATACCGGGGACGCTTGTCGGGTCCGCTGCTTGACCGGATCGACCTTCAGGTAGAGGTCCCTCGCCCCAGGGACTTGGACAAAAAAACTGCCTCCCCCGGCTTGTCGACCGCCGATATGCGGTCACAAGTGGAAGAGGCCCACCGCCTTCAAGCCGCCCGTTACCGCAGACTGCCCATCTCCTGGAACAGCGAGCTGTACGGCGCCGCCCTGAAACGCCATGCCGATCCCGGCCCCGACGGCTCGCAGATGCTGCATGATCTGCTGGAGAATCTGGGCTTAAGCATGCGTTCGTATGACCGGATTCTTAAGCTCTCCCGGACCATCGCTGACTTGGAGTGTGCGGAACGTATCACTCCGGGACATATCGCCGAGGCGCTTCAATACCGCAATCTTGATAAACCTCCGGGCGACGGGGAATAACATCCAGACTTATGCAGGCTTATATGAGCATCAGGTATTCTCGGTCAGATGATTTCCAGGATGCTCAAATGGTTTTGCCGCCGTGGCGGTGCGGTCTTGTCGCATTATACGCCATCTTCTCTTGTATGGCCCGGTCGAGGTCGATGCCATAGTAGGCGCATGCATCCATCACCCGGATCACCACATCCGCCAGCTCTGACGGGATTCCGCAGGGCTTCCAGGTTTCATCAACCGGTTCCCGGGAAATGTGACGCTCACCGTCCGTCTTTTTTTCGTACCAGGTGGATTCCGGAGCAGCGCCGTTCCGGTAATCCTCAAGGGCTTCAGATAGCTCGCTGTGCATAAGGGCGATCACTTCACCGAAGGTGCGTCCGCCTCCATCATACCAGCCCTTGTCCAGCGCAGTTTGATGTACCTGGGCGCTCAGCTCATTCATAGTCGGCATATTATACGAACTCCTTCTTTACATCATTCGAATCTATCGTTTTACAGCCTATTATTATAGAAGAAAAAAATTCGCGGCATCGTGCAGCAACTCTTCAATCGCCCTCGTCAGTCCGTTCTTCTGACTGTTTTTCGCCTGAAAACTCGGCAGTTTTCAAGATATCCATCATGTTCTCGAATGAGACCGGACGGTAATCCCACAGCTCGACACTTACATTGAAATGCTGTATGCCTTCGTATTTCTGGCCATGGATATGACCGTGCACATTGACATAAGGCATGTGACGGTTCATATAGAGCGGCTCATGAGTCAGCAGAAAAAAATCCTTATAGATAAGCCCATGCTCACTCACCTCAGCAAAGCCGGCGTCAAGCCACCAGCTCCGGGAACGGCCCCGGTCATGATTGCCGAGAATAAGCGTGATTCGCCCGTTCAGTCGCTTAACTATGTTCGCTGTGTCGCTTTTATTCATGAATGAAAAATCCCCTAAATGGAACACTTGATCCCCGGCTCCAACCGTTTCATTCCAGGCTGCAATCATGGCCTCATTCATATGTGGCACATCGCGAAAAGGACGGGATTCATAATCCATAATCGCCCGGTGCCCGAAATGATGATCAGAAGTAAAGAACACGTTAGCCACTGCAAAGCCCCCCACTTGAATTTATCTTTGGTTTAGGATGCATACAAAAAATAAGGAGTCGCCGATCCGCAAGCGCAGCTCGTTGTCAGGCAACGATTTCACTTATCGTATCATACGACATCCTATTAGTGACGTTTATTAAGTCTTTGACTGCTGTTCGTCCTCATTAGTTCGGAGATAGTAGGTGCGGCCTCATTGTCGACAAGCCACTGTCTCATCAGCTTGATCGCTTCAATTTGCCCTGCACCGTTGTCCCGCCAGGTTAACAGCTCGATAACTTGGATGATCAGCATCATCAGACTTGCGTTACTGCTCTGCGACTGATCGGCCCGGATTTTTTGAATGAGAGCCTCATTCTTCCAGTCTATCAATATTTCTTCGGCAATGGCCGGACGCATCACAGAGAAGGTTTGATGGCAAGTAGTGCAGTTAATGGAAAGAACCGGTTCGCTGCCGAATACGACCCCGATTTCCTGCCCGCACTGTTGGCAAGCAAACTTCACTTGTATTTCAAAAGGTTGTTGACTCACTCGGACAGCCTCCTCCCGGGTGTATTGGAAAGGTTACACTATTGTATACCCATTTCCGATCAAAACTGACCCAAAGCAACAAGTTACGGTTCTCTTTTCTGCATGATCTCAAGCTCCGGCGGGCACTGCCATTCAACCACCATATCAGGCGGATTTGCACTTTTTATCATATACACAAGCTGCTTCAAAAGGCGTCGGGTATATGATGCAGCGAAGCAATACTCATATCCGGCTTCAGGCGAACGGCGATGACATCGAAAGCAACAGGCTCGTTATCTCTTCGGGTAGTATGCAGAAAGACAGCAGCAGTCCGGCGGACCTGATCCCGCTTACGAATATCCACCGCCTCTTCCGGTGTACCGAGAGTCCCTGATCCGCTTCGGCTGCGCACCTCGATAAAGATAAGAACCCCTGCTTTCATCGCGATGATATCCAGCTCTCCTGTCCGGCATCGCCAGTTTCGTTCCAGCACGCGGTAGCCTTTGGAAGATAAATACAGCACCGCCGCCTCTTCTGCTGCCTGCCCTTTTTGCCTGCGAGTGCAAGCTTCTCCGGCAGCCCCGTTATGACTATCACCCGATCTTCGGGATGCTTCCTTGCTGCTCATTCTCTCTCCCGATTCTTCGCAGCGGAATCGCTTTGGTATACGTAGCTTAAAATTTCGGCTACGAGTTGATACAATTCCGGAGGGATCTGCTGGTCGAGATCCAGCTTGGACAAGACTTCAACGAGAGCGGCATCCTCCTGGACAGTGACGCCGCTTTCTTTGGCCCTCTTCAGGATCTCATCGGCCACATATCCCCTGCCTTTGGCCACGACAACCGGTGCATCCGTCTCGCCAGGTGTATATTTCAAGGCAACCGCTTTTTTAAACAGGCTGCGGCTGCGGTCTTCAGGCTCGTTCATACCCGGTAATCCACTCCTCTATAGGAATCGGGAAAATAATCGGAGGGCGTTCCGTGGGCTTTGACCAAAGAGTCTCCATTCTTGACAGGGAGCGGCTCGGCTTTTAGCGACGAGAGCTGATAGCCAATACCCTCCACCGCCGTCTGAATCTGGTCACGAGTCGTTTCGAACAAATCCCGTGCCCATGATTCGTCATTATGCAGCTTCAGGCTTACGATCCGGTCCACCACCTGCACATCCACAAGTGTCCGGCCTATAGCCTTCATATCCAAGTCGAACCAGAGCCGGCAGTTCGATGCATCCAGTTCACCTTTGCGGCCTCTTCTGGACTGGATATGCACGGAAGCCGTCTCCGTTCCGTCTGGCCCCTTGAGCGGCAGGAATAAGGTAACCTGTGCAAAAGGTGCCGTCCGGTCCGTGTTCAACAGCAGCTGCTGACCGGTCAGATTCTGTACCAGCTGCCCCGCCGTGTCCTTAAGCGCAGGCGGCAGCACGCCTGAATCCATGGCCTGAAGCAGCAGTCCCTTCACGGTTTCCGCCGCGCGGGCAGCACCGCCCTGCGCGTCCGCGTCCGCTGCGCCGGCATGCTGCGCGCCGGCACGCACTGCCAGCTGCTCGTGCTCCGCACCGAGCAGCTTGAGCACCTTGGCCACCCAGGCTCCGCCTTGGGCGGCCTGATCTTGCTGCGGCTGCCCTGCCGCCGCAGCATTCTGCCCGGCCGCATTCTCCGGCCGGGCCGCTGCCGTCCCCGCCGCGCTCTGCGGCGGGGTGCCGTCTGCGAGCTGCGGAAGCGTGTCCCGCAGCTCGGCCAGCACGCCCTGCAGCTTCGCCAGCAGGGCTTCGGGCCGCGCGGGCACAGCGCGCGCGGCCTCTTCCCCGGCCGGCCGTGCCTGGCCGGGGGCGGCGTCAGCCTGCGGGGCAGCGCCGTCCCGCAGGCGTGGGTTCTCGGCCGCCGCAGCGCGGGCGGCCGGCCCCTCTGGCGGCGGATCAGCTGCCGCCGCCGATAAGCTGGCGGCTTCAGCCGGATTCCCGCCAGCGCCCGCCGCCCTTGCTGCCGCGTTGTTTCTCGCGGCATCCTGGCCCGATCCCTCCTGGATGGGATCGCCCGCTTGGCCGCCGGTTGGAGCGGCGGCCGATCCGCCTGCAGATGTCTCCGTATCTGCTGGCGGCATGCCGGCAGCTGCTGCGCCGTGTGCCGGCTGCTGCTTCCCAGCGGTATCCGTCAACCGGGATGCCGCAGTGTTGGAGCCGCTTTCCGCCGGAAGAATATCCGGTTCGGCCAAGCCCGGATTCGGAGTGTTTGGGCTTGCGGCCTTGCCCTCGGCTCTTCCGGCGCCTTCTCCGGTGTTAGCCTTGTTACCCACCGCAGCATTATCGGTTGCCGAGTCCGTTGAACCGTCTTGAGCCGCTTGACCAGCCGGATTTCCCGCTCCAGAAGCGATACCCTGTTTGGCTTCCTTAAGAGAAGCTGTTTCAGCTCCTGCGGCAGCTTGTCCGTTCAGCAGCGTCTGGTTCTGGGCCGTTTGCGGCTTCGCAGCTACGGCCTCGTCCTCCAATTGCCCGATCAATTGCATGACCTGCTCTTCCAAATTGGACAGCAGCTCATGCAGCGGAGGGCCGAACACGGCCTGTTGAATACCCTTCACACTCTCTGGGGTGACAGGCAGTCCCCTCTTCAGCGAGATCACTGCAGACTCCAACCATTCTTGAACCGGTACAGCCGAAGGCTTGGCATCCAGAATCGTTTTAAGCTGGGCAGCACTCTCCTTCGTCAAAGGGAGACCTCCAGACTGCATGGCTTGAACGATTTCCTTACCGCCTTTCACATCGGTAAGCCCAAGCGTCTCCAGCGCTTCTCCCATTGTAAGCCCAGCGGCAACTGAATTGCCGGATAGATATGGCTTCAGCACCGGCAGCCCTTCCTCATTGGGAGGAGCCACTTGAAGCGTCATTGCCTGACCTGCTTGAACCGGGGCTTCCAGCTCCGCGCGGACCGGAGTCCCCTGGATCTGAACCACCGCTTCCTTACCGGAATCGGATACGCTGAGGACGACACCGCGGACGACCTGGCCTTCTTTCAGATCCAGCGCCTTTGCTTCTCCGGGCTTAGTATCGCCCAATAGACCGCGAATCAAAGATCCGATATTCATTACAGCCTGCCTCCTCTCCCCATTAACTCTCTGATACTAATATCGGCTGAAAGCGTCCGTTTGGAGAGTCTTGGTATCAGGATTACGTCTGCTCACGATAATAGCGGATTTCAGAACAGCATGATCTGCTCTGTCAGAATGTTGCCCAGGAAGCTGCGCCGATGCATTGGCGACGGCCCGAATTCGGCGATCCGTTCCCGGTGCAGCTTCGTCGCATATCCTTTATGTATAGCGATCCCGTAATGGGGATATGTCTCTTCCCACACTCCTTCACACAGCCGGTCGCGGGTCACCTTGGCCACGATCGAGGCTGCTGCGATGGACTGGCTGTTCGCATCACCTTTGATGATCGCCTGCTGCGGCAGTTCGATGTCGATCTTCTCGGCATCTACCAGCATATAATCCGGCGAGGTTTCAAGCCGCTCAACGGCCAGCTTCATGGCAAGCCTCGATGCCTGCTTGATGTTGATCTCATCTATAACGGATGCATCCACATGGCCGATCCCAACGGCAACCGCCTGCTCCATAATCAGCTCGAATAACGCATCGCGTTTCTTAGAAGTCAGCTTCTTCGAATCGTCAACACCGTCTATGATCAGGCCCTCCGGTAAAATCACCGCAGCAGCCACCACATCTCCGAACAAGCAGCCTCTTCCCACCTCGTCCACACCGGCAATATGCCGATATGAGCTGCACCACACTTCTTTTTCATACTGCAGCATATCCAATTCCATATTCTTCACCCACCGGCCCTTTATTGCACTTCCGCGTTATTTGTACAGCTTACCACAGGCCGCGTCCGGCGGCATCCCCCAAATCTCCCGGCTTTCGGTAAAAATTGACCAATCGTCGATTCCGTCCAACGCAAAAAAGAACCGCCGATCTTCATCGGCCGGTTCTTCCGGTCTTGTGGGTGTATTAACCCTCCATTTTCTCAAAAATGTTCAGGACACTGTCCTATTTTCCTGGAGCCTCAAGAGAGAAGCGGCCCAGCTTGCCGGCCCGAAGCTCGTGTAGAAGCGTTCGGGAGGCTTTCTCCAGATCCACTCTGCCTCCGCTGACCAGACAACCCCGCTTTCGGCCGATCGCTTCCATTACAGTCACGATTTCATCCGGGTTATCGAGATCCTCAGGAAGCTTCTCTATGCCGTATCGCTCCTTGAAGCGGTCTCCGTAATCTTGCATCAGAAATTTAATCGCATAGAACGCGATGTCCTCGACATTGAGAATCTCCTCACGGATTGCGCCGGTAATGGCCAAGCGATACCCAACCATCTGATCTTCAAACTTGGGCCACAAAATACCCGGGGTATCAAGCAGCTCCAGATCGCCCCCGGTTTTGATCCATTGCTGTCCCTTGGTCACGCCCGGACGGTCTCCCGTCGCTGCGATATTTTTCCCGGCCATCCGGTTGATCAGCGTCGACTTGCCTACATTGGGAATGCCCACTATGAGTGCGCGCATGGCACGGGGGTTCATCCCCTTGGCAATCTGCCGGTCGATCTTCTCCTTCAGGAGCAGACGCACCTGATCCGGAATTTCCTTCACTCCGCTGCCAGTCGAGGCATCGACCGGATGCGCCACATGACCTTCTGCGCGAAAATAGGCAAGCCACTTCTTGGTCGCCTCAGCATCCGCCAAATCGCTTTTGTTCAGAATAATCAGCCTTGGCTTGTCCTTCAAAATATCGTCAATCATCGGATTGCGGCTGGACAGCGGAAGGCGGGCATCAAGAAGTTCGATGACAACATCAATCAGCTTCAGTTTGTCTTCGATTTGCCTTCTGGCCTTGGTCATATGACCTGGAAACCATTGTATGGTCACTGCCCGTCGCCTCCTTTGAATGTTGTCTGCAATTAGTGTTTAATCCATTCCATATCGGATACCGGCCAGAAAATGACGTCAGCCCGTCCGACAATTTCTCCGAGCGACACATAACCGATCATGCGGCTGTCCGTGCTGTCTGAACGGTTATCGCCCATGACGAACACATGACCCGCCGGTACTGTACCGTCCTTGAAGTCTTCATTTGGAAAGTCTTTGTTGTTATACAGCTTGTTATTCTTATGGGCATCGTCAATAGCATCCTGAATATAGGTTTCGTTCACGGTCTTTCCATTAACCGTAACGACATCGCCCTCCACCTTGACGGTATCTCCAGCCACACCGATTACCCGTTTAATGAAATCCCTGCCCTCCGAAGGCACATGAAAGACGATAACCTCTCCCCGCTTCGGAGACCGCATATCGTATAAAATCTCATTAACAATAACCCGCTCGCCGGTATGAAAATTCGGCTGCATGGACGGTCCGTCCACAATGAACGGCTTAAATAACAGCCAGCGAATCAGAATGACCAGAACCAAGGCGATTGCGATCGCTTTTACCCATTCCAGGACTTCATTCTTCTTCTTCGGGGGCGTGCCCTGTACTTGACCTTCTTCCTGTACCTGGCCTTCTCCCTCTCCCTGTCCACCCTGCTGCAAATCCTGCTGCATGGTTCACCGTCCTCTCGTTAACTCAACCTAAACTGCCGCAAAATTAAGAAGAAACGGATGCGCCGGCCTGCTGTGGCGGCACCCGTTTCTCTTCATCCATTGAAGGAGCATACTTATAAGCCGAAACAGAACCGTCAGGCTTATCGTCATATTGCTAAACGAAAGGGGCTTGAAATCAAGCCCCTCCCCTCTGCCGCTGGATTAGCGACGAATTTCTTTAATTCTAGCAGCCTTACCGCGCAGTTCACGCAGGTAGTACAGCTTGGCACGACGAACTTTACCGTGGCGAGTTACTTCGATTTTATCAATCTTCGGCGAGTTGATTGGGAAAGTTCTTTCCACACCAACGCCGTAAGAAATTTTACGAACCGTAAAAGTCTCGCTGATTCCGCCGCCGCGGCGCTTGATTACAACGCCTTCGAACAGCTGGATACGTTCGCGGCTACCCTCGATAACCTTAACATGCACTTTCAGTGTGTCGCCAGCACGAAAGCTAGGGATATCTTTGCGCAGCTGCTCTTTCGTAATCTCTTGTAAAATATTCATTAAGGACTTCCTCCTTCCGTACAGGTGTTCATGCCTCCTCCGGAGAACCTCGTTCTCCTTCATCATCCGCAGCGGACCACCGTATTCCACACAACAAAAATTATTCTAGCATATCACAATGCTTAAATCAACCTTTTTATCCCGTTACAGAGGAAGCATATCCCGTTTTCTGGCTTTGTCGCGGCAGTCCTTGCACAAACCTGTAACCGTTCCATCATCCTGCGCGTAAAAGATCAGCTTTCCGTTTTTCTTTTTACAGCTTGAGCAGGGCTGCTCTTCGGAATGCTGCCTTGCCCTGCGGTGCGCGTCAAGAGGTATGACATTGTTCTTTCGCTTCTGCACATTCCTTGAATTTCGAAACCGGGTTACGGCATACACGGAGGCGGCAGCCAGCACAATCAGCAGGAGTACAAGATATCGCATCGCAGGTTTCCTTTCTATAGAGGCTTTATTTAATTATTATTATACGGGAATTGTTTTTTATGAAACAAGTTTTTCCATTATTTGATGACGTCTACTCGACTTTGGTCCAGGGAATTTTACGGTCCCGGGTCTCTGTTAGTATTTTTTCCCACCCGATATAATAAACGCATACATAACCGGATGACATCACGAATATCAGAACAACAAGAAGCCAAGGAGGCTAATAACAATGAAACACAAATGGAGCACGGCAGCCATTGCCGGTATCATAACGGCTCTGCTCCTGTCGGGCTGCACACCGTTGCCTGGAAAGAGCGCGGAAGACAAGCAGGAGAATTCAGATAACAGCATTGAAGAAGCAGCGAGGTCGATAGGCGATTCCGTCCGCCAAGGAGTAGGCACAGCCGTAGACAGCGCGGCTAAGGTTGTGGAGAGCACAACCGATCTTGCGACTGACCGTCTGAGTTCTTCCGGAATGAAGAAGGAGATCGTCTACAGCACGGAGTCCGGCAGCGGAACGGCGCTGAGAGTGGAAAGTTCTGTCGGTGATATCGAAGTAAAGCGAGGCAGCGGGTCCCAGTTGAAAATTTCCGCAACCATTACTGCGTATAAAACCGTCGGTCGCCAAGATCATCGGCAGGAAATTCTGGACCATGCGGTCGTGGAAGCCAAACAATCCGGAGGGGAGTGGACAGTCTATACCCATTCCAGCGAGGATGCAGATACTGATTTGTGGACCTGGGCCAACCGCCAATATGATACCTCCGACCTTACCATATCCTATGTCATCGAAGTGCCCGATAGTATGAACCAATTCGTCATCCGAAGTGATGTTGGCCGGATCAATACACGGGGATTAAACGGTACTTACGACGTAACTAGCGATGTCGGCAGCATCAATGTGAAAGACGCCCATATAACCGGCGATTCCAGCATCGGCACGGACACGGGAACAATCAACCTCGATCTCTCTGGTATTGACAGTAGCTCCAAGTTGAAAGTCAGCTCTGAAGTCGGCAGTATCACCGCCTCCCTGGACTCATCCGTTGCTTGTACGCTGGAAGCCCATGCCGAGTTGGGCGGCGTTCGCGGCGTATCCTCCGGAAGAACCGACATCAACGGCGGCGGTCCAGTGGTGACCCTGAACTCCTCGGTCGGATCGATTAAAGTGGCCAAATGAGGTAGCAGCTTGATGATCAGCACAAAGAAACCGCGTTCCGGCTGGAACGCGGTTTCTTATTTACGATCGGAGTAGCGGGATTCGAACCCACGGCCTCACCCACCCCAAGGGTGCGCGCTACCAGACTGCGCCATACCCCGATGCTTTCTCCCGAGCCACACAAGGGCTGGAGAAATTTCTCACAAGGAATATTATAACGCAGAGCGGCAGCTTCGCGCAAGACTATTTGCCAATTTGGCAGGTTGGGCCGTCCTCCGTATAGTCGCAATTAAGAGGCAATTCCATAATGATTTGACTATAGAAAAGGATAATGTATCTCTATTGTCGAACTTCGCAATACACCACAAAAAGGGGAATCGACAATGAATGACAAAATTAAAGGACTCATATTGGGTTTGTCCATCGGCTCTTTGCTCACCGGAGCTACCGCATTCGCAGCAACTGGCGTCAACATCAATGTTGTAACTAAAAAGTTAAGCATCTACCTCGATGGGTCTAAGAAGACTTCTGCAACTGGATTTATTTACAAGGGCACGACATACATTCCGGTTAAAAGTGCTGGAACCGCAATCGGTAAACAAGTAGGTTTATATGGTGATAGTTTATACATAGGTAAGCAGCCAACCGTAAAAGTGTCTGCCTCTCAAGCAGTTGAATTAGTTCAGAAGAAATACGGCCCTTTCTCATCGGGTTACATTGTAGAAGTTGACAGTGAATCATCAACTATATATACAGTCCATGTATACGAGGTCGTGATTGATGATCAATCAACGGGTGTAGGACATACCGCAACCTTCAATTGGTACGATGTAGATAAATATACCGGGGCCATAACTCCAATGTTCGATTTTTGATCTATGAATGGTCTATAATTTCTTATTTCACTGTTCGCCCATCCCTTTTCAGAAGTATAGAACGCGAATCCATCTTCAGAGAAATTTTCAAAATAATTCTTCAATATCTACTTAAATTTTGTAGAATTTCAGAATGTGCTGTGCTATACTGTGTCTACAAGGAAAGGAGGTGCGTTCACATTAGTAATGACATGTTGAACGTATCCCTTACCCGGACCATTGGCTAACTAACAGGCTTTTGGTGGCGCGGGATACGGTTCAGAAATGAAGCGCCTCGGGTAGAAAGACCGTCTTCGGACGGTCTTTTTTATTGCCTTTTTTTCACGAAGGTCATTCTGATGCTGTATGCAAAAAAACCGCCATGCGCGAACGGTGTTCACATTAGGCGGTTCTCGAGGTATGGTTTCTCTGCTTGCTAGGGCAGGAGGTCTGGCACTTACGATTTGCGATTGGTGTAAAAGTCAATGATATCGCTAACCGTGCGGAGCGGCTCCGCTTCCTTCCGGATCGGGTTCGAGTCCGGCTTGCAGTCGTCATGCGTATTCGTAGTCATCTAGTTCATCCTTTCGCTGGTTCAGCCTTCTCTGTTGTGTGCGGCATCACTATTAATTACCCCAAAACCGGGGATCTTGACACCTTAACAGTATATGGATGAGATGAACGTTTTATGACGGCGATTCCCCCTGCAAAATCAAATTCATATCTCCCGAACCTTCGGTTCGCCTTCTCTCTGGAATCTCAAGTGCTTATGTTGGCGAAACGATCGCGTCCTACTGCTCCATCTCGGCCTTCAGCCGCTTCAGCACCTTATGATCCCCTTCGCTCAGCTCCGCCTGCTCCAGCAGATCCGGTCTTCGTTCCAGTGTGCGTCTCAGCGACTGCTCCCGCCGCCAGGCTTCGATATTCGCATGATGCCCGCTCAGCAGCATATCCGGCACCTTCCAGCCTCGGAACTCCGGCGGACGGGTATAGTGCGGGTATTCCAGCAGCCCTGTGCTGAAGGAGTCGGTAATCGCAGATGTCTCGTTGCCGAGCGCACCCGGCTGCAGACGAACCACCGCGTCGATGACCGTCAATGCCGGAAGCTCGCCTCCGGTCAGGACATAGTCTCCGATGGACAGCTCGTCCGTAACGAGATGCTCCCGAATGCGTTCATCATAGCCCTCGTAATGGCCGCAGATGAAGATCAGATGCTGCTCCTTGGAGAGTTCCTCCGCGATCCGCTGATCGAAGGGCCGGCCCTGCGGGCACATCAGAATAATCCGCGGCTTGGCGTTAGCAGCCGGGACCTCATCGGTGTTGGCCCTATTCGCCACCGATTCCGCTGGTTCCACCGGAAGCGCCGTTTCCACTCCGGCCAAAGCCTCGGAAGCTAACGGAGCTTGGGCGGAATGGCGCTCCCCCAGCACATGCTCCACCGCAGCGAAAATCGGGTCCGGCTTCAGCACCATCCCGCCACCTCCGCCGTACGGCGTATCATCGACGCTGCCATGCTTGTTGCCGGAAAAATCCCGGAAATTCACCGCCTGAAGGCGGGCAATTCCTTTGTCCCGAGCCTTGCCCAGGATGCTTGTCCCGAATACGGCTTCACACATCTCCGGAAAAAGCGTCAGCACATCGATCCGTATCATCACAGCAGTCCTTCCATCACATGGACCTTTACCTTCTTGCCCGGCACATCCACGTCGAGAACCACATCATCGATTACCGGGATCAGCAGATCCTGGCCCTTGGGCCGCTTCACAACCCACACATCATTCGCCCCGGGCGTCAAAATCTCGGTGATCACCCCAAGCTTGCCGTCATCCGGGTTATCGCTGTACACTTCACAGCCGATAATATCGTGGAAATAATACTCGTTGTCCGGCAGCTCCACCCGATCCTCGGATGTCACCTTGATCAGGCTGCCTTTATATTTTTCCATCTGGTTGATATCATGATAGCCCTTCAGCTTCACGATGTACATTCCTTTATGCTCCCGGGATGATTCAACCGTAACTTCCAGCCGCTCCTTGCCGTCCTCCGGCATAATCAGCAGCTGACTTCCCGGCGCAAACCGGACTTCCGGAAAATCCGTGCGGGACAGAACTTTGATTTCTCCGCGTATTCCATGCGTATTGACCAGCTTGCCGACCGTTAACAACGTTTCCGACATAACATCCGCTCCCTTGCCTGTTCTCTTCTATTTATAACGTTCCCCCGCGCCTGCAGTCTATGCCGTAAGGAACGGGGATCTCAATAATTTCTGACTTTAGCAAAAAGGAGCCGGAATCTGGCGATCCCCGGCCCCTCTTTATGGTTACCGATCAGGACAAAATGTCCACGGTAACGCGCTTATCGCTCTTGACTGCTGCTGATGTTACGACGGTTCGGAGCGCCTTGGCGATCCTTCCCTGCTTGCCAATGACCTTGCCGACATCATCGGGATGGACCGACAATTCATAGACAATAAGGTGATCCTTCTCCACCGCCCGCACCGTCACATCTTCCGGATGATCCACTAAAGCCTTAGCAATAACTGCAACTAATTCTTCCATAGAGGACCCTCGCAATCAGTCATTATTTCTGCAGCTTCGACTCATGGAATTTCTTCATAACGCCCGCTTTGCTGAGCAGGTTGCGGACCGTGTCGGATGCTTGCGCACCGGTTTGAAGCCATTTCAGAGCTTTTTCCTCATCGATGTTCACTACTGCCGGTTGTGCAACCGGGTTATAGTAACCGATCTCCTCGATGAAACGACCGTCACGAGGGGAACGGGAATCGGAAACTACTACACGATAGAAAGGCGCTTTATGAGCACCCATACGTTTCAGACGAATACGTACTGCCACGAAATTCACCTCCTTATAAGAGTATCGATCCCACCCAAACCCTCCCTTCCAAGGGAGGGCCCCAAGGGCTGCCGCCCTCTGGACACCCGCTAATGGCAATTGGCGTTGGCGTTCAGATTGGTGGGACCTTGGTGGGTGGAGTGCTTGGATCGCTTGCCGTCCCTGTCGGGACACGCTTTACTGCGAATCTATCTAGTCACGGGTTTCAAGCCTTTCAAACCCAAAAACCAACCTTAGAGACTGAAAAGATTACTGATCGACCTATGTTGTACAATGGTCGATCCAGGTAAAACATAAAACCATAGTGCTTGAACCTTCAAAACCACAAAGACTTAACGGAACGGGAACTTCATTCCCTTGCCGCCAAGAGCTGTTAGCTGTTTCATGGCGTTCTTCTTGCCCTTGCCTCCGCCGCCCATACCGCCCATCATACCGGAGAACTGCTTCATCATACGGCGCATTTCGTCGAACTGCTTGATGAGACGGTTCACTTCGGTGAGCGAGGTGCCGCTGCCGGCGGCAATCCGCTTGCGGCGGTTATGGTTGATGATTTCAGGCTGGGCCTTCTCCTGCTTCGTCATGGAATGGACGATCGCCTCGACACGGCCCATCTGCTTGTCGTCAACCTTGAGGTCCTTCATGCCCTTCGCCTTGTTCATGCCCGGGAGCATATCAAGAATCTGATCCAGCGGACCCAGCTTCTTGACCTGGTCCATCTGCTCCAGGAAATCGTCGAACGTAAATTCCGCGTTGCGCATTTTACGTTCCATTTCCTTCGCCTTGTCGGCATCGATGTTCGCCTGCGCTTTCTCAATCAGCGACAGCATGTCGCCCATACCGAGAATCCGCGACGCCATCCGCTCCGGATGGAAAGGCTCCAGCGCATCGATCTTCTCGCCGAGCGCGGCGAACTTGATCGGACAGCCGGTTACAGCTTTGACCGACAGCGCGGCGCCGCCGCGCGTATCGCCGTCCAGCTTCGTCAGCACAACGCCTGTAAGCTCAAGCTGCTTGTTAAAGCTGTCCGCGACGTTCACGGCATCCTGACCAGTCATGGCGTCGACGACGAGAAGCACTTCGTCCGGCTTGACCTCGGCGTGAATCTGCTTCAGCTCTTCCATCAGCTCTTCGTCGATATGCAGACGGCCTGCGGTATCGATGATGACATAATCGTGATTGTCATCCTTGGCCTGCTGCAGCGCCTGCTTCGCGATCTCGACCGGGCTCACCTTGTCGCCCAGCGAGAATACCGGCACTTTGATCTGTTCGCCGAGAATCTGCAGCTGCTTGATCGCGGCCGGACGGTAAATGTCGCCCGCTACGAGTAGCGGCCGGTGGTTGTTCTTCTGCAGCAGCTTGGCCAGCTTGCCGGAGGTCGTCGTCTTACCGGCGCCCTGAAGGCCCGCCATCATAATGACGGTCGGCGGCTTGTTCGCCTTGGCCAGCTTCGCCTGAGTGCCGCCCATCAGCTCCGTCAATTCCTTGTTGACGATGTCGATGATGACCATGCCTGGTGTGAAGCTCTCCATAACTTCCTTGCCAACAGCCTTCTCTTTCACCTTCGCTACGAAGTCCTTAACGACCTTGAAGTTAACGTCCGCTTCCAGCAGGGCCAGACGCACCTCGCGCATCGCTTCGTTTACGTCTTCTTCGGACACCTTGCCTTTGCCGCGCAGCTTGCTGAACACATTCTGCAGTCTTCCGGTTAATCCTTCAAATGCCATAGGCTGCCTTCTCCCTTCAAGCTACTCCAGGTTCTCCAAAGAATCCACAATTTCATTAAGGCGCTGTCCGTACGATTCCGGAAGAGCCGCCTCGTTCCGGATTCTGCGTAATTCTCCAAAATACATGGTTCGGGTTTCATGCTTCGATAATAAACCGAGCTTCGTTTCGTAATTCTCGAGCACCTGCTCGGCGCGCTTGATATGCTCGTACACAGCCTGTCGGCTGATTTCAAATTCCGCCGCAATCTCCCCAAGGGAGAAATCGTCGTGGAAATAATATTTCAGAAACGTCTGCTGCTTATCGGTAAGCAGAGGTTCGTAGAATGCAAACAACAGATTGATCCGGTTCGTCTTCTCCAGTCGGTTACCCTGACTCATCAAGGGCACTCCCTTCGTCAAGGAAAAACACTTTACACCAATTCAACGTTCCTAATCATACCGAAAACAAAGAAAGATGTCAAGCATTTTTGCTTGTCATCTTTTCTTCTTCATTTTGCGGGTAATATCAGCCTTGGTCCTCACCGGATCGGCAGCAGATACATCAGCACCGCGAAAAAATGGGTGACGCTTCCGAGCAACACGAACACATGCCAGACCGCATGATGGTAGGGGAATGCCCGCCATACGTAGAATATGGTTCCGAGCGTATACAGAACGCCGCCAGCCATCAGAAGCGACATGCCGTCCTGCGCCACAGCCGCCGTCAGCGGCCCCCAGGCGATCACGATCAGCCAGCCCATCGCGATATAGAAAATCGTTGACATGAAGAGAAACCTTTTGGTGAAAAATGCCTTGAACAATACGCCGAAGAAGGCGATGCCCCAGATGATCCCGAACAAGCTCCAGCCAAGCGTTCCCCGGATGGCAACCAGCAGAAACGGCGTATAGGTGCCGGCGATGAACAAATAGATGGAGGAATGGTCGAAGAACTCGAACAGATCCTTCACCTTGCCTTCCTTCAGGCTGTGCACGATCGTCGAATTCAGGTAGAGCAGCAGCATCGATGTGCCATAGATGGAAAAGCTCACGACATGCCAGGCCGTTCCTCTCATGCTGGAGAAGACGATGAGCAGCACCAGTGCGGCGACGCTCAGCACAGCGCCAATACCGTGCGTTACTGCGTTTACGACCTCTTCCTTTCGACTATAGGTGTGCGTATTAGCCATATCCTCTCTCCTTTCACTGACGGTTTTCTTCTATTATATCTTTTGCAAATTTGATAATCCACCTGCACCGGAGGAACGATTAATGGTCATCCAGATGGTAAATGTCAGTGTACTTTTGCTCCAGATAATCCGCCAAATAATCGGGGTTCAGCGGCTCGCCGGTAACACGCTCGATAATCTGCGACGGGGTTTCGCTCATACCGTACCGGTAAATCGCTTCTGTGAGCCACTCCTTGATCGGCAGCAAATTGCCGGAGGCAACAAGCGAATCGAATTCCGGCAGCTCTTTCCGAAGCGTATTCAGGAACTGTGCGGCGTACATATTGCCAAGTGAGTAGGAAGCAAAATAGCCGAAATCCCCGCCCGACCAATGAACGTCCTGCAGTACGCCCAGACTGTCGGTAGGCGGAACAACCCCCAGGTACTCCTTGTACTTGGCATTCCATACCTCAGGCAAGTCCTTGACCTGCAGTCCTTCATTAAAGATCAGCTTCTCGATCTCGTAGCGGATAATAATATGTAGGTTATACGTCAGTTCATCCGCATCAATCCGGATCAGCGAGTTCTCCACCCGGTTAATGGCCCGGTAGAAATCCTCCATGTCTACGTTAGCGAACTTATCCGGAAAACGCGATTGAAGATCGTTGTAATACCGCTGCCAGAAGGCGCGGCTGCGGCCGATCATATTTTCCCACAGCCGGGATTGGGATTCGTGGATGCCCATCGAGGCGCCCTGTGCAAGCGGTGTGCCAACGAGGTCTTTCGAAATGTTCTGCTCATACAGAGCATGTCCGCCTTCATGCAGACAGCTGAACAAGGAACTGGTCACGTTATCCAGCACATAATTCGTCGTTATGCGAACATCGCCGGGATTCAGCCCTGTGGCGAACGGATGCACACTTTCATCCAGACGGCCCGCTTCAAAGTCATAGCCCATCTGCTTCAATAGAAATAATCCGAATTCCTCCTGGCGGTCGGACGGGAATTCCCCTTCAAGGAAGGCAGCGTCCGGCTGATGAGGGGATGCCGCGATTTTCTCCGCCAGTGGAACAAGCCGGCTTCTCAGTTTGCCAAAAATCTCGTCGAGCTTCGCTACAGTTAGATCCGGCTCGTACATATCCAGCAGAGTGTCATATCGGGTTCCCTTAACGCCCCAGCTATCGATAAACTCCTGTTTGAAAGCCACGATCTTGCTTAAGTAAGGCTCAAACGAGGCAAAGTCATTCTCCGCCTTGGCTGACTCCCACATCGTCTCGGAATGGGCGGCCAGCACGGCGTACTCTTCATACTTCTCGGGAGAAATGCTCTGGCTCCGTTCATATTCCTTCCGGCAGTCCTCTACGATCTTCCGCTGAGCGGCCGACAGCTGGGCATTGGCCTCCGGCTGGCTGAACAGCTCCGTGAACCGCCCCATTTCGGGAGAGGTCTCCAGCTTGAAGTGCTCGCCGCTCAGCATTCCGATTGTCTTGGCACGGACCTCCGCCCCCTTGCGCGGCGCGCCCGTCCGCAGATCCCAATGAAGCAGTCCGATTGCTTCGCGGTAACCGCTCATCTTGGCCAGCAGAACGGCGAAATCATTCCACTGCGCCTGTAATTGATCTTCCATCTTCTTACACCCGCTTTCTGCAAAATCATGCTACTCTTGATGATACTTTTTTAAGTGGGTATAATCAACTAACGAAGCGACTTGAGGCCGCTCGATCTACAGATGAGGCCTGCCGCGCCATGCGGGAGGAATGCCAACTTGAGGAGTGTGGATGCATGAAGATCCGGATTACACCGCTTGCGGAGCGGAAGCTGAGAGAAAGGCTGGGAAGCCTGCCGGGAACGATCAAGCTTCTGTACGATACGGGACATGCCTGCGGCTGCGATGGGATCAACGTACTGCTGATTCTGGATAAGCCGGACATAGGCGACCTGCACGTCGAAGCCGGTGGCCTGCCTTTTGTCGTGAACACCCAGCATGAAATTTTTTATGAAGAACAGTTGAAGCTGGATGCGGACGAGCATACGACTGCGTTTGTCCTGACCAGCGATTCCCAGTTATACGGCAAGAACATTCAAATCCGCGACCTGCGCGGACTGGAGCTCAGCGAATATCATTCGCCTTCCTCCTGCGAGATTCTTCCCCGTTCGAACTAATTTGATTAGGAGGTTACACGTACCATGAGCCAAGTCTCCGACATTATGGAGTTCAATGCGAAATTTGTAGAGAACAAGGAATATGAAGCCTATCTGACCAGCCGGTTTCCCGACAAAAAACTGCTGATCATCACCTGCATGGACACACGGCTCGTGGAGCTGCTTCCGAAAGCAATGAATTTCAAGAACGGCGACGTCAAAGTCGTCAAAACTGCCGGCGCCATCATCTCCTCCCCCTTCGGGAGCGTGATGCGCAGCGTTATGGTTGCCTTGTATGAACTGAATGCCAGCGAAGTGGTTGTCGTCGGCCATCATGGCTGCGGCATGGCTTCCCTCAATGCGGATCATATGATCCAATCGATCAAAGATCGCGGCGTTCCGGATCAGGTGCTGGACACTCTGGAGCATTCGGGGATCAAGCTGACTGAGTGGCTGCGCGGGTTTGACAGTACAAAAGACGGGGTAATTCAGACTGTGGGGATGATTCAGCATCACCCGTTGCTCCCCCGGGCGTTCCTGTTCATGGCATGATTATGGACCCGGCTACCGGCGCTCTGGAGCTTGTCTCGGAAGGATACGCCAGCAACGATTGACATCTCTCTGAACTGCTGCTTGCGCGGGCACTGGCCCGCGCCTTTTTTTGCATATCATGCAAAAACGCAATCTCCTTCCGCTGGAGACCGCTTATCGGACTGCAAGACCATGATTCCCTCAACAGCGATAATCATCATGACAAAACCCGGCACCGTTAACGGCACCAGGCTGTTTGATCTGGTTCTTACTGGCTTGGCGATGCTGTCCACCGACAGCCTGCTGGCGAGCCTATTGCTTGATGACGACGACGCCACGAGGCGGTCTGCCTGTGCTCTGAATCAGCACAATTTCTTGGTTGGTCAGAATACGGTCCACCAGAATAAACGATGAAGTGACGTTGTTAAAATTGAATCTTCTCAAGTCCGCCACGCTTTGGCTGCCGCGAAATACACGGACTGATCCCTGAAAGTTAATCCGGGAGAACAGCACAAGCGTTACTTGAGAGCCCAACACTTCATTGTGAAGCCGGAAGCTGGACAGCACGTTGTTAAACCGGAATGCGCCAAGATCACGGACGGCAACTCCCTTGCGTCTGAAGACAATCCGGCGGTTGGTAAAATTAATGCCGGACCACAGTGAAAGACGTACACCACTGAATCCCACTTATATCACTCCTTTTCTTAGAGATGATATAGTGTATTGCAAGCTTCAGAGAAAGGTGTTGGACAAATTATAGTAGCTAATCGTTTGTTTATCGGATTCCGAACGGCGAGCAATATGAAGCGTCAACAACTGCCGATATCTCTCTTAAGCCGCTGCTTGCGCAGGCTACAAACGGGAGAACAGCAGCCGGTAATATTCCTCGGTATTCGGAGTGAAGCTGTCGATGGCTGCGAGTCTCTCATCCTCAACAATCTCTCCCGTATTCTCATCCGCAATGACACCTCGAATTCTCAAGCTTTCGAGCTCCCCGGCTACCAGCTTCTGAAAAGCCAGCACATCCACAAAGAACAATCCGGAAATCTCCTCCCGCTGAAAATCATAGGCCTCAAGAGGCTGAGAGGAGACATATAAAAAGACGCTGCTGAATTCATTGTCAATGATACCGGGCGACGGACGGCTCTCTTCCGTGCAGGTACCGCAGTACTCAAGCTGCTCAAAAGGTATATCAAGCCCCAGCTCCTCCTTCAGCTCCCGTACTCCGTCCTTCACTGTCTCACCCGCCTGCAAATGTCCGGCACATGAAGTATCCAGCTTCCCGGGAAAGGTATCCTTGTCCTTATGCCGGAGCTGAAACAGCAGGCTGCCCTTCTCACCCACCACCTGATTCAGCACCCAGCAGTGAAACGTCTGATGCCAGAGTCCTCTGGCGTGTACGTTCTCCCGGGTATCGGTTCCTATCGGGTTGCGGTGCTTGTCATAAATATCGAACCGTTCGGTTGGCGGCATGACTTCATCTCCCTGGTGACATTATGGTTCCATTATGGTCCCTCCATTCTCCAACAGAAAGTCCGGTCTGTCCACCTCGGATATTCATTGAAATAATTTCAGGGATACCGCGCAAGCAAGAAGAGCATGGGCATCGAGTCGAGCACCTTTATTTTTTATTATTTAAAAATGAAACCATCTGAACACTTCCCCGTATTACCGGACAAGACAAATACAACAGGAGGGCAATTCTATTCCATGAAATTTATCAAAAGCGCAATGCTGATCGTTATGGCCTTTACACTCTTCTTCGGGGCAGCCGCACCGGATTACGCTGACGCCCGCCGCAGCGGCGGTGGCTTCAAATCAGGCGTTCAGGGGTATAAATCGACGCCGAACAAATCGACGCAGAGCAGCACATATAAAAGTGATTCAACCAAAAGCTCGTCCTATTCCGGCACTTCCGCTACGACGGCCAAGCGGGGATTTTTCAGCGGCGGAAGCTTCTTCAAAGGCATGATGATCGGCGGTCTGGCCGGTATGCTGTTCGGCGGTCTGTTCGGAGGCATGGGCTTCTTCGGTAACATCCTGGGCTTCGCGGTGAATATGCTGGCCATCTATCTCGTAGTGATGCTCGTCCTCTCGCTGTTCCGCCGCAGAAACGAACGCAGAAGATATGAAGAACGGAGCGATCGCTACTAATGCCGGCCGTTCTCAGCATGGATGAAATCGTCAACGCCGTCTGCCTTCATACAGCGGATCGCAAGGGCGTTAACGTCCGGGACGTTCAGGTAGAGCTTAGCTGGGATGAGGATACCGGCTTCACCGCAGAGGTTTGGACCCAAGGACGAAGCCAATACCTGGTGGCGTCCAACATCGTGGAGGCAGTCCTCCGCTACCTCCACACGGAATACAATATCCGCGCCTATCCGGAGGATGTCCGGCTTGAGCTGGAGGATGAAATCATCGCTGTCGTGAATGATTAAATCCAATGAATGACTAAATTCAATAAATGACTAGATGCAAAAATGATTAAATGTAGGAGAAAGATTAACTGAAAATTTACAAATAGGCAGTCTGTACCGGCTTTATGCGGTCAGGCTGCCTTTTTCATGTGGACGGATTCGAAATCATACTTTCTCTTCCCGGTCAGGAACCTGCCCGCGTTCAACTTTCTTTCAGCTGGCATTCAACTTTCTTTCAGCTGGTATTCAACTTTCTTTCAGCTAATTTTGGTATATTATGCCTGAAAACGCAGTCAGATGTCATAAGGAGGGACCATGAAACCAATGGTAAAGAGAACGCCCCTGCTGCTGGGGGGAGTCATGCTTGTTCTTGCGCTGTTAACAGGCTGCGGGCAGGAACAGGCGGAGGCTGTCCAGCAGAGCCCTGTTCCGACGCCTGCAGCCAGCGCCAAGCCGGACAGCGGCAGCTTCATCGGACGTATCGATTCCATCGATGGAAGTGAACTGACTTTGACGAAAGCGGCGGCCGACGAGACAACCGGCGGAGCGGAAACTGATAATAGCTCCGGCACGCTGGAGTCTTCGTCGCAAGACTCAGGAGCCGTCATCGGCGGGTCATCGACAGCCGAATCCGGTGGCGGGGACCCGGAAGCCGCTTCAGCAACTGGCGGAGCGAGTACGCTGGACACAGGAAATGGCGAAGCAGGCGAAGTATCGAAAGCGGCTAACAACGGTAATCAGTCATTCACCGATAATCAGTCATTTAATGGTGAGCAGATCACGATTACGGTAAATGACAGCACGCAGTACGCAGGTTCCGGCAGCAGCTCGGAAGCTGCGATCGGACTCGCCGATCTGAAGGCCGGCGATGTCGTCAGGGTTACCCTGACGGACGGCATGCTGCTGGCCGTCCGGATCGAGCGGCTGCAGCCGCAGGGCGGTGGCATGCTGCCGGCGGCTTCGCCGGGCGCCGCCGCACAGGCGACGCCTTCGGCAGCTCCGGCCGCTGCGCCATCGGCCGGCAAGGGAACGCCGCCGCCATCCGGCGCTGGCGGCAAGGGCGCACCGCCGGCCGGCGACAAGGCCGGCGGCTCCGGCACGCCGCCGAGCGGAATGCCCGCCGGCGGCAAAGGCGGCGCCCCTGGGGACCGGGGCGCGGGCGGCTCGCCGCCAAGCGGCGCTCCGGCCGGGAACCGGGCCGGAGCGGGCCAGGCGGCGAGCGCGAAGCCGGCCGCATCGGCGAAAGCGGCCGCAACCCCGGCCGCCGGAGCACCGGCGGCCACCGCGAAGCCCGCCGCATCTTCGGCGGCGGCTCCGAGCCCCGGGCTTGCCGCAGCTGCAAGCCCGGGCAAGGCCGAAGCTCCCGGCGGCGGCGAAGGCGCCATGAGCTTCGGCAAGATCAAGAGCATCGGGACCGGGACGATCACCGTGTACACCGCCGAGGCTCCCACCGCTCCGCAGGGTGGAGCGGCAGGCGGTAACGGCGGCCCTGCGGGAAGCCCGATGCCACTCCCAAGCGGCAGCCCGCCCGCTGCCGGTGAAGGCCCCTCCGCCGCTGGCAGTCCGGGCGGCGGACAGCCGCAGCAGAGCTTCACCAGCGAGACCGTCACTCTTACGGTGAACGCGGAGACGAAGCTTGTGTCCGTCAGCATGACGAATGGCAAACGGACAGAGACGGCAATTACCTTAAGCGAACTGAAAGCCGGGGACGTCATTCAGTACGTGCTGAAGAGCGGTTCAAAGATTGCCGAGAGCATTACGCTCACCGATACGGGAAGCGGCGGGAACGACCAAACAAGTTGAGGATAGATGATCTGTGCCGGCTTAACGTCTAGCATTACAGATCGAACAACGGCAATAAGCCCCCTCACCGCAAGGTGAAGGGGCTTCCCTCTTGTTCAAACTAACGCCCGATCCTGTAACTAAATCAGCGAAATCGCCAGCAGATTGAACAGAACGAGCGGCAGAAGAGCGCCGCCTGCCGGATAGACCGACGGGTAAGGATAATAAGAAGGATATGGATGATACGGGTACGGATAGAATCCGCGAACCGGCGCTGGCGTGATCGTTGTTGTCGTTGTCGTGCTCGTTGCTTCAGCCGCAATCGTCAAATACAGATGACCCGTATCAAGTCCTGCAATGCAGCCTTCATACACTTCACCGTCAATCGTCTGGACCCGTACCTTCTGATTTATATACGGCTTCAGTGAGCCGTGCATATGGTCGCGCACTTTTCTCACATGATGAAGCGAGGTCGGGTCGGCCTGATAAATCAGGCTCTGGGTGCCGGGATAAGTTGACATAAGCTCAATCCTTTCGGAGCTGAATTTTGCTACTATCCTATGCATTAGCCCAGTGCCCTGTTCCGCATTTTGAAGCGTAAAGTTTCCATTTCATTAAAGTAGAAGCTGGAAAGCAGCTCCTGCACCCACCGTCCCCATACCCTCTCTCTTGGCAAGTCTAGCTTCATTTCCTCCAAACTTGCAGCCGCAGGCTTAAAGAAGACGTGATTCGTTAACACTAGGAGTGCAAGATGATTACCGTAAGGAGGGTTCATATGAATGAACTGAAACGCAACAAGCTGAATAACCCAGAAAATGAAGAGAGCAGCATTTCAGGTTCGGGCGGCCTGCAACAATCCGGGGATGCCGACGATGGCTTGAAATCCGCCGAGGAACTGGAGCAAGCTGCGAAGCTGGTTGATGCTATGGAGCAGCCGGACAGCTTCGAATACTAAACGGCCGTCAGCCGGCGGATGCGCTTCGCTACAGAGAAGCGCATCTGCCGGCATAACGGCCGTTTTTTAACGGGAGGAATACGTCTGAATCACTACATTCTCAAAGACTGCCGTTCCGCCTTCCGCATACAGGCTGATGCCCTGATCCTTCGCATCCGGAAAGACCAGATTGGAGAAGACGGTCTCCCCATCGTCCACGAACACCTCAATGCTTAACCGGTCGACGAAGATCGTCAGGTGAACCTTCTTCGCGTCCGGACTCAGCGGCGCTCTGCTCTCGGCACGGTTCCCCGTCCGGTCAGGATTCCCCGTTGAACCTCTGTTCACATACAGATACCCGCCCTGGGCGAACACGCCAATGTCCACATGTGACTTTCCGTCCGGCGATTCCATCAGCCTGAAACCGGCATTCCGGACGCTGCTCCAGGAAATATCTGCATCCAGCCGATAGGCGGCTCCCGCAGGGTGCAGACTTTCATTCCCCTCAAGTTCGATGCGCGGATACATCTCTGTCCCCAGTGTCTTGGATTGCAGCGCGGGCAAGGCTGTAGACAGCAGCGTATACCCATCTTCCCGGTGTGCGAGCCGGATCTCGCGAACGATGGAATCCATACCGTTGTACCCTTCCCGTACCGACGGGTTGTTGTCCGGATAGTCCCAGCTGTTCATCCAGGCCAGCGCGTATCGATGATCGAAGAGATCGTCAGCCGCACCGTCCTCAAATGTGACCGCACCGTACCAGTCGAACCCGTAATCGAGCCACTGCGGCTCCTTCCGGTCAGGCACAAAGGCTGTTCCATCGAAGCTGCCGGTCCAATAAGCATACGTTCCCGGCTTGCCCACCCGTTTCCCGTTGGCGCTGACGCCGAGCACATAACGGTACTGCCCGTCATCCGCACGCATCACATACAAATCCGGACATTCCATGAGTCCGATATTTTCAGTGACGAATCCGCTCACGTACTGCCACTCCTTCAGGTTCGAAGAGGCATAGAAGCCGATCTTGTCACCCTCCGCAAGCGTCATTACCCATTTGCCGGAGCCATCGTCCCAAATAATCTTCGGGTCGCGGAAATCGGCACTTCCGGGATTGGCCAGCACAGGCTCCGTCCCATAGGGCTTGAAGGTGTCTCCTCCATCCGTGCTGTACCACAGAAACTGCTCCTGCTTCCCGTCGTTACCCGACGGCTGGGTCAGAACGGCGATGAACGCCCCCGGCCCAAAGCCCGCTGTATTCTCTTCATCCACGACGACTGAACCCGACCAAATATCTCCGTTCACCGTAGTGAATTTCGGAATAGCAATGCCTTTATCCTGCCAGTTCACCAGATCGCTGGATACCGCATGACGCCATTCCGTACCGCTGCCGGAGAGATAGTCTCCATTGTACAGGTAGTAATAGTGATACTGCCCGTTCGCATACACCGGCCGCTGCGGGTCGTTCTTCCACTTGTCCGGAACTGTAAAATGGAAGACCGGCCGCAAACCGATTTTCTGATGATTATCGTTGTTATACGTATCAATGGATGACTTCTTGATATCCGGCTTCGCATCCTTGTTCAAGGACGTTTCATATCCTGCAAGCCATATCGCGATCAGACAGCCGGCAAGAATCATTGCCCCCGCGGCCTTCCGTCCCTTGGACGTCATTCGATTACTTGATTGTCAGCTGGCCCTGCTCCAGGATGCTGCCTTCCACAACCGAGGTTTTGGAGTTCTTGATGTTCAGCACGAAGCTTGGAGCGAAGGTGGACTTGCGGTCGCTGTACAGACCCCGGTTCGTCATATAGCTTGTGATAACGACATCATTGCCTGTTCCCTGCGGAATGGCGAAATGCGAATACGTCCAGGTGATATCATTAGGGTCCAGATCCATATGCAGGACAAGGCCCGTTTTGTTCAAAGGCTTGTAAGGTCCGGTAAGCGAGTTCGACTCATAGCCGAGCATGTAGACATCCTCTGCGCCGATTCCGTCAATTGTCATTTTGGCGCCACGGGAGTCGGTGAACAGATACCATTTGCCGTTCATCTTGAATACATTCGCCCGTTCGATTTCATCCGTTACCGTATTGGAGGCGATCAGCGGATTCATGACGCGCTTCAGGGTATAATCGTCGTTAAGCTCAATGATGCCAAGCGAACCGTTGGCGAGCTCAGCCAGCCATTTGTTGGGACTGCTCAGGAGCTTGCTTTTCTCCTCATTAAAAAACTTGGTGCTGCCGCCGTAGAACACCTTGTTATTAAAGGCATCCTCGCCCTGGTAGCCGTCATCCGTCCCCGTGTTGGATTCGAACACCAGATACTTATGCCCTTGATCTTCCACATAATGCGGATCTCTCAAGGTGTGGTTATCGGCATAGTTGCCGCCGCTAAAGGCTTGATCGACCGTCTGGTACAGCTTGCCGTCCCCGTCAAAAATCGATTTAAGATCCTCAACGCCGTCCACTTTCAGCGTTTGTTCATCTGGCTGAGATACATTGATCTGGGCGGTAGTCAGCGTCTGCTTGCCGAAGAAGCCGTTCGCCGGGTCCCAGCCTTGACGATTCGTATAGAACAACCGGATCTGGCCGTCCGATGTCAGAGTCGCCGAACCCGACCATTCCTCTGCCTGATTGTTCAGAATCGGATCATTTGAAACATATTTGTCGCTGTCCTTGAACACGCGGCCGGCATTCTTCCAGGCATCGATCGAGTTGTCGCCCGCTTTTTTGTAGAACAGATAGATGAAGGTGTCCCATCCCTTCTTGGGATCGCCCGCCAGTGCGAATACGACCTGGTAGCCGTTGTAATTCGCGACCGTACCGTCCGCATTCTGCAGCGGCCAGCTGTCCCATACATCCAGATCGATCAGATTCCCGTTCGAGTCATAGCCTTTGGCGGAAGGGATATTCTTGATAGACGAAGCATCGAACTGGGGAACCTTGAACTGCGCGCTCTGCTGCTGCTCCGGAATCTCCAGCATATCCGCCCGTGTGATATGAGAAATTCCGTATGTTTCTTTATAATCGACACTGTTCTTCCCTTGTGCAAAAGCCGAAGTCCCGCCTCCTGCCAGCAGAACCGCTGTGCAGGTTACCGCCGTCGCTTGTCTTGCCAACTTTTTGATGTTCATTTTTCAGTCTCCTCTTCTCTCCATTTTGGTTTTGCTCAACAAAAAAAGACCTAAAATTCCCGGAATGAAATTCAGATAACGCTCTGAATTCCCCCGAAGGATTTTAGGTCTTGCCTGCCGAGCAGTAACAATCCCACAATGTGAAGTTGTCTCGCGGTCTATTCTATCGATAAAAGCGCGGGTAAGGCTATAGACGAAAGTGCCCAATTCCAAACCGGGACTATGGCCTTATTGCCAACTTAAAGTTGTTTTCAAATGGAAGACAACCCGCTGGAAGCGTCCTCCATCCGGCGGCCGAGCCGGTTGATCTCAAGCGCCAGTAGGACAAGCTGGCCGTCGGTAAAGACGTAACCGTAATCGTCGTCAACCTCGTCCGCAATCCGACAGGCCTGTCCATAGACAAGCGGATAGCGCTCCTTGGCGATTCTGACGATTTCCGGGTCCAGCTCGCCGCGAGGTATGCCCGTTGTGTCGTCGGTCTGCAGCATATTTTCCAGCTGATTCACAAGCCGTTCGTAGTTGGCCGACTGCCGGTTCAAGCGGACCCCGGCCTCTCTCTCCACTCCTTCTGTTATATCCCGGATCATGGCGGCCAGCTCTGGAGAAGAGTGACAAGCGCCCGCGTTGGCCCAGGCGGTGTGGATATGCATGGCAATATAGCCGACCTCATCGTCGGGGATCTCCACCTGAAGCTTCTCGCGTATAAGACTTTTGGCATATTGGCCGATTTCGAATTCCCTCGGATACAGAATGCGGATTTCCGCAAGCAGCGTATGCTGGATCAGCATTCCTCTGCTTAACCGCTCAAGGGCATAAGACAAATGATCACTCAGCGCGATATGCACCGGCTTGTTGAAGGTAACCCCAAGTTCTTGTTCCGCATGCGCGATAATACACTCCGACACCGCGATCTCCTCTTCGGGCAGCGATCTCAGCATTTCCTGCAGATGGCCGTACTGATCCGCATCGTCTTTAATAAAGACCTTCTCGATTCGGTCGGGATCGATGATATCGTTCTTCCCTTTTTGATAAGCAATCCCGGAGCCCATTACAATCTTCTCTTCACCGCCGTCGAGCGCGACGACCGCATTGTTGTTCAGAATTTTTTTGATCTTCATGATAGTCTCCTGTGCTTGGCCTGACCTAGATGACAAATCCCCGCCGGAAGCCGAACTCCCCGCCCCCCGAGTCCCCAGGTGACGGCAAAAGCCGTGCCCGCTGCGATCACAATCCCGATCAGGTAATGAATCAGGTTGCTCTGCCCTGCCGGAATGACAAAGGCCAGCATCGGAATGCCGGTCAGTCCGAACGAATTGGCCACTACCTGATGATAAGCAACGTAAGCGCCGCCTGCCGCTCCTCCAGCAGCCGCACCAAGAAAGGGATAGCCCCGCCTTAGATTGACGCCGAACACCACCGGCTCCGTAATGCCGAGAAAAGCCGTGATCGAAGCCATAAGCGTGATCCTTCTCTCGCTGTGATCCAGCGTTCGGGCATAAACAGCGAGCCCCGCT
The DNA here is from genome assembly GCF_000758685.1 of Paenibacillus stellifer. Taxonomy (NCBI): domain Bacteria; kingdom Bacillati; phylum Bacillota; class Bacilli; order Caryophanales; family Paenibacillaceae; genus Paenibacillus; species Paenibacillus stellifer. Next base: position 3,464,695 of record NZ_CP009286.1, read on the forward strand.
CCTCCCTGGGCGATATTGGCCATCGACCAGATTGGCAGCAGGAAGTTCACGCCAATAGCGGGATTGGCTATGAGTCCAACTTCAATCGCTTGAATGCCGTGATGGAGTCCTGTCAGGACGATGAATCCGTAGACTCCGCCCAGGATGAGTCCGAATAGCGTACCTCCAAGATGATAAGCCTGCTCCAGCAGCCCGCTCAGGATGCTGCCAAGATGACCCGTTACCGGCCCGATGACCAGAACGGCAATGCTGCCGCCCAGTAGCAGACTTGAGAAGGGAACGGCGATCATCGCCGCGGATGACGGTACGATTCTGCGCAGCCCTTTTTCAACAAGACTCATCAACAGAACGGCAAGAATTATTGGAATCACAGTCCCTTGATAGCCTAACTGAGGGATGTTGCCCGCTGCCGCTGCCATGTTGCCAGTTCCCGCTTCACCCGCGGTGATCAGGCTATGGAGCCCAGGTCGCGTCATAATCAGACCGATGGCGGCACCGAGCACCGGAGTGCCCCCGAACCGCTTGGCCGCATGATAGCCGAACATGACGGGCAGCACCTGAAAGGCGGTGCTTGTCAGCATCGCAAGCAATTGGAAGAGCGCGCTCTCCTGAGAGATCCAGCCGAACGCCCGGATGGCGCTGATCAATCCGAGCAGCATTCCGACCGCGACAAAGATCGGTATCATCGGAATGACGATATCGGACAGCAAAGAGACAGCCGCAAACGAACGGCGCAGAAGCGCTGCTATTCCGGTCCTTTTTTGTGGAGGCAGCGATTGCAGTGATTGCTTAGACTCCCGATTTGAAGCCGGACTCTCCCCCGGTTCCTGAAGGAGCCGGACAATGTGGCGGTGTACTTTATACACCATAGCCGGTCCCACAATAATCTGAAGCTGTCCGGACTGCTTGAACGCACTCTGGACTTCCTTGATACGGCCAAGTCCGGCCTCGTCAGCCAGTTCAGGCCGCCTTAATCTGAGGCGAACCCGGGTCGTACAGTGCGTAATCTCCGTTATGTTGCCGGGTCCGCCGGACAGCTCAACCAGCTGATTGGCAAGCTCCCGGACCGATACGCGGCCCGCGTCGCCCTCATTATCGTCCCTAACTCTTTCGTGTGTTCCCTGCTCCATGACTCTCCCCCTTCCATCCTCACTGAGCACTCGATCGGGTAGCCCCTGTAATCTCTGTCTGCAAAGGCGCTATCATCTTTCAAGAGTGGACACATCGAAAAGACTTTTACCCCGAAACGGTTATTCCGGCTATCCTTCCAGCACGAAGATTAGTCCACACACTGGAAAGGATCAGCCGAAAAAACGGTAAAAGTTACAGATTCGTCATATGTAAGGGTTTGTTTCATTTTCCCAATGATCCGGTTGAAAAGCAATGGTCAATACTTACCACTCAAGAGCAGTACGATTGACCCATATCAGCAAGGCAGTTTATACATTGTTCCTGAGTACATCCAGATAATCCTTTGAACACTCTGCATCCAGATACCTGCAAAAGTCATAAATGGCGGCGTTTATAGCATCAAGCAGCTCACTCGTAACCTGTACATTAGGCTCCCACCACCAGCTTTTAATCTTAAACGGAGCATTTTTTAGTACCCTTTCAGGCTCAAATCTGGCAATCAGCTGATCGCCATAGAGCACAGGCAGTACATAGTATCCATATTTGCGTTTCTCGGCAGGAGTATACACTTCCCAGCGATACTCGAAATCATACAGCTGTGCAACCATTTCTCTATCCCAAAGAAGGTTATCGAGGGGAGCCAGGAATTTCACTTGCTTGCTGCTATCGTTTTTTTCAAAAAGAGAGATGTCCTCCTTGCGCACGTAAAAAGGACTTTTAATGTCTTCGATCAGCAGCCGGACGATTTCGCCTTCTTCCAGCAATCTGCTAAGAGTTTGCTCTCTTTTTACCTTGTTCGAGAGGAAATGTCCTTGCCACGCACCGCCTGTTCGGTCCCACAAAATTCCGGTACTGCCGATCCGGCGCTTCACATACCAGGTCAAAAAATCGTCATCATCTGCATAACTATCCTGCTGCTCCGCAAGTGAAGGCAATATCTTTTTCGTAAAATCATACTGCTTCTGCGTTCCATTCTTGTTAACGACACATAGCTCGCCAATGGTATAAAGATAATCCAATGCGGCGCTGGATAGTTTCTTATGTCCCCAGCTGCCCTCCAGGGAGTGCCCGCCTATGGAAAGATCTTTTGTACCCGTTGCACCGTTTATTAGGACGAAATCACGCACTTCATCAAGTATTTGGAGAGCATCCAGCTGGTTTCGATGGCCCAATGTGTTGGTTACAGCAATGGCTCTTGCCGCTCTAATTCTTGCGAACTTGGGGAATTCCTCGGTCATGTAGATGCACATTTCCTTATCAAAGCCGTCAACCAGCAGACGCTCCTTGTACAGAAGATTGTGCAGCATTTCCGGTTTGTAATCCTTAATTTTAGACTGGAGGACCAAATCTGCATTTCGGCCAACCACGTTCAGAGGGTCATATTGAATGCTTCCCGCCTTTGCAAAATACTTGATAATCCCGTCTGAACCGCAGTATTGCTGACTGCCATTCAAATTGTGATAGCTCGCAAGAAATTGTCTGGCGTCGTTCTTAGAAAGGATTTCTGTTCTCATGTTCGCCTCTCCCATAGTAATGATCTAATGCGAAGGATTTCATCGGAATATATCCTAGCTTCGCAAGCGTTTCTCTTCGAATAACGGCATCACTTACTGCTTTTGTAACGATCCATTCGACGCCGAACTCTTGATAAAAATGAACATGGGCTAATTCCAGTACAGCGCGTAAGACTTCCTCTTCCTCATATTTGCTCATGATATCGATACGCAGAATGCCATGCACCCCATAAAAATAAGCTGCCCCCCGATTGAACATTTCAACGGTTCCTATGATTTCATTCGTAGAATTCAGGATGATCGTCATCCGGACGTATTGCTTCGTTTCATAGCAGAACTGCCAGAAATCAATGCCCTGTTTCATGCGTTCGGGGGTCGTATAGAAGAATGTATCTCCATTACAGTTGTCTGAATTGAACAAGGGAACCGCTTTCTCGTCTGAATAACAGTTAAGAAGCTCCAGCGTGTCTTCCTCATTGGTATGCCGCAGTGTTATCTTTTCATTGTGAAAAACAGGACAGTTCTCGTAAATTTTGTACATAGTATCACCCTTTTTTGTCTTTATTAGAACAAAACAATGGCGACAACAGTATGTCATACATCTTGATATTGCTGCAAAATATCCTGACATGTGTTTACGATTTTCTGCTGAAGCTCCTTCGGTTCGAGAACTGTGATTTTGTTGCCAAAAGAAAGCACAACCCCATACCAAAACTGCTCGTTCTCGGGAACGGATAGCGCCATGATGACATCGCCATTTTCGAATTCGCTTTCGATGGCTCCATTCAAATACTCCATGCATTTCACCTTGATTTCTTTCCGGCAATGAAGCTTGAGATGAATATATGTTCGCTGATCTCCCTGCTTCTCCCATTGCTCCTGTGCATGCTCTGCATGATGCTCCAAGCTGTTGGTCCGATTGGTGATCTCGATCTGATCCATACGTTCAAGCTTGAATATGCGGTAATCCTCATACTTGGGAAAATAACATAACAAGTACCAAGCGTACCATTTATACAATGCGGCTACGGGTTCAACTTCAAAGTTCTTTTGCACATTATCGGCATTCGTATAGGAAAAGGTCACCGTATGCTTGTCCTCTATGGCCTGATTCAAGATGGTAAGTTTGTGGTTGATTCTCTCTTTCTCGCTCAGAACACCAAAATCCAGAATTATATTCGACGGCTTTCCTCTTGATACGGTTTGTATTTTCTGTAAGGTGGAGTGGACTTCTTTGCTGTTATATGCAGTAGCGAGTCCCTTCAGTGCGGTCACGATATGCGCGTAGTCGATAGCGCCCGCGACTTGCCTCTCCATGCGAAAAGTGTCGTGGATTTCGTATCCGCCATCTGCGCCATAAGTGGAAATGACGGGAATGCCGGCCATGCACAACGAATCGATGTCACGGAGAATAGTTCTGACCGATACCTCAAAATGCTCAGCCAATACCTGTGCATTTACCTTTTTATGATTAAGCAAGTATATCGTAATTCCGAGCAATCGATCGATCTTCATAGGCATTCATCCATTTCAAGGTTAGTATGAAATCGAGTACAGACGATATTATAACGTACGAAGGCTGATCCCACAGTTAAAAAAAACTGACGCCGGTACAGCACCGACGCCAGTTCATCACTCTCCTTATTCGCCCGCCTCTTTGGCTGTCAGCTCCCGCAGCGCTTCCAGGCTCGTAATCGGCTCCCGGCATGCAAAATCCTTACAGATATACGCGGTCGCCTGGCCGTGGACCGGCTTCTTGTCCTGCACATGTGGCAGCAGCGCCGCCAGCTCATCGCCGGGCTCATCCCAATGAATGAGCAGCGAAGCTTCCGGCTGGTAAGCCTGCTGTGCAAGGGCAATCATGCTGTGCATGGCGGGATCATCCTTCCGGCCGGTCAGCACCCACTCCGAACCGCCGTCCGTCAACGTAAGGAGCGACAGCAGGAACATGCCGTAGCTCGCGGGATATTTCGCCGCCGCCCGGGCCAGAACCTGCGCCGTCTGCTCCGCCACGCCTTTCAGCTTGACGTCTTGGGTAACTGCCGCCAGCTTCCAGAGCGTCTTCACCGCCACGGAGTTACCGGACGGCATCGCTCCGTCATACAGCTCCTTGCCGCGAACCGGAAGCTGCTCCGCATCCCGTCCGCTGAAGAAGAACCCGCCTTCCTCTTCATCCAGGAAGAGAGATAGCAGCCCGTCCTTCAGCTCAAGGGCGCGCTTCAGATATACAGCTTCGCCGGTCGCTTCATACAGCTCGGTCAACCCCCACATGAGGAAGGTATAGTCGTCTACATATCCGAGATGCGCCGCTTCGCCGTCCCGATAACGGGCCAGCAACCTGCCGTCCTCCCTGCGCAGATTTTCCCAGATGAAATTCGCCGCCTTCTCAGCCATAGCCGCATACTCCGGCTCCTGCAGAGCTTTGGCTCCCTTGGCGAGCGCCGCGATCATTAGACCGTTCCAGGAGGTCAGCACCTTGTCATCCTTGGACGGATGCACCCGTTGCTCCCGGTACGCGAACAGCTTCTCCCGCCATTCATCCATCCGTGTGCGCAGTGCCAGCGGCTCCATGTCCAGCTTGTTTGCGAACTCATCGGCCGTTCCTTCCAGCAGATTCGGAATGCTGAAGCCATTCGAGATGCCTTCCTCCGTAATGCCGTAAATCCGGCAGTACGAATGCATATCCTCCAGGCCCAGCGCCTCCTCGATCTCCTCCCGGCTGAAAATATAGAAGCCGCCCTCCACCCCATCGGCGTCGGCATCTTCCGCGGAGTAGAACCCGCCCTCCGGCGAGGTCAGCTCGCGTTTCACATAGGCGAGTACATTCTGCGCCACTTCCGCGTACATGGACTTGTCAGTCAGCTGGTATGCATCGAGATATGCGATGGCCAGCAGCGCGTTATCGTACAGCATTTTCTCGAAATGCGGAACAAGCCACTGGTCGTCGGTGGAATAGCGGGCGAAGCCAAAGCCGATGTGGTCAAAGATCCCGCCCCGGCTCATCGCATCCAGCGTCTTCTCGGCCATATCGAGCGCCGCCACCTGATCGTACTTCCGCGAGTACGCCAGCAGGAATGACAGATTATGCGGCGTCGGGAACTTCGGAGCCTGTCCGAAGCCGCCGAAATTATAGTCGAACAGCGTGCTGTACAGCCTGAACGCCTGATGCAGCAGTTCCTCCGACAGCTCACCATCCTCCTCGGCTCCGAGATTTTTGCGATTGGTCGCCTGGATCTCCGTCAGCAGTTCGTCGCCGAGCTGAGTCAGCTTGTCGCGGTCGCTCTCCCATTTGAGCCGAATCTGCTCCAGAACCTCAATAAGTCCCGGCTGCCCCATCATCCGCCGCTTCGGAAAATAAGTCCCGGCGAAGAAAGGCTTCTTCTCCGGTGTCAGCACAACCGTCAGCGGCCATCCGCCCCCGCCTGTCATCGCCTGACAGACCGCCATATACAGCGTATCGATATCCGGCCGTTCCTCCCGGTCCACCTTGATCGCCACAAAATGGCCGTTCAGGAGCGCCGCGACTTCCTCACTTTGAAAACTTTCTTCCTCCATCACATGACACCAATGACAACTGGAATAGCCGATCGATACGAACACCGGCTTGTTCTCCGCCCTCGCCTTCTCGAACGCTTCCTCGCCCCAGGCGAACCAATCCACCGGATTATGCGCATGCTGGAGAAGGTAAGGACTCTTCTCATGGATCAGCCGGTTGGTGTACTTCGGTTGAGCGATTTCTTCATTCATGGGAACAGCCCCCTTGGGTAAAATTTCATTTTTTCAGATCATTATAATATACCCGGGACAGCCGCTATCGATTGAAATGTGAAGATTATGTATAGAAAGCTGGCTTGTGGTGCCAGGGAAGTTTCCGTTGAGGGGATTTGAAAGAGGTGTCGGGGGGTGCTTCGTCGGTTAAAGAGTCCACTTTTATGCCATAACAGCAATCACAGAAGCCCATGGGGCTATCTCTTCCCTTGCGCTCTTTTATTGTCTGGCGTAAATGGCCTCAAAAGGTAAATGATAATCTACCGAAAACAAATACAGTTATCATTCAATCGACAGCAGAATAAGATTCTAATTCTCAAACATATACATCTTACAAATATACTCCGTCTACCCGAAAAAAATCTTTTTTATAATTGTAATAGCTCTTCAATTTTCAATCTTATATCTTCAATACTTTTCGATTCGAATTCGAATATTACATTCCAACAAAATGAACCTTCTTCATCCTCTTCACTAGTATCGACTAATACCAATTTATATTGACCATCTGCACTGAATTCAGGATACCAACCCAGATCTATTATCTTATTTCTACTCTTGCTTCTGAGTTGCAATATATCCTCTTTGAATTCCCATCGATGTTCATAATCATCATCTATAAACCTCTCAGGATACGATTCTGTGAAATCATTTAGTGTAACAGACCATCCACTAGGTATTCGTAATGGCACTAGTTTTAGATTCATTAATATCTCCCTTTTAATAATATATTAGAAAAAAGCTTCTCTCCCAAAAATTAGTCCCTTCATTCTTCTGTTCCGTCAACATTTCAAGCACCTGATTTGAATCCGGCCCGATTCCGACCATATCTCCCAGACAAAATATATGATCGATCTCCTTGTTGGATATGTCCTCTAACACTGCTCGTAGTGCAGGACTATTGCCATGAATATCTGTAATGACGGCGAATGTTTTCATTATCATCATCCTTGAATTTGTATAGTCCATCCTTGTACTCCATAATCTGTTCCCTGCACTCCATAATCTATTCCTTTCGGGCTTGAACATCAACAGTCTATTTTATTCTTTCTAACAGTGCCTACCATGGCTGCAAGGTCATAATACAGAGTACATTGATTCAAATACTTATAAGGCAGGACACTCACATGAAAATTAGTTGGTATGAATCATTATTCCATACTATGGAGGCACTAATGTCCACAACAATTCCAGAAGCAGAAAAAAGAAATGCCATGGACATTTTCAAGCCGGCACGCCTTAGTAAAAAGGAGCTTTTTCTCAAAGAAGGAGATATCCCAAATAAACTGGCATATAATGTATCAGGCTTGTTGCGATGTTACTATGTGGATGGCAAAAGCAACGACGTGACTAAATATTTTTGTTTTGAAGGCTCTGTCATTTCGTATTCGGCACTGCTTCTAAGGCAAGAATCACATTATTATATCGAAGCCTTGGAGGACTGCCTGCTGCTCTGCGCGGACTATCGCTCGTTCGAACAATTGACCAACGATAGTTTGTTCTGGCTAAAGCTGATCAAGAAGATACAAGAACAAGCTCTAATTTATAAAGAAGAGCGTGAGCGCAGCTTCCAATTGGAGACGGCCTCCGAGAGATATGTTCACTTACTTAGGCGTCACCCGCATATTGAGGAACGGATCAACCTTGGCTATATTGCTTCGTATCTTGGCATTTCTCAAGTCTCGCTCAGCAGAATTAGAAGCAAGTTGAATAAACTTAACAAATGTTAAAGAAAGAACCCTTCTCCTATTGTATGATCTGAATGAATTTCATACGTTAGGAGAATGTCAAATGGATGCGGAGAATCGTTGCGATACTTTTATATTGATTACTGGGGCAAGCAGCGGGATCGGAAATGAATTGGCTGAAGCTTTTGCTAAGCGCGGCGCTAATTTAATATTGGTTGCAAGAAGGCAGCACCTGTTGGAGGAAGTATCCATACGGTTGATGGAGAGTTATCACATTAGGGTATTGTGGTTTAGCTGCGACTTATCAGAAAAAGAAGCCCCCAAGTCCATATATGAATGGTGCAAGTCACAGAATATTATCATCGACACCTTGGTGAACAACGCAGGAGCCGGGATGTTTGGAGAGTTCGATCACCTTGATATCGATGAGCAGATCAGGATGATCGAATTGAATATCCATGCTCTTGTGAAGCTCATTCATTATTTCCTGCCAGACCTCATGACAGTCACGATGTTCTTAGATACGGACAGATTAAAAAGGATGTAGCTGGCATCACCCACAAGATGCTGAGCCAGCAGCTTAAAGATCTGGAGGCGTCCTTGCTAATCAACCGGAAAGTATACCAGCAAGTACCACCCAAAGTCGAATATTCGTTAACCGAGAAGGGCAAAACCCTGATTCCCATCCTCCAGCTTATGGGCCAATGGGGTCATGCTAACCAACAAGCATCGAAGGAATGAACCGTACTCCAGACATCGTTCACGATAGTCAAATCAACTCTGGTGAAAGGCTTGACCTCGAGAAACATATACTCAGTCATGTCCCTCCTTTCCTGTGAAAAATTATACATCGCCTTGTTCAAGTAAAAAAGAACCCACTTTAATGGTAGTTACTACCCAAAAGGTTAGATGAAACAGATTCCCCTTAGAGGGATTGCTTGAAACTGCTAAATCAAATCCATTTCTTTATATTTCTGATAGCCTTTATTCGTTAATATTTTCAATTCCTGAAATAAATCATCATCCGGCGCTTTAAAATTAAAACAGGATTTCCCCTGCATCCGTTTCCGCAAAGAATCCGGAATCTCGTTCAATAGCTCTGGATACGAGTAGATTGGCATCAAATAGAAACTGACGTAATTTTTCTTGATGATCGTTGCGGCGAAGAAGATTATTTTATTATTAACGGGATTGATCTTGTGTGTATCCAAATAATATTGCTCGGATGAGTCCGTCTTTACAACCATCTCGGGCTCATATTCTTTCAAGATTTTTTTCAGTTGGTCAAAAATGGGGGTAAAGTTTTTTTCGCTTGGCATTCGTTATCTCCTCTCATTTGCCTACCACTTAGCAGCATTATGTTATTTTAACCGCTTTTCCATTATCTCCAATATTTCTTTAGCAGTTTCATGAACTTCCTCTAGTACTTCTCCCGGAGTTGGATGGCTAGATATCCGGATTACATCCGATTTGAAACTTGCCATTAATTCGACTGGCAGTTCTTTAACAAAATATTCTAAACACCATTCCTTCCAAATATCATCATCCATTTGCAAAACGGCTTTAACATGGGGAATGGTCTCTTCCGGGCATTGAAGCAACAGCTTGGCAATATCCTCAGCGATAGGCCAATTTATGTCTTGCAGCCATTCCAGCAGTTGCGGAATCAGTGCTATTACTATTGATTTGTCTGTATTCTTCAAAACATCTACTCTCTCGAAATCATGCTTATCCCTTGGCAAGTAAACAGTCAGATCCTCCATAGTGTCCTCCGACCATCTTATTGATTATTATCATTTGATTGTGATACGCCTGATTGCGATACACCGCATACATTTTGCCCGATAAGCATATTATTCCAGTTTATGCCTTCAATCCTTTTCCTCCAACTGATTGCATGTTCAAGTCCTACTGAGGAACAGCTTATCTCCCCACATTATCATAAAAAAACATCCCTTGAAACAGATCGTCTAAACCAAAGGGTCTATCCGATCCATTCCAAGGGATGCAAATTACCGGCGCCGCCGGCACTGAATATGTTATGCCACATGAGCTACTTTCTCGTAAAAATACGCGCCGTCCAGTCGCCAACGAACTGCGCTCCCTGGACGATGAGGATCAGCAGAATTACCGTCGCGAACATGACTCCCGTCTCATAACGGTAATAGCCGTATTGGATCGCCAAATCGCCGATCCCGCCGCCGCCTACGAGTCCCGCCATTGCCGAATAGCCGATCAGGCTGATGACGGTTACGGTTGTCGCCCGGATAAGGCCGGGCATCGCCTCCACGAACAGCACCTTCCGCAGAATGAGACCAAGCCCCGCACCAGTGGCAATCGCCGCTTCAAGCACTCCCTTGTCCACTTCGCTGAAAGCCCCTTCGACCAGACGGGCAAAAAAAGCGATAGACGCAAAAGCCAGCGGAACGGAAGCAGCCACCGGGCCAATACTGGTTCCGGCAATCACCTTGGTCACGGGAATTAGCAGCACAAGCAAAATAACGAACGGGATGGAGCGGATGATATTAACCACTACACCCATGATTGCGTTAAGCACACGGTTCGGAAAGAACAGACGGCTCGAAGATAAATAGAGCACCAGCCCAATAAGCAGCCCGAAGATCAGCGAAGCGGCCATTGAGATGAAGATCATGATCAAGGTGTCCCACATGGCGGGAAACAGCTCCAGCCGCAGAATATCCCAGGTATTATCCATTGTGCGCTCCACCTTCCACCCGGTCCGAGATCACTTCAAGCTTGAAGACCTGCCCGGAAATGTACTCGCGGACCCTAACAATTTCCGCCGCCTCACCGCTCAGCTTAATGAGCAGAATGCCAAGAGGCTGTCCGTGGATGTATTCGATTTTGCCATGCAAAATGTCGACCAGCACATCAAAGTCCTTCGAGACTTTGCTGATCAGAGGCTCATACGCACGCTCTCCGGTGTAGGTAATTTTGAGCATTTCCTCCCCGGCCTTAAGCTCCAGGTGATCGGGAACCTCAATGTTCAGCACCCTTGCCACAAGAGACTGGGTCAGCTCATGCCGGGGTTCTGTAAAGATCCGGTACGTATCGCCGATCTCCACAATTTCACCTTCGGCCATGACCGCGATTCGGTCGAACAGCTTGCGCGCCACATCCATCTCATGTGTGATGAACACAACGGTAATATGCTTCTCACGGTTAATCCGGCGCAGGATGCGGATGATTTCTTCCGTATTCTCAAGATCCAGCGCAGAGGTCGCCTCATCGCACAGCAGAATCTCCGGATCATTCGCAAGCGCCCGGGCGATCGCTACCCGCTGCTTCTGACCGCCGCTTAAATTCGCCGGGTACACGTTAGCCTTGTCCGACAGATTCACCTGCTCCAGCAGTTGCTTGACCCGCCCGGCAATCTGGTTCTCGGGACAGTTGTTGGCTTTTAACGCAAAGGCGATGTTTTGGAATACTGTCGCCCCGCTGATCAGATTGAAATGCTGAAAGATCATGCCCATTTTCAGTCTGACTCTGCGCAGCGCGGCTCCCTTGAAGGCGGTGATATCCTCGCCATTAATGAGCACTCTGCCTGAAGCGGGCGGCTGCAGCAAATTGATTACCCGCACCAATGTGCTCTTGCCTGCCCCGCTGGGACCGACAATGCCGAAGATTTCGCCTTTTTCGACGGTCAGCGATGCTGATTTGACGGCCTGCATGCTGCGTCCTTTTTGCTTGAAATTGACGTTGATGTTGTCCAGTACGATCACCTTAAGCCTCCTCTCTGGCAATCACAGCCAATGCTTGCCACGCTTTGGGCTTATTTAGCGTACTTCGTTGTATACCATTCCGGCTTATCGAAGGCTTTGAAAATTCCGTTCGCGTCTTCAATCGCGTTATGGAATTGCTCGGACTCGACTGCGGCCTTCAAATCTTTGCCCAGCTGCCCGTCGATGTCCGCAGTCCGCACCGCAACGACATTTTTGTAATCCTCCGACAGCTTCTCGACGGCGATGGCATCCGCAAGATCCATCTTGGCTGCTATGGCGAAGTTCCCTGGAACGATGCCGAGCGTCACGCTGTCCAAACTGCGAGAGATTTGCGCGGCATCCATAGTGACAAATTCGATGTTATGCGGATTCTCCGCGATATCGTGCACGGTCGCTTTGGTCTCGTCAATGTCCGCCTTCAGTGTGATCAGATCGAGCGATTTCAGGAAGCGAAGCGCGCGCGCCAGATTGGAAGCATCTGTAGGAATCGCTATCTTGGCGCCGTCCGGAATCGCCTGCAGTTCTTTTACCGAATTGGAGTACAGTCCCATGCCCGCAGTCGGCACCGAGATGACTTTACCAATATCCAATTTGTTGTCTGCTGCGAATTTCTCCAGGTATACCGTGTGCTGCATCAGGTTGGCGTCGATTTCCCCGCTGCCGAGCGCCTGATCGGGCTGGACATAATCCGAGAACTGTACGACTTCAATAGTATAGCCCTTCTCTTTCATGTAAGGCTCAATCGCCTGCTTGATCATATCCCCATAAGGACCGGGAGAAACCCCGATCTTGATATCCTTCTTCGTCGTCTGCGCAGAACCGCTGTCTGCCTCTTTTCCGCCGCAGGCTGCAAGCAGCAGCGCGAGCATCGATACGGTCAAAGTGAGGACCAGCCATTTCTTCATGTTGTTCATGGTATTCATTCCTCTTCCTCTATATTATTTGAATTTACTACGATTTCCGGTACAGCTTCAGCTTCTCCAGCCGTTTCAGCGCCTCGATCAGCGTCTCCTCTTTCTTGGCAAAATGAAACCGGATATACTGACGGACATCCTCCCGGAAAAAGCTTGAGCCGGGAACCGCCGCCACTCCGATTTCACTCGCCAGCCATTCGCAGAACTTGTAATCGTCCGGCTCGCCGAACTCGCTGATATCGACCAGCACATAATAGGCGCCCTGGGGCTTGTAATACTTAAGGCCGATCCGGTCCAGCCCTTCCAGAAACAACGTCCGTTTCTGTTCATAGCTCCGGGTAAGCCCCTCATAATAGTCGTCGCCCAATTCCAGTCCCTTGACCGCCGCCCTTTGCAGCGGGGCCGCGGCTCCGACAGTCAGAAAATCATGCACCTTCCGGCAGACGTCAATAACCCCGGCAGGCCCGATGATATAGCCCAGTCTCCAGCCGGTAATGGAATACGTCTTGGAGAGCGAGCTGCAGGACAGCGTCCGCTCGAACATGCCCGGGAGAGAAGCCATATATGTATGCGTATAGGGTTCGAACACAATATGCTCGTATACTTCATCCGTAATGACAAATGCATCGAATTCCACAGCAAGGCTGGCGATAGTCTCCAGTTCGCTGCGGGTGAATACTTTGCCCGTCGGGTTAGAGGGGTTGCACAGAATGATCGCTTTGACGCCCTGCTCGAACGCGCGACGGAGTTCCTCAGGGTCGAACAGAAATTCGGGTGGGGCCAGCGGTACATAAATCGGGGTGACGCCGGTCAGTATGGCATCAGCGGTATAATTTTCGTAGAAGGGTGAGAAGACGATAACTTTATCACCGGGATTGCACACCGTCATCATCGCTGCCATCATGGCTTCGGTGCTGCCGCAGGTTACAACGATGTTCGATTCCGGATCAACCGGAATTCCCATCCACTTGCTCTGCTTCTCCGCCAGTTTCTTCCGAAACAGCTCGGAACCCCAGGTGATCTCATACTGATGGGGACCTTCATCCGCCGCTATTCGCAATTCATCCAGCAGTTCCCGTGGCGGGTCGAAATCCGGAAACCCTTGGGACAGATTAATCGCATCATGCTGCTTCGCGATGCGGGTCATTTTTCGAATAATCGATTCCGTAAATCCGTCCAATCTATTGCTTAACTCCGGCATCTCCATCTCTCCTCCTGCCTAAAAATCCTATCTGGTAGCGCTCATAAATCATAATTTTAAGTATACTATATTTGTCGGATTAACGTATTACAGTATAGAGTTGCTGTCGAAATGTGTCAATGTTTTTCTGAAAAATTCTTTATTTTCACACGGATTTCGATAATCATCAGGCACCGTCCGGGCGTTTTCATCATACATAGTAGAACAGAAAGGCGGGATGCATATGACAGACAGCAGAATACATGAACAATGGGCCATCTTTCTGGCCGCCATCTGTGGACAAACCTATGTCCAGTTCGCAAGCGAGGACGGCTCATTTGTCGTTCCGTCTCCTTATACGGTTCAACATATTATCAGGGCCAAATCCATCACGAATGTATGGGAGACCTTCGGCTTCATTCTGGAAAGTACTGATGAGATTATCGTCGCCTTTCGGGGAACGGTCACCACGACCAATTGGATCTCGGATGCGATGGCTTCCCAGAAGAAATTTCGCTACATCAGCGACAACTGCTTCACACATCGCGGTTTCACCGCGATCTACTCCTCGGCACGGGAGGAGCTGATACGCGCGCTCGGCAAGCTGCCGCCGGAGAAATCCATGTATGTTACAGGGCACAGCCTTGGCGCCGCACTGGCAACTCTATGCGCCGTGGACACAGCCGCCAACACTGCTTTCAGATCGCCCTTCTTATACACTTACGGTTCTCCGCGCGTCGGCGACCCGGATTTTGCCAAGGCATGCGCCTCCTACGTCCCGGACAGCTGGCGTTTCGCTAATGTGTTCGATGTCGTCACCCTGGCTCCGCCAACTGTATATAAGCTTCCGAGACGGGATAAGCGCTACTATTACAGCCATGTCCGGACGCTCTCCCAGCTTTCTTTTCAAAATGGCGGAGTTGGTGACAATCACGTTATTGGCAGCTATTATGCCGAGCTGTCGAAGCTGGACCCCGAATTCGCCCGCCGCTTAAATTTAGCGTATCCCGGCTTCTGCCCCGTTGCCGACAGTAATCGAAACAATCGGATTGAAGTCAGCGGATTTGGAGCCATACCCCGGGCCTCCGATCCGGTCAAGCTTTGAATCGGTTAACTATTTTTTCCATGCCAAGTGGATTACAATCATAGATATAACGGTGAAAAGGACGGATCGGGACATGAAACAGAAGCCATTCATTCTCTACTTCATCATATTAGGGCTAATTCTACTTACAGCTTCCGGATGCCGAACCGATGCTAAAGCTGAGCTTTCAGGCGATAAACAAACGGCAGCGGATTATGTGCAATCGCAGGGATATGAAATTGTCTCTAATCGAGGGGAAACGAACCGGTACAACCTGGACAACAAGAGGCTGATTGAGGCACCCTATATGCTGATCTGGGGTCTTCAGAACAAGGAACCGGAACTCTATCTGGGGAAAGAAATCATCACCTACGGCTTTATCGTCAAGAATCATCCGCTGGAGACGATCTATAATTCATCCAAGACAAAAAGTCATTACCAAATCGATGTTGAGATTATGCTCGCCGGCGGCAAGGTTATTGGAGGAACCTCCCACTATAAATTAATAAAATCTCTTGTTTACTCACTCTTTCTCGGATTTTCACTCATTGACAGATCGAGAGATGGAGAAGTCATGTAAGGATGACATTATTTTCTGGAGGAGCCGGTGGCGGGAATAGAGGTCGGGGGATTATTTCCAACCCTTAGATAATTCCTCTGATCGCACCTTGGATATCCACACCTTCTTTTGACGGCTTACCCTCCCATGTCACGCTGGGTCTTAGCCCTTACATTCCTTCGTTCTGCCTCTCAAAAGGTGGACGCCGTTTCTTGCTCCTTTACAGGGTCGTTGCCCTTATGGAATAATTCCTACGGCTGCTCCGTGCTTCCGTTGTCTTGGTTCATTCCGATCCGGCGGTAAACATGAATTCGGTTTGGCTTAAGCTGCCATCTGTAACTGAGCCTGACGCACCGGCCCTAACACGTCGTTTGCGTTATACGGAACCTGCTTGGTTCCGAGCGTATGAAGCACGCGAATGAGCTTCCCACACAAGGCTACAAGGGATTGCTTTTTCTTGAGCGGATTTTGACTTCGCTTGGTGAAATACTGGTGCAGTGCCTTAAACTCGGCGTTCTTTGCCACCATGGGCATCACCGCCCGGAACAGCAGCGCCCTTAGGCGTGCGCGTCCACGTTTGGTAATGCTGGATTTACCTTTTTTCTTTCCTGAACTGTTCTCCTTGAGGTTTAGTCCGGCGAGCCGAATAATCTGCTGTCCATGCTCGTAACCGCTCAGATCCCCGACTTCGGCGAGAAACCCTGCCAACGTAACTACGGCTACGCCCGGAACGGTAAGCATCTCTTTCGTTCCCGGAATTTGAGCAAGGAGACGTTCCACCTCGGCCAGAATCTCTTCGAGTTGTCTGGCGAACATCTCATACTGCTCCAGAAGCGTCTTGATCTCCACTTTCGCTCCGGGAAGTCCTTCCGTAAGCCCGATGGAACGCCTCGCCGTTTCCATGAGGTGCAGCGCTCGTTTCGCCCCTACGGCTCGTTTTACGTCTTTTTTCCACCGCTGGACAATGGCCTCTGTGCCCATCTCTACGATTTCTCCTGGCGTTGGAAACTCGCTAAGCGTAATGCGTGATGCCTTGCCTTCCCAGTCTTTGAACACCTGCGTGTACTCCGGAAAAAAGCGGTCCAGCCAGTTCTGCACCCGTCTTTGCACCTGTCCGAAGTTCACCATGATCTTCTCCCGAAGATTCATGAGAATCCGCAGGTCGGCGTAAACGCTCGTTGGCAGTTTGGGCTCGCTGTACTTCCCGTTTCGCACCAAATCGGCAATGACCTTGGCATCTTTATAGTCATTTTTCGTGGGTGAATTGTCTTCCAGTTCTTTGCTTTTGTGTACGTGATGCGGATTCACAATGACCAAAGGAATGCCCTGCCGCCCTAAATATTCCGCCAGCGTAAACCAGTAGTGTCCGGTGGGCTCAATACCGAAGAGGACGTCACTCTTGGCATGCTCCTGCTGAAGCTCCTTCATCCACTGAACCAGTTGCTCGAGTCCGGCACGGGTATTAGAGAACACACAATCCTTACCCAGTTCGATCCCTCGAAAGTCTATGGCGCGAGCCACATGGGTATCTTTGGCGATATCTGCGCCGACCACGAGGGTATTTTCGGAAATTCGGGTGATTCGTTGATTCTGTTTCTTCGATTGTTTATACTTCATGATAGAGTGCCTCCTATGCTGAAATTGTTCTTTGGTCGGAACGTTTCCCAGTATACAGAAGGCGCTTTTTTCATTCAAACCTCAGATTAATTCATTACAGGAATGGCTCCTTATGGCACAGTTCCGCTTCCCTTCAAGCATGAGCTGCTTGCCCAGAAGCCGCTCAAGACGCCCGGCGGATCGGTGCGGATTGTAGACTCCACCAACTTTCCGGTCGCGAAGCAAATCGCTGCCGCCCTTGTGGAGATTGAACCCGGCGCGATGCGCGAGCTTCATTGGCATCCCAATAACGATGAATGGCAGTATTATTTGTCCGGCAGCGGCCGAATGACGGTATTCGGCGCCAACGGCAACGCCCGAACATTCGATTTCAGGGCCGGGGATGTCGGATACGTTCCTTTTGCGTTCGGCCACTATATCCAGAACACCGGGGACACTACACTGTGGTTCCTGGAAATGTTCAAAAGCGACCGGTTCCAGGACGTGTCACTGAATCAATGGATGGCGCTGACGCCTCACCAGCTGGTTGAGAGCAATCTAAATGTAACGCCAGAGTTCATCTCCAAGCTCCGCAAGGAGAAATGGCCGGTTGTCAAATACCCTTAAAGGGCTTCGCTGCATGTAAATTCCAGCTTCTGGGCAAGTTAACAGACAAGAGAACTAGCTGGGAGATGTGGTACGGTGTGGCAAAAGATTCTATCCTATATTCCGGATTGGACGATCTTCATGCAAGCGGGATTTTGTTTGCTGATTCCCATCGCCTTCATCGCCTTGATCAACAAGCTTCGTGCGGTCTTCAAGGGCATTGAAGGAAAGAATGGAGACGGGGGAACCTCCGGAGATGTTCAAGCTGTGGACAAGAATGATCCACCGCTACCCGCAGATTACGAAAACAATCGAAGTGCCATCAAGGAAGCAATCGGCAGCAACTGCGATGTCCACTTCCGGGATTTCGAAATAGCGGCGCTGCAGAAGCGGGCGACGCTGATTTATGTGGATGGAATGATCGCTGAAGAGCATATCGACACCCAGGTAATGCAGGCGTTCATGTCAGCTGCGGAACCTGACGCGAAACACGGATTAAAGGCACAAGCCCCGGATGATTTTTCAGCGTATTTGATCAAGAATATGCTGCCAGCAAGCGAAGTGACTGAAGAAACCGGACTTATAAGCCTGAACGAAGCAATATTGAACGGTTATACCGCTTTGCTGGTTGAAGGAATGCCGCATGCCCTGCTCGTCGGTGCGCCTGACGGCAAGACGAGAAGCATTTCGGAGCCGATCTCGGAAGGGCTGGTGCGCGGCCCAAGAACGGGCTTCTCCGAGCAATTAAGCGATAATACCGCCATACTGCGGCGTCAAGGGCGAACGGAGCAGCTTGAGATGAAGAAGTATGTGGTCGGTAACTTTGTCAAAAGAGACCTGGTGCTCGCATACATGAAGGACATCGTGAACCCGGAACTGCTGCGGGAAGTAGAGAAGCGAATTGATAAGATCGATCTCGATTTTATCGCCGAATCCGGTTACGTGGAGCAGCTGATCGAGGATGATATTCTGAGCCCGTTCCAACAGGCCCAAAATACGGAAAGACTGGACCGGGTCATGAGCGCCTTAATGGATGGACGAATCGCGATTCTGCTTGACGGGACCCCGTTCGCGCTCATTGTTCCGGTAACGTTCAGCATGCTTCTCCAGTCACCGGAGGATTATTATGAGCGTTGGATCGGAGGTTCCTTATTGCGCTTGCTCCGGTTCGTAGCCGCTTTTCTGGCCCTGATGGCCCCATCGCTCTATATTTCATTCATATCCTTTCACCCGGGTCTGATTCCGACCGATCTGGCTATCACCATTATCCAGGCACGACAACGTGTCCCCTTTCCATCTCTGATCGAGATATTAATTCTGGAGGTTTCGATCGAAATTTTGCGGGAAGCGGCGATAAGACTGCCGAGGCCGATCGGACCTGCGATGGGCATCGTCGGCGGCCTGATCATCGGCGAAGCGGCCGTCCAGGCGGGCATCGTCAGTCCGTTTCTCGTTATCGTCGTCTCGGTAACCGCAGTCGCTTCCTTCTCCATCCCGATGTACAGCACCGGAATTACGCTGCGCATTTTGCGTTTTGCCGGGATGTTCTTCGCCGCTGCCCTGGGAATTTTGGGGACCATCCTGTTCTTTCTGTTCATGAGCAGCCATCTGACCAGACTGAAGAGCTTTGGAGTTCCGTACGTGACGCCCATCTCCCCCTTCCGCATCCGGGATTGGAAAGACTTGTTCATCCGTGCCCCGCTGAACTTGATGAAACGCAAACCCCAGATGATGAAGACGATTCGCCGCAAATCGCGAACCCATTAGACCCGAGCTGGAGGTAACCGAATGTTTATTCGCTCCGATGACAAAATCACCTCGTCGCAAGCGGCTATCTTCTTGACCGACAGTGTGCTTGGCGCAGGCATTCTGACACTTCCAAGGGACGTCACCGAAAAAGTACAAACTCCGGATTCCTGGCTATCCGTATTGCTGGGAGGCGTCTTGGTCATGCTTGCCATTCTGGTCATGGTAAAATTAAGCCAGCAATTTCCGGGGAAAACGGTGTTTGAGTATTCCAAAAAAATCGTCGGCACGATACCGGGAAGCGCATTATCGCTTCTGCTCATCCTTTTCTTTGTAATGATCGCCGGGTTCGAGATTCGCGTATTTGCCGAAGTGACCTTGTTTTTTTTGCTGGAGGGTACCCCCATTTGGGCCATCGTCATCCCTTTTATATGGGCTTCGGTGTATTTGGCAGCGGGAGGTATTAATGCGATTGCCCGCCTGTTTCAGATCATATTTCCCATTAGCATTCTGATACTGCTGCTCAGCCTCTTTCTCAGTGTGAGAATTTTCGATATCCAACATTTGCGTCCTTTTCTGGGGGAGGGGCTTTCTCCGGTTATCAAAGGGCTGAAGTCGTCAATCCTCGTCTTCTCGGGTTGTGAAGTTGTTCTGGTTCTCGTTGGTCATCTACAGCACCCCGAACACGCGGTCAAAACGATGCTCGCGGGATTGGGCATTCCTCTGTTTCTATATTTTCTGACCACCGTCATCGTGATTGGAAGCATGACTATCGGCAGCTTGCAGAGAAGCACATGGCCGACAATCGACCTGCTTAGAAGCTTTGAAATCTCGGGTTTGTTTTTTGAACGGTTCGAGTTTCCGTTTCTGGTTATATGGATGATGCAGCTGTTCTGCAACTTCACCAGCTTTTTTTACACTGCCTCCCTGGGGATTTCGCAGGTGTTCCCTGTGCAGTACCGGACGGTTCTGCTGGCGCTGATGCCGGTCATATTTATCGCCACGCTCATTCCTCACACGATGAATGAAATATTTGAACTGGGCTCCGTTATCGGGATGATGAGTGTACTTCTGTTTCTATTGGTGACAGTACCTTTGTCCCTCATTTTCCTCTTGCGGAAGAAAGGGCTGAAGCGCCATGGTTAGACACCGCATTATACCGCTGTTGTTGTCCGCTTGCCTGCTGGCGTCTCTAACGGGATGCTGGAGCAGCAAAGAAATTGAGGACTTAAGCATGTACATAGGCCTCGCTCTAGATGAAGGAAATCCGACTCCCACTGAACAAAAGCTGGACGAACAAGGAGTCGGCTATCTGAAACGCAATGTGATGACAGCCACTATCCAGATTGTTCCGACGAGATCGAGCGGGAGCGCTCAACAGCAGACGAAGAGCCAACAGCCTCCACAGTTCTTCAATGTAACAGGGACCGGCGATTCTTTGTTAGAAATCATGCGGGAATTCTCGCTCCAGCTTGACCGTCCGGTCATTGGTCACCATTTGAAAGTAATTGTGGTCTCCAACGTGTTGGCTCAAAGCCATAATATGGAGAACATCATGGATTTCGTACTTCGCGATAACGATATTCGTCCAAGCTGCCTCGTATTTTTGAGTCATGGACCGGCCAAGAATACGATTGAAGGCGCACAGACCGGCGATATTCCCGCTTTCAAGCTGAAAGGTCTGCCACGTGGACATTTCAGAACAGGCAGAGTTATGGAGGGGATTAACCTGACCAAGCTCGACGAGCAGTTGAGCATCAAGCAGAGCTTTGTCCTGCAAGAGGTTAATGAGAACAACGGTATAACGGTTGCTGCAGGTGCCGGGATTATCAAAGGAGAGACCGGAAGATGGATCGGCTCCCTGAATCAGACGGATGTGGAGAGCATCGCCTGGATTTCGAACGAGATTAGGGGCGGAACCATCAAAAGCTATGATTGGCGAAACGAACCGATCACCTATGAGATTAAAGAGGCTAAGAGTAAAATAACTTCCACTGTGAAGGGTGATGACATTTCATTTCATGTGAACATCCAATCAGAGGGGCGGCTGATCGAGAACTGGGACATCGACGAAAACCCGTCTGCCAGCAGCTATAACGATAAAGCGCAGAAAATTTTCGAGAAAAGGTTGTCCGATATGCTCAGCTCCGTCATGTTAAAGCTGCAGTCTACTTACCATGCCGATGTGATCGGTTTCCGTGATGTATTAAAAATCCAGCATCCCAAGGTATGGAAGAAGGTAGAGGACCACTGGGACGACGTATTCAGCCGTACACCGGTTACATTCGATATCAAGCTGAAAATTACGGATTATGGCTCATCCAAAAAATAA
The DNA here is from genome assembly GCF_000758685.1 of Paenibacillus stellifer. Classification (NCBI taxonomy): domain Bacteria; kingdom Bacillati; phylum Bacillota; class Bacilli; order Caryophanales; family Paenibacillaceae; genus Paenibacillus; species Paenibacillus stellifer. The sequence continues at coordinate 3,486,556 of NZ_CP009286.1, forward strand.
GGCGCCGTTTCCCGCTCTGTATGCGGCGGTTGCTATTCCACCTTATACCTCGTTCCAGGCGCATAATCAAGGGCGCGGCTGTTATAATGAAGAAGATACATACATGAACCAATCGAAGCGAGAGGAATTAGTAATGAACAACATACCCAATTGGATTACGGGAAGCCGGATGATTTTGGCGCTGCTGCTCTTGCTCCCGAAGCCGTTAAGCGCGGTTTATCTCACCGTCTATTTGTTGTGCGGACTAAGCGATGTGCTGGACGGCGTTATCGCGAGGAAGACGGGTACGACAAGTGTACGGGGCGCCAGGCTGGATTCCGCAGCCGACTTGATCTTCATTGGAGCGGTCCTGTTCACCCTGATTCCGGTCCTGAAGCTTGATGGCGGCTTGGTGATCTGGATTGCGGTGATCGGGGCGGTCAAATTGGCGTCAATCCTTACCGGCTTCCTGAAATTCGGCGTTTTTGCCGGGATTCACACCTATGGGAACAAGGCCACCGGAATATTGGTGTTTATGATCCCGTTAATGCTGCCCTTTGTCCAGCCTTCGCTGCCTGTGGCAGTGGTTTGTACAGTTGCAACCCTTACCGCGATCGAAGAATGGATGATACTGCTTCTGTCCTCCCGGCTTGAACCGGACCGGAAAGGACTATTCTTCTAATGATGAATTCCGGTATTGGCTCGGTGTAAGACGCATCCGCTGCTTGAAGACCTTGGTGAAATAGCTTGGCGTGTTGAAGCCCGTACTCAGAGCGACTTCGGTTACGGTAAGACCGATTTCCGCCAGCAGCCTGGCCGCGACAGATATCCGATGCTTCAGCATGTACGCTACCGGTGTCATTCCGATCGTTCTTCCGAAAATGCGAAAGGCTTCCCGCTCGCTGATATGAGCCGCATCCGCGATACTTCCGGGACCGATGTGATCGGCATACCGGAGATGGATGAAATCAAGCATCAGCTTGATCCTAACGCTAACCACGCTTTCATCCCTCCGGTCCACCACGGCGGTTCTCGTCCACAATCAGCTCAGTTTCCTGCAAAATCCTTCACCTCTGTCCATTTGGCGGTATCGTTGTGAAATATGGCATTATTCTGCTAGTTCAATGCCTAACTTGTCGGTATAACTATAGATACAGGCATGATCCATGTCAATTATCCAAGGAGTGGAACGGTATGAAAGCTGTCATTTTTGATTTCGACGGAACGGTTGCGGACACGCTGCCGCTCTGTATTGCTTCATTCCGCAAGGCGATTGAGCCATTGGCGGGACGCTCGCTGACCGATGGGGAAATCATCGCAACCTTCGGTCCGAGCGAAGAAGGGACTATTAATGCGCTGATCCCGTATTTTTACGAGGAAGGATTGAACTCCTATTTACGGCATTACGAAGAGCTACACAGTATGTGCGCCGAGCCCTTCGATGGAATGAGAGAGCTTCTGGACTTCTTGAAGGAACAAGGAATAATTGTCGCACTGGTAACGGGAAAAGGGGAGCAGAGCTGCCGCTTATCCCTTGCTTTTTACGGGATGGAGAACCTCTTTGATTGGATCGAGACGGGTTCACCGCATGGGCAGCGCAAGACCGAGGGCATCCGGGAAGTTCTCGGACGCTTCGGCCTAAAGGCATCGGAAACCGTCTATGTCGGGGACGCGGTGAGCGACATTCATTCCTCAAGAGCGGCCGGTGTGCCAATCCTTTCGGCGGCTTGGGGCAGCTATACGGATATCGACGAACTGAGCCAGCACGAGCCTGATGAAATTTTGCGCACCGTGGAGGAACTGAGAGCATATCTGGTTGGGAGACTGAATCCATAGGGTTCGGCCTCCCCCTTTTGATAACATTGCATAGACTTGAAGTTGTCATTATTGATTGATCAATTACTCTGCAGCGCATGAATCGTCTCGGTGATCCCTTCCTTGAAGCTGGTTGCCGGAATCGGGCCGATATGCTTCTTGTATTTCTCCCCGCTAAGAGTCAGCGGCTCTTTGGTCAAATACAGCATCTCGATGATTTCCTTCATGACAGGAACGAACAATCCTAGTACAGATAAACCCACTCTTCCAAGAGGAATGACGGGTTTGGATTTGCCGCTGGCCTCTCTTGCGATCCGCACATTATCCCGGCCCGAAATGATGCCCGCACCCGGAATATTCCAGTTCTGTCCATATGCGCTGTCATGGTCCGCCAGTTCGACGATCATTTTGGCCGCGTCAGGCAAATACACATACTCCCGGGGAACGGTCATATTGCCGATGAAGAACGCCATCTTCCCGGCTGCGATTGCTTCAAGCGTACCTCCCAGGTAGGAAGCCTCATTGGCAGTAGGCCCGTAATAATCCGGCAGACGCACAATCATTCGCTGTACATTACCCCAGCGGCGGTCAAAGACCATCTGCTCAAACTTAAGCCGGGTCTTGCCCTTCTTCGTGTGCGGCTGTTTGGGATGCTCCTCCGTTACATAATCACTCTGTCTCTTGCCGTAAGGATAGATTCCGTCTACAGCAACGACCTTCAGATTCTTACGCACGACTGCTTCCATCACCGCTTCTCCCAGCGGAACGAGCTTGCTGACCATCTCATGGTACGGCACGTTCGCGCAGTGGAACAGCACTTCCGCATCTCCTGCTGCTGACATAATATCCTCCGGCTTGAACGCATCTCCGGTTGCCATCGTTAAATGCTTCGGATTTCCGAGTCGCCCGGCAAGTCTCTCCAGCTTGGCACGGGAACGCCCGAAGATGACGGTCTTCACTCCCCGCTTCACCAGCTCTGCCGCAATAACTGATCCCGTTCCGCCCGTTGCTCCCAGCACGATTGCTTTTTTCAAATGAATCCTCTCCATTCGCTTTTATTTAGTGATTGATCAATTACTTGATCTTATTATATTCACCAGTTAGTGATTGGTCAATAACTAATTTTCAAGGAACCGGCTTTACGCCTTTCCTTCCATAAGCTCCGGCATATTCAGCGCCATCGAAATATTGCACAGCATCCCTCTCGCCAGGAACAGCATCGTGCGCTCTTCCGGATTTGGTATCCCGGCGTTCCGGAAAGCATCCAGCACCATTTGGCGGACAGCCCCGAAGCCGGTTCTCATCGCCTCGCGAATGTCGTCAGCCTGGATCGTCTGGGCCTGCATCTGAAGCAGCATCTCACTGGAATGCCGGGCCAAAATGCTCTCATACGCCTCGATCAAATCGGCTTCCAGCCTGGATGGAGACGCGGAGCCCACCACCTGCTCGAAGGAGCCGATGATTCTCTCCCAAGAGACTTCCAGTGCTGCAAGCAGCAAAGCTTCTTTAGTTGAAAAAAAACGAAAAATATAAGGCTGCGAAATCTTCGCCCGCTCTGCAACCTGCGCCGTCGTGGCGCGGTAAAATCCGATTTCCGAAAAAACGTCTATCGCCGCGGCAATGATTTCCTCTCTCCGGTTAACGGAAGCTGCCTCTGTCTTGGCCATTGTAATCCCGCCTTCACATTTTATTTAACAATCAAAATGGTTAGTAATGAATCAATAATTAGTATACCGGAAGCTGATTCCGGGTGCAATTGATCTTGTCTTGCATACAAAACGGCAGAGAGCCAGCCCCCGCGAATGTAGCGAAGAGCTGTCTCTCTGCCGATAGTAGATCCATAAAAGATCAAGCGCGGCGCATATAAGCGCGTACCGTTATAGGAGCGAATATAGCCACAATAACAGCTGCACCGATGAGGGTGTAGACGAGATCACTGCCGACCGTTCCGTTATTCAAGAGCTCGCGCACGGCTGAGACCAGATGGGAGATCGGGTTGATCTTGACGAACCACTGAAGCCAATGCGGCATTGTATCAACCGGCACGAACGCATTGGAGACAAAGGTCAGCGGAAACAGGATGATCATGGAGATGCCTTGCACACTGGATGCGGTGCGCGCGATGACGCCGAAGAAAGCGAAGATCCAGCTGATAGCCCAAGAACTGGCAATGACGAGAAGTGCCGCAATGACTACGAAGTCAAACCCGGCATCGGGGCGGAAGCCCATGATGTAGCCCATAACGAAGGTAAGGACGGTCGCTATGGTATAGCGGATCGTGTCTGCGAGCAAGGCGCCCGCGAGCGGCGCGATCCTGGAAATCGGCAGCGACTTGAAGCGGTCGAATACCCCCTTTTCCATATCCTCGCGCAGTTGAACGCCTGTTACGACTGAACCCGTAATCACGGTCTGCACCAGAATTCCTGGGATAATGACAGGTAAATAGCTCTGCACATCTCCGGAGATGGCCCCGCCGAAAATATAAGTGAACATCAGAGTGAATAAGATCGGCTGGATCGTCACGTCGAACAACTGCTCGGGCGTGCGCTTGATTTTGAGCAGGCCGCGGTAAGCCATCGTCAGCGAATTGCGGATCGCCTGGCCGAAGCCGGAACGGTTCTTCAACTGGCGCTGGGCGCCCGGTTTAATTAGTGTGCTCATTGGCTTTGTACCTCCAATTGTCCGGTTTTGTCAGCTGGCTGCGTTCCGTTCTCCTCTTCCACGCCATGCCCCGTGATCGTCAGAAACACTTCATCAAGCGTCGGCTTCTGCACGCTCATTTCGGTCAGCGCAATCCCCGCCTCGCGAAGGGCGATCAGCAGATCGGTGACCTTGTCGGCCGAAGCCATGGGCGCCGTGATTTTCGCTGCCTCCGCCGAGATGCCGGACTGGACCTTCAGCACCCGTTCAATGATCTGGCGGGCTTTCACGACGTCTCTTGGCTGCTGAACTCTGAGTTGAAGCGATGAAGTGCCGACAGACGCTTTCAGATCATCCGCCGTGCCCTCCGCGACGACCCGCCCGCGGTCGATGACCGCGATTCGGTCGGCGAGCTGGTCGGCCTCTTCCAGATACTGCGTCGTCAGCAGCACAGTCGAGCCCGACTGGACCAGACGGCGGATCGTCTCCCACATCTGATTGCGCGTGCGCGGATCGAGCCCCGTCGTCGGCTCATCCAGGAAGATAAGCGGCGGCTGAGCAATCAGACTCGCCGCGAGATCCAGCCGCCGGCGCATGCCGCCGGAGAACGATTTAAGCGGACGTTTCGCCGCTTCGGTCAAGCCGAATTCCTCCAGCAGCTCTGCCGCTTTCCGCTTCGCTTCGGCGCGTCCGAGTCCCAGAAGCCGCGAGAAGATCACCAGATTCTCCGTTGCGCTAAGCGCTTCATCAACCGAGGCATACTGACCGGTCACCCCGATCAACTGCCGCACAATCTGCGGCTCCTTCGCCACATCATGGCCGAAAATGGCCGCCGAACCCGCATCCGGGCGCAACAGAGTCGCGAGCATCCGGATCGTCGTCGTCTTCCCCGCCCCGTTGGGTCCAAGCACCCCGTAGATCATACCGGTACCCACCTGCAGGTTCACACCGTCCACTGCCCGGTTATCCCCGAATGTTTTGACAAGACCATGTGCTTCGATCGCCCATTCGCCTTGACGCGGCGCTTTCTGTATGGATCGATTCATCTCCATTCCTCCTAAGCAACTGATTATGCTTGAAGGATACTCCGCTTATTTAAACTGCATATAAACGGCGATCGCTATCTTTTCATATCAAATTTTAAATAAATCATATGTGTCTACGCTTGGAGAGTGTGGTATATTCAGTTCAAGCCCGTACAACACGGATACAGGAATCTCAACAAGGAATACAATCTGCCGGCCTTATGATTCAAATCTTCGATGAAGGGTGTGAAGGTATGTCAAGTACACAGAAGCTGTATTACGGAAAAGGGATAACGGTGATGTTTGATTCGGAGAAATGCATCCATTCCGGTGTGTGCGTCAAGGGCTTCCCCGCTGTGTTTAACCTGAAGAAGCGTCCCTGGGTGAACCCGGATGCCGACTCGGCGGAAGCCATTGCGCAGCACATCGACAAATGTCCAAGCGGAGCGCTGCAGTACAAGCTTCTTGATGATGTACAAAACGATACAGAAAGCGGGTTAACGATGCATATTGAACATGATACCGCAGGCAGACGGTTTCTGATTTCGGACCAAGGCTCCGTGGCTGCCGAAATGACCTACGTGACTTCAAGCCCGAAGCTCATTATTATTGATCATACTTTTGTGGAAAATAAGTACCGGGGACAAGAGCTCGGAGACCGCCTTGTTGAAGCTATAGTGGAGTATGCAAGGGAGAATGAGATCAAGCTGCTGCCCTTATGCCCGTTCGCCAAAGGCAGATTACAGCAGCACCCGGAATTTGACGATGTCCTCCATACTGCATAATGAAGAAGAGCTTTCTTCTCTAACAACAAGGGGTTGTCCCAGGCGAGCCGCTTCCTTCGGCCTTGGGTCAACCCCTTTTCCTCATCGTTCAAAACAACTTATATCCCATGGGCATTATTGCCGTAAAATTCGGAAGGACTGATGCCCTCCGTCTTCTTGAAAATCCGGCTGAAATAGAACTCGTCCGAATAGCCGAGCGCCTGGGCTACTTCTTTGATCTTCTTGTCTCCGGTAAGCAGCATGTCCTTCGCTCTGTCCATCTTGAGCTTGTTGAAGAAGGCGATGACCGAGTAGCCGGTAACCTCCTTGAACGAACGCGACAAATAAGTCGGCGCCAGCTGCACAAGCTCGGCAAGCTCTTGCAGCGTAATGCGTCCCTCCACCTTTTCATTCATATAGGCGATGACCTTCTCCACCTTGAGCGAGGCAGCATCCTGCTGGCGGCCCTGTCCCAGATTCCGGGTAATGGCAATCCACAGCTCCTGAAGCAGCACTCTGGCGATCGCTTCAAAGCCCGGCCGCTTGGCGTTCCAGCAATCGATCAATTTGCCGAAGGCGTCCTCCACCTGGTAATAGTCATTCAGCTGCCCGGCAGGACGAAGCCCCAGGCTCGGTTCACCGCCCGCTATCTCCCACTCCTCTTCATGAAACGAGACGCGCGCATAATCGAAATGCACCGTCATGAAAGTGGGACGATTCGTAAGGTCCGGCTCCAGCACATGAGGGACACCGGGAGCTATATAATACAGCATTCCCGCCGCAATCGGATAAGTCTTGCCCCCAAGCTTAAAATCCCCCCGCCCTCCGGTCGTCAGCACAAGCTCATGATGTCCGAGAGTCCGGGCGAGTCTCCGCAAAGGCCTGGCACGCTCCCCGACCTTTCGGCCGTTGCAGTAATGGATATGAAATACCAAATTCGAACAGTTCATTTGCTCCTCCATCAATTCCCGGATTACATCTTAATGCAATTCGCCATCCCGCCTTATGTTCCTTTTATTCGGGCAGATCTTGCTTATCCCGCACAAAGAACAAGAGATGCCTCGCGGCATCTCTTATTGTTTATTTCGATATGTTATTGGACGATTTCCAAAGCTACGGGCTGTGCGGTAGCCAAATGCTCAATATAAGCTTTCCGGCTCGCAGCCAGTTGCTCATCGGTCACATTTCGCGCGTCATTCAGAATGAACGGAGGCAAATAGCTCGCAAGGACATGATAAGCCAAAGCTTGAATCGGCTTGGTGTAATCATGCAGGGTGAAGAGATTGTAGGCGCCTGGCTGGTACGAATCCGCAGGACCGCCCGTCGAAATGGCGATTCCGATTTCCTTGCCGCTGAGATGCTCACCGCCAGGGCCGTATGCCCAGCCTAGTTCCAGCACCTGATCGAACCATTGCTTGAGCAGTGAAGGTGTGCTGTACCAATATAACGGGTATTGAAAAATAATCCGGTCATGGCTGTCCAGCAGCTGCTGTTCCCGCCGGACATCGATGGCTCCATCCGGATAAATCCCGTACAGCGAATGAATCGTAACATTCTCCTGAGCTTGCAGCTCCTCCGCCCATGAGCGGTTGATCCGGGAAGCTTGCAAATCCGGGTGAGCGATGATCACCAGTGTTCTCATAAATTCTCCTCCTATCCAGACTCTGCTTATATCAAATTGGACAGCTCGGTGAAATCCGCGTCGCTAAGCGTAATACCAGCTGCTTCGATATTCTCTTCCAAATGCGCCACAGACGAAGTGCCGGGAATTGGCAGCGTAACCTTCGAGCGCTTCAGCAGCCAGGCAAGCGCCAGCTGCGAAGGCTTCGCGCCAAGCCGCTTGGACAGCGTATCCAGCTTGCCGCCCTCCTTCGCCAGAGCGCCAGTCGCGAGCGGGAACCAGGGAATGAAGGCCAGGTTATGGGACTCGGCGTACTCCAGAACCGGCTCGGCGGTACGCTGGGATAAGTTGTACAGATTTTGAACGGATACGATTTTGGCGTATTGGCTCGCTTCCTCCAGCTGCTCTACCGACACTTCGCTAAGGCCGATATGCCGGATCTTCCCTTCCTGCTGAAGCAGGGTCAGCTCGCCCAGCTGCTCCGCAAGCGGAACCTTTGGATCGATCCGGTGCAGCTGTAACAGGTCAATCGTCTCCAGGCCGAGGTTGCGCAAATTCAGTTCCGTCTGCTGCCGCAAATATTCCGGACGGCCTACCGGACGCCAGTCATTCGGGCCCGAGCGGGTCAGACCTACCTTGGTTGCGATAATCAGTCCGTCGCGGTAAGGATGCAGCGCCTGCCGGATGTATTTGTCCGCGATGAACGGACCGTAGGAATCCGCGGTATCGATGAAATTAACGCCGAGCTCTACCGCGCGCTGCAGCACCCGCACCGCTTTTTCGGGATCACGGGGCTCTCCCCAAATACCGGGACCTGTCAGCTGCATGGCGCCATAGCCCAAACGGTTCACCTTGAGATCGCCGCCGATTGTGAACGTGCCGGATTCGTCTGCCGCTCTGTTGTTAACTGTCATGCTCAATCCTCCCTTTTTCGATTGAAATACACGGTTCTTAAATGTTAGTTTACAGCAATTTACACATCACGTAAAATGAATAGAAATGATGTTATGATTCACTCTTACAGATAGTTAGAAGGAGCTGATTGTATGGAGAGCAGCGAGCTGCGAATTTTCCGTGCGGTAGCGGCGGAAGGCAGCATTACGAAAGCAGCGGCCAGCCTCGGCTATGTGCAGTCCAATGTAACGACCCGAATCCAGCAGCTGGAGGCGGAGCTGGGAACGCCCCTGTTCTATAGACAGCGGGGAATGGTTCTGACTCCGGCTGGCGAGAAGCTGCTAACCTATGCCGAGCAGATTCTGCATTTGCTGGATGTTGCTTCCCGCTTCTTAAGCGAACCCGACACTCCTTCCGGTTCACTGGCCATTGGCACGTATCACAGCATTTCTTCCCTGCATCTGCCGAACGTGCTGGCGGAGTATCATCACTCCTATCCGGATGTGGATTTGTCGCTGTTCACGGGATCGGCGGACGATCTTCTGTACAAAGTGCTTCATTATGAGCTGGACGGTGCTTTTGTGAAGCTTCCGTCTCTGGATAACGACGATTTGATTAAAGAGCTTGAGTTCAAGGAAGAGCTTGTCATCGTCTCCCGTCCCGAGTATAAAGAGGCTCAAAGCGTATATGGCAGACCTTTTCTCATGAGCTCGGACGGCTGCCCAAATCGGAATCAGCTGGAGCGCTGGCTGAAGTTCAACGGCGTCAGCAAGGTCCGCTATATGGAATTCAATCATGTGGACTCGATTATTCAGGGCGTGCTCGCCGATCTGGGCGTCTCCTTCATTTCCCGTTCCTCCATTAAGCATTACGAGGATAAGGGATTGTTGAAATCTTTTCCCGTACCGGCCCAGTTCAGCTCGACCCGCACCTTCTTCATCCGGCGCAGAGGCGCCGTGAAGACCGAGGCTCTGTCCCGATTTATCGACTTGATTCATAGCGCGAAGGCGTATTCAGTTCCTTTAGCCGTCCAGCCGGAGTGGAATGAAATCAGTATGTAAGCACTTTTGTGGACATACGGAATGTAAAAAGGGCGCTAACCCTCGGTTAGCGCCCCTTTGCATTGAATTGATTCATCAAACGTAGCTGTTCAGATAAACTTAAGGCTTGGTCGTCGTAATCACGCCGTCTTTGATCCACGAATTCTGGGTAACCAGATATCCGCGCTGCTGGGAAGCAGGGGTCTGCTGGCCGTTTGAATTGAAGATCACGTAGGCTTGACTCCAGTTGCTGATCGTGTAGGAATACCAGCCGTCGCCCTCACTCGTCATCGCGCTGCCCGGCCAAGCGCCTCCGGTCTTCGTTGGCGAGACAGAATCATCGTAGTAATAGATGTTCGGCGTTCCCCAAGCGGACGGCTTATAGAAATGTACGGTGAACGATGGCGTAGTCTGCTTCGTGAAAGTGAAGGTCTTGGTCGTTGTCTTGCTGGCGTTAGCAGCCGTAACGGTCAGCGTATAGACTGTTCCGGACGCCGCACCCGCTCCGAGCGTAACTTTCTGTCCCGAAGCGAGCGAAGCGGAAGCACTGTCGTTCAGCGTATACGAAGCCGAAGTGGCATTGCTGTAAGTTACGGTAACATCCAGGCTATCTGTCGTAAATGTGCCTTCCGCCTTATCGATCGTAATCGTCGGCGCTGCCACATCCGGGTTGGACGTAGTAATCACGCCGTCCTTGATCCACGATTCTCCGGAAACGGAGTATCCCGCCTGCTGGGCCGCAGGAACCTGATTGCTTCCGGAGTTAAAGATGACCTTGGCCGTGCTCCAGCCCGAAATGGAATACGAATACCAGCCGTTGCCTTCACTGGTCATCGCAGCTCCCGGCCATGCTGCTCCGATCTTCGTCGGCGTTACGGTGTCGTCGTAGTAATAAATGTTCGGCGTTCCCCAGCTGGACGGTTTGTAATAGTGAACGGTAAGAGCCTGAGCCGTCTGCTTCGTGAACGTGAAGGTCTTGGTCGTCGTCTTGCTGGCGTTGGAAGCCGTGACGGTCAGCGTATAGGTCGTTCCGGAAGCTGCGCCAGCTCCAAACGAAATTTTCTGTCCTGAAGTGAGCGAAGCGGAAGCGCTGCCATTCAGAGTGTACGAAGCCGAAGTAGCATTGCTGTAAGTTACGGTAACATCCAGACTGTCTGTAGTAAATGTGCCTTCCGCCTTGTCGATGGTGATCGTCGGCTCGACGACATCCGGGTTGGACGTATAAATGACGCCGTCCTTGATCCAAGATTCACCGGTAACGGAGTATCCCGCCTGCTGGGCGGCTGGCATCTGATTGCTGCCCGAGTTGAAAATGACCTTGGCCTTTGTCCAGCCTGCAATGGAATACGAATACCAGCTGCCCGTTTCGCTTGTCATTGCTGTTCCCGGCCATGCTGCTCCAATCTTCGTCGGCGTTACAGTGTCGTCGTAGTAATAAATATTTGGAGTTCCCCAACTGGATGGTTTGTAATAATGGACAACGAGCGCGGCATTGGGGTCGGTTTTGACATACGTAAAGGTCTTGACCGTCGTGCCTGCGGCATTGGCTGCCGTTACCTTCAGCGCAAAGGAGGTGCCAAAGGCAGCGCCTGCGCCGAGATTAACGGATGTGTTGGACGAAAAAGATACCGGTGTTCCATTGTTAACCGAATAACTTGCGCTATCTGCATTCGTTACGCTGACATTCACCGCGAGTGAGTCAGTAGTAAAGGCGCCTTCAGCCTTATCGACTGTAACGGTAGGAACAGGCTGGACCGCGTTGTACAGGACAGCGATTTTGCCTCCGCCGAGGTTGCCGGTAATTTTACCGCCTGATACAGTGAAGGTTCCGCCTGCACTTGCCTTGTTCACATAAGTTCCGTCCGCCAGGCTCGTCGGGGAATTGATGGAGGCGTCACCGCCAAGATTAACGATCGTCGTACCGACGGTACCACGGTCAACCAGCAAAATCTGGCTGCCCTGCGTTCTCAAATACTCAGTCTGTCCAACCATGGCATTGTGGAATTTATTGACGGCGGCGATATCCGGGTCCTGCCACAGTGTGCTGCCGGTCTGTCCCAGAGCAGTGCCGAACTTGCCGCTGCCGCCCGGACGGTCAAAGAACAGGGAAGTTGTCTGGGCGCGGGACGCGATAATCGCCCAGCCCGTCTTGATCTGCCAATCATTCAGTCCGGTCGATTCATTGCTGTCGTTGGCATAGGTATCATGGGATTCAACCCAGGTGACGAGCTTGGTCGGGCTAACGTTGTTCGCATCGTAGGACAGAGCCGAGCTGGCGTTGACCGTCGTGCCGAAGCCTACCGCATTGCGGATATTATGGCCGTAGTTGGGAGCTGCAAGATTGATATAGTTGGCGTAATCCGCAAAACGGTCCGCCCCGCCCTGCAGAACTTCCCCGTAGATGTACAGGTTCGAACGGTTGTTCAGCGAACCCAGTACACGGGTCCAGAAGTTGGAGCCTCCGGAATCGTCCGGCAGCTCGATATGCTTGGCGGCGTCGAACCGGAAGCCGTCGGCACCGAGCGAGACAGCATCATTCAGGAACGAGATGACCATGTTCTGCAGATCCTGATTGCCCGTGTTCAGGTCGGGAAGGCCGATGCCCCATTGGGTAACCTGCCAGCGATTATTGTAATCGCTAATACCTTTGGCTTCATGCCAGAAGCTCGAATTGTTCCGCATAACCGGATCGACATTGGATGCCGGCGTATAGGTCAGGCTGCCGCCGCCTGCATTGGCGGTATGATTGGCAACCACATCCACGATAATGCTGATGCCGTATTTGTCGGCTTCCGTGCACAGCTGCTGGAACTGGTCACGGGAGCCAAGCTGCGTGTTGCCTACAGAGAAATAGGTCGGCTGATAGAGCAGCCACCACTTGCTTCCCTCCGTCGAAGACTCCTTCGTGGGTTGGATCGGTGAAGTCTGAATCGACTTGAAGCCCGCGGCTGCTATTGCCGGAAGATTATTTTTAATATTGTCGAATGACCAGTTCCATGCATGAAAAATAACGCCGTCCGATGTCTTCGCAGGCAGTCCATAGTCGGCAGCAGCCGCCTGGACAGTTGGAACGCTTACAAAAGAGCTTTGACCAGGAGTTACCGGGAATCCGAGAGTCTGAAGCAGCAGAACAGCAAACAGCAGAGTACTGAATAACGGTTTAATTCTCTTCTTCATGTCATACCCCTTACCTATTATATTTTTACCCGCTTTCCTTGCGGAGAGCGTGAGTAAATGAGAGGAATAAAAACTGACTTCTTATAACAATATATATATACGTTTGCACAAATGAGTCTACGAGATTTATTCAAATTCCAGTTTCAGCTCTCCGGATAAAAATCCACATCGGTTCAATTGCTCACGGGCTGCACCGAAACGCCTACTTTATGCAATTCCAGTTGCGCAAACGTTTGCTCAATATTCAAAAAATAACTTCCCGCGATCACGGCGGAAGCGCTGTCAAGACGAATCATGGTGAAATTAGTCTTATTATGCCATTGCATGTCGAAACCGTCAATAGATCTTGTTGATCTCATTGATGACAGGACTATATTCCTATTCTCCACTTCTGCCCCTCTGCCGGGACAGGACTGTGGATGGCAGCAGCTGAGGCCGGCATTGGAATCGCAATCTCTCACCATCCTTTAACCATTTTTGCGAATTCCGAAAATATTCTCTTAATCTTTCTCTTCTACGATAGGAGAGGACTTAACCACTTACAGGAGGAGGAAACATGAAATCGGGGAAACTGTCTGGTATTAAATCTGTACACTCTCGACGAATAAAAAAGGCTTCTTCCTCATGGTTGAAGAAGAAGGCACTGATGAATTCGCCCATAAGAACAACGCGAAAATGACGATCAAATCCGGCCAGGAGCTGGACAAGGCCGTTCAAGTCGCCAAAAATTTCGCAAGCAAAAATCCTGATACACTTGTGCTCGTCCTGGCTGACCATGAAACCGGCGGTTTCTCCATTGAGGAAGTCAACGCCGACGACGAATCCGGCGACGGCATTTCCAAGGAAGACGGTCCTTTCGCAATCGCGAATTCCAAGCTGAATTTCGTTGTAGACTGGACAACCTCCGGCCACACCGCCGTTGACATTCCGGTTACCGCTACGGGACGTAATGCCAACCTGTTCACCGGCATCTTCGAGAACATCGAAGTCTTCGACAAGCTGATGCAGTCGATGGGACTTAAAGCCAAGTAACAACGGCTTCGGCTTCATAACGAACTGAACGGGCTCTTCTCCGCTTTCTGGCGGAGAGAGCCCGTTTTGCTGCTTAACCATTCCCGTAGGCCGTTTATTCCACACCTTCCCTTGTATTTACCGGAATCCATATCTCGCTTCGGTATTTTGGTGAAGATGTATCCTTGCTTTCGTTCCACAGCATTTCCGGTCCCTCCGCCTGCTGATAAGAGGAAGCCGGGAACCACTCCGAATAGATCCTTCCCCAGACATTCTGCAGGGCATCCGGGAACGTGCCGACCGCTTCGAAGACCGCCCACGTTCCGGCAGGCACCTCCAGCGCGGCTAAATCTTTGGGAACTTCGCCTTCAGTTGCAACACCGATATAATGATCCAGCTCGCCCTTCTCCTCCATCCGGCCTTCCGAGAAGTTCGTTGAGGCGCTGATCAGGCCATGCGGGGCAGTGTTTGACAAAGATTTCAGCCTCTCTATGGCGGGCAGGTCCAGGCTCTGCCACATCTCCGCAATATCGGGATTCACTCCGCTGAATACGATGGGAACTCTCCTATAGATCCCGGCAATGCGGAAGGCCTCCTTCTCCTCTATCCGATACTTCATTTCGCTTCCTCCTCTGATACTCAATTGAAATGTCATTCGGGGCCAGGCTTTAAGCGGCTGCCCCTTGCTTCTGGCCTCTGACGGCGCCAAACCATGAAACTGCTGGAACGCTTTGGCAAAAGCATCCGGAGATTGATACCCATACTTCAGCGCAATATCAATGATTCGGGCCGGGTTGTACTGAAGCTCGAATCCCGCGAGCGTCAGGCGTCTTCGGCGGATATATTCCGAGAGCGGAATCCCGGACAAGAAGCTGAACATCCGCTTGAAGTGATAATCCGTGCACAGCGCAAGCCTGGCCGCCTCTTTGTAGTCAATGTTCTCCGTCAGCCGATCTTCGATATAAGCCATCGCTTGATTCATGCCTTCCAGCATATTCATTCAGTCCCCTCCTTCCCTTGCTTCCAGAATAGCAGATTGTATGTAGGCCGACCCGTCACCAGGCGATCACGTTTGGCGGGGTTCTGGCGATTTTTAGATAAGCGCTCTAGTGCAGTTGCCTTATAAAAAGACCCCGCAGCCCAAGTCTGCGGAGTCCTCTGGAGTCTTATTCGGGGCAGCTTACTTCAAGACTGTTCGCCGGTCTTCGGAAGCCCTCCCTGTACCGCGTTCGAGCTGCTTCAGTTCGGCGACCTCAGCGTAAATCGCCTCGGTCAGCACATAGGCCAGCGTCGACTCCGCTCCCCTGTTCTGGTTCGGGCCATCCGGCGTCAGCCCGTCGCAGCAGCTGCCGTCTGACGGATCGGCCATAGGGACGCCGCAGTCATTCGCGCCGAAGAACCATTCCCGGCAGCGGTGGACCGTATCGGCGTCGCGTTCCAGACGCTGCACGCGGTAAGCCTCGGAAGCGGCCAGCGCCAGCTTCATCACCTCCAGCGGCTGCTGGTCCCAGATGCTGGAGTGGTCCGGGCCGGCCCATCCGTCGTTGCCGATCGGCCGAATCCAGCCTCCTGGAGCCGTCATTCGCTCGGTCAGGAAGTCCAGCGATTCGCGGGCTACGGCTAGCGATTCCGGGCGGCTACCTGCCTGAGCCGCGAGCCAAAGGGACCAGGGCAATACGCCATTGCCGTAACTCATCATTGGCTCGAACCAGCGCCACCCTTTTCGCGAGGACTGCTCGTAGCTCTGCAGCAGATTGCCCTCCAGCAAGTCGAAACGCTGCTTAAACTGGAGTCGCTTGGCGAACTCCGGCTTGTCCTCCAGGAGAGGCCTCGCGTCTGAGGCGAGCAGCTTCGCATAAGCGGCCAGGGTATAAGCCCAGCCGCGGGGGAAGCTTAACTGCTCCGTCCTTGCGGCGGCGGCGCTTAACATATGCTCCGCAGCGATGCGGATGCTGTCCGGCAAACCGCTGCTCCACAGCGCCGCAGCCGCCCAAAACGTACGCCCGAAGCAATCGTCGGAAGGCGTCTCCATCTCCTTCTGCCGATCATAGGCGAAGTTATTGTGGAAGCTTCCATCCCTGTTCTGCGCCCAGAGGAGAAAAGAGGTGTAGATGTCGGCCAGAGCCTCCCACTCCCGGCGCTCATCATCGGGAACGCGCGGAATCCAGGCGATGCAGGCCCACAGGGCCCGGGAGTTGTCGTCGGTGGTATACCCTTCATTACGCCGGGGGATACGCCCAATCGCATGCTCAAGCATACCGCAGCCGTCTGTAAGCCGTTTCATATGTGCGAGACTGACGCTCTGCGTTTTCACCTGTAACCACCCCCCTTTAGTTCGCCCGAAGCAGCGGCGCCGCCAGCGAGCTGAACATATCCAGATGCAGACGGCCGACCGAAGGCCAGTTCATCGGAGCGCCAAGTGCAGCCATACTGTACTCAGTCTGCCGCAGATTGTCTTCATCACCCAGAATACGGCGCATGCCTTCAGACCATGAAGGGATGTCTCCAGGCTGGATCAGCAGCTCCGGGTAATCCGACAGCAGATCCTTCGCGTAGGCATACGGCGTACTCAGCACCGGCCGGCCGAGGCCAACGGCATAAGCCAGCGTTCCGCTCGTAATCTGCTGAAGCCCCGGATAAGGAGTGACGTACAGGTCACAGGCAGACAGCAGTCCGGCCAGCTCGTCTTCCTCAACATAGCGGTCGATCATAGCCACATTGTTCTCAAGTCCCAAATCCCGGACGAGAGTCTTCAGCTCCTCGCGATAGGATTCTCCCTCCGCTTTTCGGACTTCCGGATGGGTCTGCCCCACAATCGTGTAGAGCGTCTCCGGAACCTCGCGAACGACATCCGGAAGCGATTTAATGATCGTTTCAAGCCCTTTTCCCCTGCCCAGAAGGCCAAAGGTCATCAGGATCTTGTGTCCGTCCCATCCCATTGCCTTTCGGTATGCTTCCCGTCTTCCGGACAGCGGAGAAGGGGTTCCGTGAGGAACATATTGAATTTTGCCTAGAGGAATGCCGAAAGACCGGTTCAGGTATTCCTTCGCCTTCCGGTTCATGACGAGTATAAGATCGCTTCTGCGGGCGATTCTTTCCTGAATACTGAAATAAGGTTCTTCCGGCTTCTCGAACACCGTGTGAAAGGTTACGGCAAGCGGCTTGTCCAGATTCTCCACGAGATCCAGGACGTAGGAACCGGCTTCTCCTCCAAAAATGCCGAATTCATGCTGGAGCGACACAACGCCGATATCGCTTCCGTTCAGGCGTTCGGCCAGCTTTTTGTAAGCAGCCCGCTTGTCCTTGGGGACCTCATATACATCCGGATCGTTGTAGGCGATCAAGCTGCCGCCCGGTTTGATGGTGAAGACCGGATCTTTTCCTTTCCATCCTTTTGCCTGGCTGATACTCTGCCGAAGATGGTGAGTGTACGTGGCAATACCGCACTTTTGCGGCACGTAGGTTCCGATATAAGCTATGCGAGTCATTCTATCCAGCCTCCTCTTATATTTGATGACTACGGTGCAAATGGGGTAGATGGAACTACAGCTCTTTACCTCATACCTATAATTTAAACCAGTTTTGCATTTTTCCAACAAAATGATGCCTTAGTCTAGATATGCACAGGCGTAATGACAGACCGGTCAAGGGCCTCAAGCCGCAAGAACGGGTCCGGAATCTTCAGACAGTGTGCCTCCGCATCGCTGATTCCCGCATACAGAATTGCGGTGCCGTCATCGCTGCGGACAAGTCCGCCGCTGAACACAACATCGGTCAGATCGGGCCGCTTGGCGGGTCCGAGATCGAAGTTGCTCCGAACCGCAATGACCTCGATATCCGTAAAGGCCCCAGTATCCGGGTCCAGCGCGAAGACCATCGGATAGTAACCCCGATTACCGTCCTTATCGAATCTCGCAATATGCCCCAGTACGCCGATAAGCCCGTTTGCGAGCATGCGCGCCTCATTGACGCCGCCCCATTCGGTCTCGATGAACTGCTCCTCCAGAAGCGGAGCCTCCGCAATCAGCTCGACCGTCAGCTCTTCAAGAGAACGAACAATGACGAAGCCGATCTTGCCGCGGCCCCCTTTCACGCCCTGCGGACGAGTAAAGACACCGATCCGGCCATCGTTCAGCTCAACAAGACGAAGATCCTTCATTCCGTCCGGCCCGACAAAGAAAGGCATGAGCATGCGTACAGATGATCCCCGGTAGAAGACGGTCCGCCACAGGAGAGCGCCAGGCACCGCAGGGTTCGTGAACGTCTGCACACCGCCCAGCACAAGCTCGCCTCCAATGCAGCTGAAGAACGGGTCCTGCATCGGGAAGACGGGCCCGTCTTCCATAGGCGTCCAGACTCCGTTCCGTTCGTTGAAGAAGACGATGTTGGATTCCTCGCTGTCTCTTTCCTCGACTCTGCCCGCGATCGTCCATTCTCCTTCATCCTTAAAAGGGGCGGTGATGTTATACACATCCCTTCCGTCCACACTGTTAAACTTCAGCTTCTGCTTGTCCAGCACACGCATTTTCTTGACATGAAAATCCTGCAGCAGAATGTCACAAGTCAATCCGGTACGTCTGACTCTCAGCATAGCTCTTCCCCTCCATGTTGATAGCTGTATGGTCGTCGCTTGATGTCCCTTGGAATCATTACTCTTTTACCCCAGGTGCCTTAAAATGAAATCATTATAGTCTTCCATACCCGTTTTATGAAAAATGAAATGTTTATTTTTGTAATTTTTATTAATTTTCATGAAACATGATGATTTTCTTAAATTGATGTGCTACGATACCCCTAATTTGAACAAAACGGTTAAATGGAGGTTGTTAACAACTATGTCTGCTAAGGCGGTAAAAGCGGAGATTCCTTCGGACGGCAAATCGATGAATCTCGCGCGGCTTACATGGCCTATCTTTCTGGAAGTCTTTCTGTTTATGCTGATGGGTAGTGTCGATACATTTATGCTCAGTTCGGTATCCGACGATGCCGTTTCGGGTGTCGGCGCAGCCAACCAGATCATTACAGTCGCGATTATCATCCTTGAAGTCATTGGCAACGGGGCGGCAATCGTAGTGGCTCAGTATCTGGGTTCTAAAAAACCGGCTGAAGCCGCACAGGTGACGGGCAACGCTATTACGCTGAATTTGACCGTCGGTCTGGTGCTGAGCGTCGTGCTGCTTCTCCTCGGAAAAAGTATTTTGGGCATTCTGCATGTGGAAGGCGACATTCTGGCCTATGCCAGTTCATATTTGCATATCGTGGGCGGTGCCATTTTCCTTCAGGCGCTGATCAATGCGCTGGCCGCAACCATCCGGACCCACGGTTTTACCAAAGAGACCATGGCTGTCTCTTTTCTGATGAACATCATTCATGTGATCGGCAACTATGCACTTATTTTCGGCCATTTCGGCCTGCCGGCGCTGGGCGTGGAAGGTGCAGCAATCTCGACGATCGGCAGCCGGCTGATCTGTCTGCTTATCTTCTTCTGGCTGCTGTACCGGATCATGGAGGTCCGGGTCGCCTGGACGTATTATGTACATCTCTCGAAGAATTTTGTGCTCAAAATACTGCGGATCGGCATTCCGGCAGCGATGGAATCGCTCTTGTATCAAACATGCCAGCTCGTCTTCACGATGTATGTAACGTATTTGGGCGCGGAAGCGATGGCTACCCGCCAATATGCGCTCAATATTTCGAATTATATCTACCTGTTCAGCATGGCAGTCGCCGTAGGCACCTCCATTATTGTGGGGCATTTAATCGGCGCCAAGCGCCAGAATGAAGCATTCAGCCGGGTAAGATCCAGTGTGAAAGGCGCGCTGCTTGTAACGGTTCTGATCGACATCATCGTCATCCTGTTCCGCGAGCCGCTTATGGGAATCTTCACCGACAATCCGGACATTATCCGCATGGGCGCTCAGGTTCTGCTCCTCAGCCTTCTGCTCGAAACGGGCCGTACCGTCAATATGATCGTGATCGGTTCGCTCCGGGCCGCAGGGGACGCCAAGCTTCCGGTATATATGGGCATTTTGTCCATGGTCTGCATGAGCCTGCCTGTCGGTTATTTGTTCGTCTTCCACCTGCACTTGGGACTGATCGGCATATGGCTGGCTATCGCTCTGGATGAGTGGACCCGAGCGGTCATCATGCTGTTCCGCTGGAGAAGCCGGGCCTGGGAGCGGTACTCCCTCGTTGATCATGAAGGCGCCAAGGCCGTACCAGCCACCGCTACTGCAGCCCAATAATTGATTCGAAACGAAGTAACGCCCCTGCGGTTATCATACTGTCCGCGGGGGCGTTCCTGTACTTATATAATATTTGCTGCACAGTAAAAAGCCTGCCGGCAACCTCTCAATTGAGAGGAGCCGGCAGGCTTATTCGTTCGGTTACCCGAAAAATTATTGTGCGGAAGTTGTTCCTGTTACTTTGCCTTCGATCTTGGCTGTCTTCTGAACATCAGCATTCGCGAAAGTCAGGTTGCCGTCGATAGTAGCGTTGTTGAACAGGTTGAAGCCGTTAGCTTCTACAAATACGTCGCCCTTAACCGTTCCGCCTTGAATGCGGAGGTTCTCACTCTTAACCGTCAGCTTCGGAACAGTCAGTGTGTACTGAGCCGTTACGTTATGATCAGCATCTTGTGCATACAGCGCGATTTTGCGGTAGATGTCCTTGGAAGTATCATTCTTGTCATGGAATTCGCCAGCTACGGTAACTTCACCGTCAACTGTCAGATCGTTCAGAACAGCGATGATCCATGTTCCGCTTTCACTTACAGCTGTCTTGAAAGCATCACCCTGGTTCACGATGGAAGCAGTTGTCGTTGCGTCAGCTGCAGCGGATGCAGCAGGAGCAGTCGAAGCTGCTGCACTTGATGCAGGAGCGGCAGACTCAGAAGCGCTGTTATTGTTGTTCGATCCACATCCGGACAGAAGAGCTGCGGCAAGTCCGGCTACCAGAAAACCTTTTACTACTTTCATTTTCCTTAACCCCCTAATTTGTTTCTACCAAAAATTATATATAAAACTTAAAGAAAATCAAGTGATTTATTTCACTTAAGCGTTTTAACTTTCTAATTTTCTCCTGATTTCATGCATCATCAATAAAGAAAATTTATAGTTTTAGCCATTTTTCCAAAATTTAGTACCCTGAAATCAGAAGAGGTTTCTTGGCATCGATGATAATCGACACCATTCCGAGCGAATTTCGGCTGTTTCTCGTATCGAACCGGAAGGAGCGTCCGATCTTTCCATCCTGCTCATTCCAGTAGCTATAGTGAAATATCCCCGATTCGTCGCAGTACTCCAGCAGCTCCACATGGAAACCCGCCTGTTCGAATACCTTACTGAAGCTGGCGTAGTCGTATACGATTTTGTGGGAGTATGCAGGATGGTCCACAGGGCCGGGGCCGCCGACTTGAACGATGCGCTGGTATGCCTCATTCCGGAAATTGACATCCGGTACAGCGCAGCGGATGTAGCCGCCCGGCTGCAAGTAATCATAACAATTCCGGGCAGCCGCAATCCCCTCTTCAAGCGTCATATGCTCCCACACATGCTCAGCCAGCATGGCCTCAATGCTGTTCTCTGAATAATCTCTGGCAAAATGGCTGCGCTCCAAAACGTTAAGCTGCTCTTCTTGTGTGCTGATCCAGCCCATCTGTGTCGTATTCCCCGCTCCAATGATGATCTTCATTTCTTCTGCACGACCTTCTTCTTCACTTCCTCGATCATTGCCATTTTGTTGTTCCAGCACTCCTGGCTGAGATCGACCGGATACTCCTCGGCATTCAGCGTCCGCTTGTACTCATCCCACAGCTGATTCAGATTGTCCCTGGCGAATGACTGAATCTGTTGAATCGGCGGCAGCTCATAGACCAGCTTCCCGCTCTCAAAGATCGGCTTGTGCAGCTCGCGGGCTTCAAAGTTCGCTACGAACTTGGCGATATAGGTATGAACAGGATGAAACATCTTTAAATGCTCTTCGTCCTGCGGACGCTCATGGGCAAGCGCGATGTAATCTCCTTCCGATTTGCCGCTGCCCTTGTTGATGATACGGTACACTCTCTTAAGACCGGGCGTCGTAATCTTCTCCGGGTTGGCGCTGATTTTGATCGTATCCTTCATCTTCCCGTTCTCGTCTTCGATCGCGATCAGCTTGTAGACGGCCCCGAGCGCCGGCTGGTCGTAAGCGGTGATCAGCTTCGTGCCGATTCCCCATACGTCGATCCGCGCACCCTGCATTTTGAGGTTCAGAATCGTCGCTTCGTCGAGATCGTTGGTAGCGTATATTTTGGCATCCGTAAATCCGGCTTCATCCAGCAGCTTGCGGGCTTCCTTCGAGAGATAGGCCAGGTCTCCGCTGTCCAGACGTATTCCTTTGAACGATATCCTGTCACCCATCTCCGAAGCCACACGGATGGCAGCCGGAACGCCCGATTTGAGCGTATCATAAGTATCGACAAGGAAGACGCAGTCCGTATGAGTCTCCGCATATTTGCGGAATGCGGTGTAATCGTCGGAATAAGCCTGCACCATCGCATGGGCGTGCGTACCTACCGTCGGGATGCCGAACAGCTTGCCGGCGCGGACATTGGACGTGGATTCGAAGCCGCCGACGTATGCCGCCCTCGCTCCCCAAATCGCGGCATCCATCTCCTGCGCTCTCCGGGTTCCGAATTCCATTGTCAGCGCGTTTCCGGTCACCTGTTTGACCCGCGAAGCCTTGGTGGCAATCAGCGTCTGATAATTGATGATATTAAGAAGAGCGGTCTCGATCAGCTGCGCCTCCGCCAGCGGCGCCTCCACGCGCAGAATCGGTTCGTTAGGAAATACCAGTTCCCCTTCGCGCATGGAAGCCAGCGTACCGGTGAACGAAAGGCCTTTCAGATAAGCCAGGAATTCGTCGCTGTACCCGTCCTCTTTGAGATAGTCCAAATCACTGTCCGAGAAACGGAACTGCTCCAGATAACGCACGACCCGCTCCAGCCCGGCGAATACGGCGTACCCGTTGCTGAATGGCAGCTTGCGGAAATAGGCTTCGAAGACAGCCTTGCGGTTGTGGATGTTGTCTCTCCAATAGGTCTCTACCATGTTGATTTGATATTTATCGGTATGAAGTGTCAGGCTGTCATCGGGAAAAGGATAGGTCATCTGTGTCTTCTGTGTCATGTGTATCTCCTCCTTATGAAGTTATCGAATTTCTGCGCCGAGCGACCCGGGAAAATGGCGCAGCGCCCAGAGATGTCCTTCAGCGTCGAAGCTGGCTACCGCGTCCCGGTACACGATAATGCGAAAGCCCTTGTTGTACGCGTCCACAGCCGTGTGCAGCACACAGATATCGGTACAGACACCCACAAGATGCACTTCCTCAATGCCCGCCGCCCGAAGCCGAAGCTCCAGATCGGTACCCGTGAACGCGCTGTACCGCGTCTTGTCCATGTAATATACCAGCGGATTGCTCCGGTTCTCCTCGTACACATTTTTTAGCGTACCGTACAGGTCTCTTCCCTTCGTACCGGCGATATTATGCGGCGGGAACAGCCGGTTCTCCGGATGATTCAGATCCGCCGGATCGTGCCGGTCGATCGCGAACACGACCAGGTCACCGCCGTCGATAAACTCCCGTGTAATCTCTACCAGCCGCGATTCGATGGCCTGGCCCGGCTTGCCGCAGGTCAATGCCCCGTCATCCGCCACAAAATCCACCGTATAGTCGATGTTAATCAGCGCTCTCTTTGGCTGCTTCTCCGTCATAGGTAACGCCTCCCTTTATACTTCTATACTTCGACCTATCCATGCTTCCTGTGAATTAATTAGTAACGGTCGCTGTAAATGGAATGGTGAAACCCGGCTTCCACAAAATGGTACAGCTGCGTCGGCCTCCGCGAGGTCCGGTTGGTCTTCTTGTCGCCCGCCTTCTCGATGAATGGAAAGGATTTGATCTTCCGGGCAAAAGCCGCATCCAGCGCGACATACGGTTGATCCGTTACCGTCTTCAGCACGGCCTGAAGCTCCGAGTAGGTGAATTCCTCCGGCAGAAACTCCCGGGCCGCCGTTGTCTGCAACAGATCACGGGTTATGACGCCGATCGCGTCTCTGATAATCGTCTCGTGGTCAAAAGCCAGATCAAGCTCAAACACGTCTTTTACGGAAAAAAGCTCAACCGCGTCGGCATCGTCATTCGCCTGCCGCCCTGCGAGCTTGTGCTCCGGAACGATGGCGTAATGCGCATTCGTGATCATCCATCCGCGCGGGTCTCTCCCCGGTGTATCGTATACGCCGAAATGCTTAAGGTGAATGTCCTCTACGCCCGTCTCCTCGCTCAGTTCCCTGAGCGCCGATTGATAAGCCGTTTCGTCGGGTGCCACGAACCCGCCGGGCAGCGCCCATTTGCCTGCCTCGATATTCGGCTTGCCTTCGCTGTTCAGCATGCTCCGGCGGATCAGCATCATCTTCAAATCCATCAGCGGCGGCTTGTATTCCTCGTCCCGTGTGGACAGAATCGTGAATACTGCAATATCCGCTGTATACCCGTCTGGCGTCCGGTACTTCTTCACATCGTACTGCTGCAAAGCCTCTTCGTTCGACATATCCTCCACTCCCTGTCTCAACTTGATATTTATTTAACAATTATCATTTTGTTAATTATATAATATTGGAAAGAGACGCCGCTGTCAAGCGCCGTCTTGTGACCATCCGGTCCGCAAAAAATCGGCAAGTCCCTCGCACAGGCTTTCGTCCCCTGCTTCCAGCCAATCATCCTGAATTTCGAGATGCCGGCAGGTGCTGCTCTTCACGTAGCTGTAGATAATTTGGGCTTCATCAAATTCCTCCCTGCCGATCTCCTGTTCCGCAGCGGCGGACACCTCTTCGAAACCGGCCCGGACGATTTCCTCAAACCCTTCAGGAAGCCGGTCCACATTCGAGACATCGAATATTCCGCTGAACAGAACGAGATTGCGCCGGATCAGGAACAGCTTGGCACTTCCTTCATCCATTCGCTCCATCACCAGCAGCTTCCGGTTCGCTTCCGCAAATCGCGCCACCTGGCGCTGCCGAAGCAGGAAGCCGATGGATTTGAGACAGTCCCTGTACCTGGCTGCGGCTTCGAAATCGAAGACTTCGGCGGCCGCCGCCATCTCCGCTTGTATTTCCTCCTCAAGGCTCCCGTCCTCTCCGCCCAGCAGCGCGGCAAAACGGTCGATCAGGCGATGATATTGCGCCTCCGCCTCGCCTCCGAGGCAGGCCCCCCGGCATAGGCCGAGCGAATGGTTCAAGCACGCGGAGTTGCCCGAGGACGCATGATTGCAGTCGAGCCGGAAGCACTCCCGGAAGTCCTGAACCGCACGCTCTACGGACCCTCTGCTCGACGTATAAGGACCGAGAGCCCGCCAGCCTTCCTCTTCCGGCAAATCGGCGGACACCTTCATCCGCTTGAGACCCGGACCGGGACCGATGAGGATATAGGGATAGCCGAGCGGATTTTTCATTTTGCGGTTGTACATCGGTTTAATTTCATGAATCAGTCTGCACTCCAGCATAAACGCCTCGAATTCCGTGTCGGTTACGCGATATTCGAGATCCCGGACATGCTGAACAAGCTTCTTGACCTTCGGAGAATGCGACTTGTTATTATAGAAATAAGATTGCACTCTTTTTTTCAGATTTTTGGATTTGCCGACATAGATCACATGTCCAAGCGAGTCCTTCATCAGATACACGCCCGGCGACTGGGGAAGGCTTGCGGCTATATCTTTCATGCTTGCATACGTTCCTTCCATTTACCTGATTTCTTGTACGGTTTCTTGTACTATACTGTGATCATAATCCACCCATTTCCACAGAGCAAATGCAATCATGCTCTTTCCGGGGCCTGAACGCCTGTTTTTTTGATAGAATAGTAGGAGTGATTGGAGGAGAGATCGGATGAACGACGAACAATCGGAGTATGACCTGGACCGGTGCCCGATTTGCGGTGAGCAGAAGGTATGCGGCCGGCATACGCAGGAAGGTACGGAGTGCTGGTGCGCGGGCGAGACGTTTCCGCCGGGAATCTTTGACCTTGTTCCGGAGGAGCTAAGGGGCAAAGCCTGTATTTGCCGAAGCTGCCTGAAGGCTTATCAGGCGGGGCTTAAGCTGAAGTGAGCCGGCTGGCTGACCGGCGAAATGACAAATAATTGAGCGATATTGATCGCGAAAAATACACGCTCGAAGCGCTTGCTCGAAGCGCAGAGCCGGGTAACGGCAAAGAGCCGCCGGGCTATCGCACCCGGCGGCTCTTGCTCGCTGATCCGGGCGCCGCAGGCGATGGATCAGCCCGGGTCCCGCCGCTGTCCGTCCCCTGCCGGCCCCTTGTGGTCGGAGACCACGGGGCCGGTCAATTCCTCGGACAGCTCCGGCTGCGCCCGGGCCGCGAACGCGCCGGGCGGCACACGGCGGGCGACTTCGCTGCGCGGCGCCCGGCCGAAGTAGCGTTTGCCGGCGTATATGCCGGCAAACAAAGCAACGAACAGCAGGCCGGCTGCAAGTCCGCCGCCCTGCCCTGGAATAAGCGGCATACTTACAATGACCGCTGCCAGACTGAGCATGGCGAGCCAGGATGTGTACGGAAAGCCTCGAAGAGCGCTTCTGGGCAGCCTGGCCCCTTCCGCCTTCTCTCTCTTTCGGCGAAGCCGGTAGTGGCTGGCCATAATCGCGATGTATACGAACAGGATCGAGAAGCCTCCGGAGCTGAGCAGGAACAAATAGACGCCCTGCGGCAGCAGCAGGCCAAGACCGAGTCCTGTCAGCATGGCCGCCCCTGAGAACAGAATTCCCCGGTACGGCACATCGGTCTTGTCCCGCATCCAGGCGGGAGTATGCCCCTCATCGGCTAGTGAGCGGAGCATCCGCCCCAGACCGAAGATGGAGGCCAGCATCGTCGAGAGGATCGCCGATACAAGCACGATGTCCATCACATTCCCGGCCCAGCCGAGACCATGCAGCGAGAGCGCTGTGACGAACGGGCTCTCCTGCACCGTTACCACCGATCCCGGAACGAGGAAGAACAGTCCCGCCATTGCGGACAGGAACAGCCCTACCAGAAGAATGAGGGTCAGCCGGATCGCCTTCGGAACCTGTACCTTTGGATTTGCCGTCTCCGATGCCGCGAGGCCAAGCACCTCGAAGCCGGCATAAGAGAACATCACGATCAGCATACTGCCGGCAATGGCCCCGACCCCTCCGGGCATCAGGGGCTGACCGGCAAGGACGCCGAAGCCCGCAGGACCGGAGCGGGCGGGGCCGCCTGGCAGCAGTGCTCCTATACCGGCGGCCAACAGAATCGCCAGCACAACGAAAGCAACGACGGCCAGCAGCTTCACTGCTGCAAGGCTCGACTCCAGCTTGCTGAGCCGGTCGGCGCCGAGCAGATTAAGCAGCGTCATCGCAACAATGATCCCGGCCTCAAGCAAGCCTAGCGAGAGCCATGGGAACCACCCCCGGATCAGAATGGAGGCCGCCGTCGCTTCACTCGACATGGCCAGCACCATGCCGATCCAATACACCCAGCCAACCGTAAAGCCCGCTCCAGGGCCAAAAGCCTGCTCCGTATAGGTCCTGAATGATCCCAGCGACGGGTTCTCGACCGTCATTTCCGATAGTGCGGTCAGAATCCAGTAGACCAGCACACCGCCGATCACATATGCGATCAGCACCGAAGGTCCGGCGGCGCGGATAGCGACCGACGAACCGAGAAAGAACGAACCTCCGACTACCGTTCCCAGAGCCAGCATCGTGAGCTGCCACACCGATAGCCCTTTACCCGGCTCTTTTTTGCCTTCTTCCATGGCGCAGCCTCCAACATATCCATAGTGTCTGTTGAAGTATCTGCATCTTGCGTCCGAATTAATCGTTCTGAGAGAAATGCACGCATGCCTGTTCTTATGGCCGAACCAGCGGCAGCGGGGCTTGCTAATGTTCGAGCAGCGTCACCCGGTTTCTGCCTCCGGCCTTGGACTGGTACAAGGCATCGTCGGCCAGCTTGTAAATATCGTTCTCATTCATGGCGTCAACCTGCACTGTCGCAACGCCTACGGATACGGTCAGATAACGGCTTGTCTTGCTCATGGCATGCTCGATCCGAAGCTCTTCCACAACGGAACGGATACCCTCTGCAAGCTCCCACGACTCCTCCGAGGTTAGCCCGGACGCCACAACGCCGAATTCTTCTCCCCCTAGACGGAAGA
Source organism: Paenibacillus stellifer (assembly GCF_000758685.1). Lineage (NCBI taxonomy): Bacteria > Bacillati > Bacillota > Bacilli > Caryophanales > Paenibacillaceae > Paenibacillus > Paenibacillus stellifer. The sequence continues at coordinate 3,514,746 of NZ_CP009286.1, forward strand.
CAAAATCGCTGAGAGGCCGGACATACTCGCGGAGTTTTTTTCCAAGCGTCCGCAGCGCATTGTCACCCTCATAGTGGCCGTACGTGTCGTTAAACTTTTTGTAGTGGTCGATGTCGAACATGATGAAGGTCAGTAAGCCTTTGTTCTGCTTGGCCCGGTTCACTTCCTCATAAAACACGGTGTTGAAGTATCTCCGGTTATAGACGCCGGTCAGCTCATCCGTGACCGACAGCTTCTCAATCAGCTGAATATTGCGGTTCAATTCCTGGTTGTTCAGCTCAAGCTCCCGCGTCCGCTCATTGACCAGCTCTTCCAGATGCTCCTTGTGAGTCCGAAGCTCTTCTTCGGCCAGCTTCCGTTCGGTGATATCCTTGACGGTCCCTTGAACGGCCGGTCTGCCCAGATATTCGATAAGACTGACTTTATGAATAACGTAAATGTCACGTTCTCCATTCTTATGGGCCAACCGGGTCTCGTACTCGTCCGGTACGGGGATGCCTTTTGTCCGGTTTCTGTAGTAACCCTCCACCCTCTCGCGTTCCCCGGGATAGATGAAAGTGTGAAAAGGCTGGTTCAGCATTTCCTCAAGCTCGTAGCCCGTCAGACGGGCCAGCGCATGATTCGCAAATACGAGCTTCCGGTCCTGATTGATAAAGATGCCGTCCAGCATGTTGTTGACCAGGGTCCGGTACTTCTCCTCCGACCGCTCCAGATCGGCATACAGGCTGGCGTTCTCCAGCGCATACACCATTTCCCTGGACAGCAGATTGATGATTTTCATCCGGTCTCTGGTGAAGGCGCCGGTCAGCAGCTGGTTCTCCAGATAGATGATGGCGACAACCTGATTATGATTGATCAGCGGCATGCATACGAGCGATTTCGGCCGATGGGTGTTCAAATACCGGTCGTTGACGAATTCCGATTCGGAGAACGCATCCTTGTATATGATCGTCTCCTTGCTCTCCTCCACGTAGCGGATAATGGAATCCGGCAGATCGGCGTCCGTGTAGTTCCGGTGGAGCAGAACCGATATTTTGTTATCCCGGGCGTTATATTCCCCTTCGATCAACAGATCGCTTTGCGATTTCATAATAATGCAGCCGCGCTGGGCGCCCGCATTCTTGATTACAATATCCATCAGTGCTTCCAGCAGGTGATCAAGCTCAATCTCCTTGGAAATCGCCTGGGAAGCGAGCAGGATGGAACTGAGATCGATGCTCTCCGTCGTCTCCGTTACCGACCGGTTGAAGGAGAACTCCTTCTGATGCCGGGCGGCATCGGGATAGGCCCCGTTAAGCTGGCTGATCTTGCCTTTGGCTCCCCATACGGAGTAATAGTAGAGCGATTGCTTGAGCAGGTATGAAGCGTAATCGCTGTAGCCCAGATCCATATTAAACTTAGCGGCGAGCTCGTAGCAGAGCGCTTTGTAGCGGACAAAGCTGCCCTTTTCGCTCAGTTTCACAGCCTGCTCGTAGCCTTTGGCAGCCTCCAGGGGCTTGCCGTTAATCCGGGCCCACTCCGCCTTCATCAGCCACTCCAGCTGCAGAAACGTATCCGGATTGTGGACAGCCCATTTTCCCATCCGCCGCAGTTCCTTGCGCATTCTCCGCTTGGCCTTAATCTTCGCCGCAGTGTTCATCCCATTGAAGGCATACGCCAAATTCAGGAAGGCATATAATGAGAACTCCACCATGAAGGCGGAGCCGGCGAGCGTTCCGCTGTACGAATCCGCCTTCTCAAGAAAGGCCAAAGCCTCGTGGTAATGCTCGAAGGTGAAGAACTGCTTCATTTTGTAAATATAGTAGATGGCGATTCCGGAATAGTACCTCGCTTCTTCCAATCCGTGAAGGAAATCGGCTTCCCGAAAGTCTCCCCCGTCAAAGGACAGCGGATCGGACAGCTCCCCCGCCAGATTGAGCAGATGCTGCCTGGACAGCTTGGCTGTATTCAGCGCCTCCTGGTACTTCGTCGTCTCGATAATGGAGAGATAGCGTTCCGTCTCACGCAGATTGGCCGCAATCTCGAGGGACGGGTCCCACAGATTGATATAGAAGCAGGAATGGGCGAGGTACATCATTTCCCCGATCAGCAGACTGGATTCAATGGACTTCCCGAACCATTCCTTCAGCGTGTCCCACGGTTCCTTCCACACATGGCAGAACAGCGTATACAGCACGAGCGCCGCGCCTCTCCACTGTACATCGTTGAATTTGTCGTTGATACGGATACCCAGGCGGCCGAAATCGAAGGCGCCCTGCAAATCGCCGAAGCCGGACAGCAGGATGGAGTAGCCGATAAAGGCAATCGCCGATTCCGGACTGTTGCCGTACATCAGGCTGAGCTCGGCTTTCTTCAGCACCACAATGGCGAACAGATTACTCTCCCCGGAGATAAAGGCGGGCGGAAAAATATTGATCAGCAGCCGCATCACAAGCCGGATGCGCTCATCCGTCATTTCGGGCTTGCTGAAAATGTCCTCGATGTCCAATCCGCGCAGCCGGAACTTCAGCTTCAGGAACTCCTTCAGTACACTGCCCATCCCCGGCTTGTCCGGAATCTGGATGCCAAGCGTCTGCAGCCCCTTTCGGCCCGCCTCAATGGATTCCTTCATCAAGCCCAGGTACATATAATGATTGGCCTGCATCTCACGAATCAATCCGACCGCCATAGGCTCCTTCAGCGCAGCAAGCAGCAGCGCGCACGCTTCGTCGGCCGCCTCCACATGGCGGGTAAGGTAACCGCATTCCGCGAAGAGGCGGTACAATGCCAGAGTCCGTTCCTCGCCGGGCTGCCAGGAGCTTGAGGGCAGAAGCTTCCGGGCGGCCTGCAGGAAATCGAAGGCGGCGTCGTACCCGAAAGCCGCTTTCGCTCTTAGCGCCGCTTGCTCGTTGAGCCCGATGATCAGATCGATCTCCTGCATGTCCTCAACGTAATCCAGACCTTTGTTGATATGTGCAACAATATCCACAATGTTCACGTCTATTTCAGCAGGCGGCAGAGCCTTCAGCATCAATCTGCCGATCGTCAAATGAAGCTGTCTGCCGGTTTCGGGGTCGATCATTTGGTACAGCGCCTGCTGGATACGGTCATGCTGAAAGCGAAAGGTAACCGGAATCCGGGCGGCCTGCATCCCGAGATCCTCGGATAAGCCGGACAGCAGCGAATAGTTGGCATCCGCAGGGAAGATCAAATCTTCTTCCACAGCCCGGATCAAAGACTTTGCGATCATCACCGGATTCTCCCGGCTGATCTGCGCAAGCATGCCGTAATCGAATGAACTGCCGATACAGGCGGCCAGACGCAGCGTATGAAGATTCTCTTCCGGAAGAACCCGGAGCTTGTTGATCAGAAAGCCGATAATGTTCTCGCTGATATCCAGCTGACCGATGCGGTCCAATTCCCAGGCCCATATCCCTTTCGTTTCATCAAAGTGTATAAGCCTTTCCTTATGTAATTCCTTCAAAATCTCAGTCATAAAGAATGAATTACCCTTGGTCCTGCTATAGATCAGCTCCGAAAGCGGTGAAACACTGGCCGTGTCCGTAAAGAGGGTATCCGCGATCAGTTGGGCGGCTGCTTCTTGGGGGAGGGCATTCAGAATGACGCGGTCCACCTGCCCGCCGTTCTTCTCCATCTCTTCAAGCACTGCAAAGAGAGGGTGTCCCTGCATGGTCTCCTGCTGACGGTAAGCACACACGATAAAGAGCCTGCGGAGACGATTGCTCAGAACCACCTTCCCAAGGAGCTGAAGCGTCGAGAGGTCGGCCCACTGCAAATCATCCAGGAACAGGACGAGCGGACGCTCATCGCCAATCAGACCTTCGAGCAGCCGAATGAAGGTCTGGTAGAACCGGTTCGTCTCCTCTGCCGGATTCAGATGCTCGATTTCCGGCTGCTCGCCAATCAGATTCGCAAGCTCGGGGATGATCCCTGTCATAATCTTCCCGTTCCCGCCTAGCGAAGCGTTAAGGACTTCCGCAAGAGCTGACTTCTCTTGAACGGACATTCCGGCGTCCATTTGAAGAATTAGCTTGCGGATGGCCTGTATCAAGGCGCTGTAAGGGATGTTCCGGTTGTACTGATCGAACTTTCCACCGGTGAACAAGCCCTTCTCCCGGCTAATATAAGGATGCAATTCGTTCACGAACGCGGTCTTGCCCACTCCCGCATCTCCCGAAATCAGCATAAGCCGGGGCTTCTCCCGAATGCTCGCATGAAAGGAAGCCTTAAGACTGCGAAGCTCTTCTTCCCTGCCGTAAATGCGCTGGGAGATCCCGAAGATGTTCTTCCGATCGTCCTCGGCAGGCTCGAAGCCGCGCTCTCCGGCCAGACAGCGCTGCAGGTCTGCTTTGATCCCAAAGGCGCTCCGATAGCGGTCCTCCGGCGATTTCTCCAGCAGCTTCATAATGACGGACGACAGTTCGCGGGAGACTTCCCCGCCCGTCCGGTCATGGGGCGTTACCGCTGACTTGGCGATAATGGAGTAGATCATCTCCAGTATGTCGCGGTCTTCGAAGGGCTTCGCGCCGGTCGTCAGCTCGTAGAGCACCACTCCAAGTGAATAGAAATCCGTCCTGTAGTCGATGCTCCGGTTCATGCGCCCGGTCTGCTCGGGAGAAATATAGGGCAGACTGCCTTCCAGAACACCGCTGTTCTGAAACTCCGCTTTTTCCCGGGACAGCTTGACGGCGAGATCGAAATCGATCAGTTGGACAATATCCCGCTCTTTGTCCCAAATGATGTTGGAGGGCTTAATGTCTTTGTGTATAACCCGGTGCTCGTGGACGGAACCGATAATCTCGACGATCTTGATCATCAGGCGCAGAATCATCTCCGGATCAATACTGCCCTCGCCCATAATCCGCTTGAGCGACTTCCCTCCGATGTCCTCCAGAACCATGACGAAATAACCGTTCTCTTCCTTCAGCGAGATCGGTCTGATGACGCCTTCAACCTTCCCGCTGAGTTCCTTAAGCATCTTGAATTCCTGCTTGAAACGCATGACTTCTTCATAGCCGGCATAATCCGATTTCAGAACCTTCAGGATAACCGTGTTCTCCGTATCCATCGCCCGGCAGCGGTACACCGACTTGCGTTCATTATCGGAAATCGTCTCCAGTACGGTGTAATTGTCAATGGCAGTCATGCTTCGTCCACCCTCTACTCAGTATCCTCCGACACTTCAACATCGGCATCGAACTCAAAAATATACGCGGCGATCAGCCATATAATCCAGCAGTTCACGCCGAAGAACAAATAACCGAAATACCCCAGAATAGGCATCTCAGAGAAGATATGTATCTTGTCCAGGTAAGGAACCGAGTACTTCCAATAATTCGGGTTCGTCGGCAGTGAATCATGAAACCATTCGCTTCCGAAATTCCACATCTCCCAGAAAAATCCGTTGAACAGGGTGGCAAGCGCAATCAGAAAGACCCGAGACCAGTCGCCGTTCCGGATAGGTGTAAAAGGCGTCCAATAACCGGTGAGCGCCATGGCAGCGGACAGCATCGGAACAAGCGCCACCCACAGCACCCAGAATAAAACGTACGGATAATATCCCATTCCGAAAGCAAGCACAAGCCCCAGAGCATAGTAAATCAGCAGAAAGGTTCGGTTGGTGGAGAACTTGGGGCCGAAACGGTAGCGGTCCTTCATACCCTTGAAGGTCTTCAGCAGCGTGTACCATTCGAAAATGGCGGGGAGTACGGTTGTGTAGGATAAGGAGAACCAGAATACATTACCAAAATTCGTAAACACTTCGTTATTCGGATAATACCAGTTCTCGATAACAAAGAAATTTAAAAATTCAAAGGCAAACCAGCTGAAGCAGGAGACAACAGCCAGCAGCTGCATGGTCTTAGGCCTCCGGGAGATGATGGATCTCCCTTCATTCCGTTTGTAGACAATACCGTCCAGAATAAGAATAAAGGACCACCACAGCGGCACAAATGAATAGTGCTCCAGATCGACAATGATATGCACACGTCCCCACATGGCGATCCAGCTGACGGCCAGCACAGGAAGGCTCCACCAGAACCATGACGGAAAAGGAGTGGAATTCCCCCCGGCCTGCCGCTTCGTATCCGGTCTTCGGAATCCGAAGATGCGCGGGAACAGCAGCACTGCGGCAATACCTATTGCTACGATGGAAGCCAGTGTGAAATACAGGAGATTGAAACCGGGGTCTCCCTCTACCTTCTGGGCGGGAAAATCCCCGTATCCGGGCGGGAAGCCGCCCCATTTCGCCAGGCTTCCTATGTACGGAAGAATAAAGATTAAACTGAAAGTAACCATAAGTATAAGCTTTTTCTGTCGATTTTTCATCCGTTTCACACCAACCGTTTCAAATAAATTTTGCGGTTCCTCTATATTGAATAACGGCAGGAACGGAGGCGCCGTGAATAGGGCGGGTGAAATTTGGGAACGGCACGTATTGAGCGGGAGTCGGCGCGCGGAGGCAGGCGTGTTGAAAGAGGTTCCATGCAGTACCGGAAGCCTGATTGAACAGCTCGCACAGAATGGCGGTCGTCATGTAATTGTTGAGATTCTTCTCGTTATAGGAGCGGACAGCGTCCTGAAGCTGCTTCATCATCACAATGATCTTTTCCGGAGTGTTCAGCGCTTTCTGCTGGGGAATCACGATCCGTTCTCCGGATTCAGCGACGGACTGCCCTGCATCAACCTTCATCAAGGCGTTTCTTGCGGTAAAGTGCAGCCAGTAGAAGCTGCATTCGGACGACTTATAGCGGTATTGGTTCGTAAGGGGCGGCATGAGCAGATACTCACCCTTTTGGACCGTGTAATGCTCCTGGTCTCCTCCGATATACAGGACGCCTTCAGTAACCAAAATCAATTCATAATCGATCATCAGCCGGTTGAGATGGATCCACTCGGGGCTTGGAGCCATGAATTTTCCGGTATGTACCAGTTCAACAGGCGACTCGATCCGGAACACGAATGCATGCATCCGGGATTACACCACCATTTCTGACTTTTTTCCACCTTCGCATGATATATCACTTAATCAAATTATAATATTTGATTGATTTTTCCCACAAACGGAGCTTAGAACATCTAACTTTTTCACACAGATTCGAACTTCATGACATTTACCCTTCTACCTTCAGACGTTATGCTTGATCTGTAAACTATCGCTGGCTGCAGCAGAACATGAAGGAGTGGAGACATAAGTTATGGAGACGACAGGCAATCTTGCCCGCCCCCTTCCGCATATTCCGATCAGGGATTTCGGGCTTGACCGGGTGATTCTGAGTGATGAATACGCCGTTAATGCATTCGCAAGAGAATTGGATTATTTGAAAAACTATGATCTAGACCGTCTCTTGTCTGGCTTCCGGGAGACCCGGGGATTGACGCCCAGAGCACCGAAGTACCCCGGCTGGGAGGATACGGAAATCCGTGGGCACACGCTCGGCCATTATCTGACCGCCATCTCTCAGGCTTACAAGCAGACGGGGGATGAAGAACTGCGGGAGCGGCTCGAGTACCTCATTGGCGAGTTTCAGCTCTGTCAGTTTGAGAACGGTTACATTTCTGCCTTTGACGAAGCTTTGTTCGACCGGATCGAGAACCGGCAGCCCGCCTGGGTGCCTTGTTACACGATGCATAAGGTGCTGGCAGGCATTGTGTCCGTATATGAAGCAACGTCGAACGCGTCCGCACTGGAAGTTGCTTCCCGTCTCGGGGACTGGGTATCGGCTCGCACATCCAAATGGGATGACGAAATCCATTCCCTTGTCCTTTCGGTCGAATACGGCGGTATGAACGATTGCCTGTATGATTTATACCGTATCACCCGAAGCGAGCGCCATTTGGAGGCCGCCCATATGTTCGACGAGCTTACGCTGTTCACGCCCGTTCACGAAGGCCGGGATAACCTCCGGGGCAAACACGCCAACACAACGATTCCGAAATTTCTCGGAGCGTTGAACCGTTACAACGTACTGGGTGAAAGCGAACGCTTCTACCTGGAAGCCTGCGAGAAATTTTGGGAAATGGTCGTCTTTCACCACAGCTACATGACCGGCGGCAACAGCGAATGGGAGCATTTCGGGGAACCTGATCCCTTAGACCGTGACCGTTCCAACTTCACCTGCGAAACCTGCAATACCTATAACATGCTGAAGCTGACCCGCGAGCTGTACGTCAATCAATATATCAGCTCAAGACTGGATTGGGAAGAAGCGGGCATCATATTGATTCAACAGTCGGAGCTTCCGGCCGGCGACCGGACATCCTTCACCTTATCTGTGCAGGATGGCGTCACCTCCCCGCTTACTCTTCGCTTCCGGATACCTTCCTGGGCCGCGGGACCGATTGAAGCCGACGTTAACGGACACCCAGAGAAGCTTGAGGCAGAGAACGGCTGGGCGATGTTGAACAAAACCTGGAAGGATGGCGATCAGATCATCCTCAGGCTGCCGATGACGGTCACCTTCTCCTCCCTCCCGGATGCACCGCATGTCGCGGGCTTCCGTTACGGGCCGTTCGTCCTCAGCGCCGCTCTCGGCTCCGACGACATGGAGCTGTCCTCTACGGGCGTTATGGTCAGCGTTCCGACCCGGAGCATGCTTGTGAAAGACTTCATCACTGTCATAGGCATGAGCCCGGAGCAGTGGCTGGCCGATCTCCCATCTCACCTGATGCGGGACAGGGACGGCAAGCTTGCCTTTACCCTCAAAGACACCGACGAGGACTCAAGGCTGGTGTTCACCCCCCACTACAGACAGCACCGCGAACGATACGGCATCTATTGGCGGATCGTCGAAGAGGATTCGCTAGAACTGCAAAAGCATATTCTGAATGCCAAAGAGCGGGGCCGGACCGAGCGCGCCACCATTGACAGCCTGCCGGTCGGCAACGATCAATACGAGCTGCAGCATGGCGTCCGTGGCGAGGCGACCTCCGTCGGCACATGGGACGGCAGCAATTTCCGCCGCGCCGAGTCCGGCGGATGGTTCAGCTACCGGATGGCCGTCATACCGGGCCGGGACAATCTGTTGTCGGTGACCTATTTTGCGGGCAACTCCGGCAGGACCTTCGAGATCTATGCGGATGATGAGCTTATTGCCAGCGAGAAGCTGCAGGCGGAGGACAGACGCTCGTTCGTCGAGAAACACTATGTGCTGAGTGCCGGCATGATCGGTGACAAGACTGCTCTTGACATCAAGTTCGCTGCGCGGGAACAAGACAATGCGATCTTCGGCATTCTGAGAACGATGACCGCCTTTAATTCGGACACCGGTATCGCCAGCTTGAGCTTCGAGGGCGCCGAAGCGGAGCATCTTCCCGATCTCGCCCAGCGCGAAATTGTGGTGAATGCAGCCGAAGACCGGGCTGCTATCACAATGATGATTGCAGCCAATCATCCCGGGGCACTCGTCTATGTAGACGGCGTGCTGATCGATGAGTCGCAGCCCCGCTCCGTCAAGCTGACAGGAATGGAGACCGTCGTCCGACTGACGGTAACAGCGGAAGATTTCACCGCTTCCCGGGATTACCGGATCGTGATTCGGAAGTAGCTGTTCTTCCGGTGCGGCCGCAGAATCGGCTTTGGAATTCAAGACAAGGTAATACGTTTAGGGTCAAAACGTATCGGGTAAAATTTGTCGGGTGAAACTCGGAGCAGCTCCGAAACCTTGCGGCGGGTACTGCCGGCCTATATGGCCCGTAGACCGCCCTTTTGCATTTATACGTCCAAACCTCAATCCCAACATACGAAACTTAAAATA